>DASPUY010000200.1:0-10901 GCA_035622655.1 Polyangiaceae bacterium
TCCGCTCCCGCACCCGCGAATTGCGCGGCCACCACACGCTCCCGCGTAGCGAACACCGTGTCACGAAGAGCCGGATGCGCGAGTCGCGCACGTCCGGATCCGAGGGAGCCCCGGGGAGCGATCCCCGGGGCCACCCGAGCGTTTTCTCCTCGGGTCTTCACCTCGGCTTTTCACTCCGCGCTCGGTGTCGGTCTTGGTGTCGGTGTCGGTGTCGGTTTCGTTGCCCGCTGCCGCTGCCGCTGCCGCGTCTCGTCTCGTCTCGTCTCGTCTGGTCAGGCGCCGCGCGTCCCGTCACGAGCTCAGACCCCGCCATGGGCGTATCGCGGGGGCGTTTGTATGTCGCTGTCAGGGAACCCAAGCGGCCCACTGGCAACTGCCTGCCACTGGGCGCCGGAGGGGCCTGCCAGGCTTCTCGCGGGCTCGGGGCATTCGCGCTGACGCACATGCGGTCTTTTTTTTGTTCTTCGGATACTTTGGATAAGCACCTTTCTTCTTCGAGATTCAGGTCGTGAGGTGGCGGGCAGAACCGCCTTCGGCAAGCCGCGCGAAGGAAAGCATGCGGCGTGCCGGCGCGAACGCTGCGTTTCCCTGGAGTTTTCCCCGCGGAGTACGAGACCCGCTGCGTCCGCCCGGCGGCGGTCGGGGCCCGGATCCGGGCTGGCGCGGATCAGAGTGCCACCTGTCCGGCCCGGAGGGCTTCTGGAAGTCTCGAAGCCCCCCGAGCTCCCGAGGTCGGCGCACGACCCTCGCGAAGCCGCGATTGCGGAAGGCTCAGGGCCCGTCCACGACGTGGATGGCCACGGGCGCGATGCCCCGCGAGCGAATTCCCAGCTTGTCGGCTGCCGCTCGCGACAAATCGATGATGCGCTCTGCGTGGCCGAACGGCCCGCGATCGGTGATGCGCACGCGCACGCTCCGTCCCGTGTCGACGCAGGTCACCTCGACCCACGTTCCAAACGGCAGCGTTCGATGAGCCGCGGTCATCGCGCGCGGATCGAATACGCCGCCGTCCGCCGTCCGATGCCCAGCCAGCTTGCCGCCGTACCACGTTGCGTACCCTTGCTGAAATTCGGTTTCGGCTCGGGGCTCGCGCGGCTTGCCGGCGGCTTGTTCCGGCGGCTCGGCCGCCGCAGGGACCGCGCCCTCATGTGCGCATCCCGCGACGGTCGCCGGGGCGACGGCACAGGCAATCGATGCCGGCAACAGGATCCCGAGAGCGGCGCGGCCCTTTGGGCGGTTCGCGGCGATCGGAGGGAGCTCGAAGCTCAATGAAAATCCCGACTCATGGGCGGTACTTCCACGCCGAGCTTCTCGACGCGATCGACGATGACGTGGACGACGGCACCTTGCTTTTCGATCGTTCCATGCACGGAGAGCATCGAACTCGTCGTCGTGACGTGGCGCCAGCGCTCGAACGCCGCTGACCACAGCACCAAGTTGATGAATCCCGTTTCGTCTTCGAGCGTGACGAAAACGACTCCGCTCGCAGTCGCGGGTCGCTGGCGACAGATCACGAGCCCCGCCGTGCTCACTTGCGCACCATGTGGCAAGAGTGACAAGTCGTGCGCCGTGGAGAATTGCGCCGGCAGCGATGGGCGAACGATGTTCATCACATGGTTGCCGACGGCCACTCCGGTCGCTTTGTAGTCGAGCACGAGCTTGGCGGAGGTCGACATCGGCGAAAATTCCGGCATGTCGTCGCTGAGATCGACACCCGCCAACAGCCGTCGCTCGTGAGGGACGCGTACCTTCCACATCGCCTCGCGTCTCTCCAGGCCGAAATTCGCGAGTGCGCCCGAGCGCGCCAGTACTTCGATGTCGCTTCTACCGATTCGGGCGCGGTTGACCATGTCCTCGATGGAATCGAAGGAGCGCACGCGTCGTGCGCATTCGATGCGCTTGGCCGCTGCCTCGCCCAACCCCTTGACGATCCTCATCCCGAGTCGTAGCGCGAGGGGGCTGCCCGCGACGTCGGCTCTGCATTCGAGGGTACAGTCCCAGTCGCTCGCGTCGACGCGCGACGGCAAGACCTCGACCCCGTGACGCTCCGCGTCGGACACGATTGTACCCGGTGAATAGAATCCCATCGGCTGACTGTTGATCAAGGCCGCGGCGAATGCCGCGGGATGATGCACTTTGAGCCACGAGCTCGCGTACACGAGGAGAGCGAAGCTTGCGGCGTGGCTCTCGGGAAAACCATACTCGCCAAAGCCTTCGATCGATCGATACAAGCGCTCTCCGAATTCCCTCGGGATGCCATTTCTCTCGAATCCGTCGAGCAGCCGAGATCTGTGTTTTTCGAGCCTGCCGTTGCGGCGCCACGAGGCCATGTCGCGCCGAAGCTGATCGGCCTCGCCGCCCGTGTAGCCCGCACCTACGATGGCGAGCTGCATGACCTGTTCCTGGAAAAGGGGGACTCCGAGCGTCCGCTCGAGGATGGGCGCGAGCTTCGCATGAGGAACGTTCGGTTCCTCTTCACCCGAACGACGCCGCAGGTAAGGATGGACCATCCCTCCTTGGATCGGACCGGGTCGAACGATCGCCACCTCGATGACGAGATCATAGAAGGATCGTGGCCGTAGCCGCGGCAGCATCGCCATCTGCGCACGGCTCTCGATCTGGAAGACGCCGACGGTGTCGGCCGCGCAGAGCGCGTCGTATACGCACCCGTCCTCCGCAGGAATTTTGGCGAGCTGGTCGATTGCGGTCGGTGCCGCGATGCGTCGGTCCGTCTGGGCGAGCGCCAGCGCCTTGCGGATGGCGGTCAGCATTCCGAGCCCGAGGACGTCGACCTTGAAAAAGCCGAGAGTGTCGAGATCGTCCTTGTCCCAGGGAATGACCGTGCGGCCGGGCATCGTCGCCGGCTCGATGGGGGCAACGTTCACGAGAGGTTCCGCGCTGAGCACGAAGCCCCCCACGTGAATCGACAGGTGTCTCGGATAGCCCTCGATGGCGCGTGCCAGGTTCAGTACTTGGCAAATGCGCGCGTCGCGGGGATCGAATCCACAAGAAATGATACGATTAGGCGGAATCTCGTCGAGCTTGTCCCACCACGACACGAGGGCGCTCAGGCGCTCCACCTGCTCGAACGACAGCCCGAACGCCTTGCCGACGTCCCTCAGTGCGCTTTTCCCGCGGTACGAGATGACTTCGCTCACCATGGCGGCTCGATCGCGCGTGTAGTGGTCATAGATGGCCTGAATGATTTCCTCTCGGCGTTCGTGCTCGAAGTCGACGTCGATGTCCGGGGGCTCACGACGCTCCTCCGACAGGAAACGCTCGAAGAGCAAAGTGCCCCTTATCGGGTCGACAGCGGTGACGCCAAGGCAGTAGCAAACGGCGCTGTTCGCCGCGCTGCCGCGTCCCTGACAGAGAATGTCACGCGCTTTCGCCATCTCGACGATCGAGCGGACGCTCAAGAAGTAGGGAGCGACCTGCATTCGTTCGATGAGAGCAAGCTCTCTCTCGATCTGAGCGCGAACGCCATCAGGTACTCCGTCCGGATACCGGCCAAGCGCCCCTTCGTAAGTCAAACGGCGCAATACCTCGTCGGACGTTTCCTCGGAGGGAGTCGGCCCAGTGTCCGACTCGCGTTCACCTGGGAACCCCGGCGCGTGCGCATCGAGCGCACACGGAAAATGGTACTCGAGCCCGCGCAGCGAAAATCGACACGAGTCAGCAATATCGCTTGATCGTTGGAGCCAGGCCGGTCGATCGGAAAAAAGCCGATTCATCTGTGCGACCGACTTCAGGTGCGCCTCTGCGTTGGAGGCGAGCCCGCGACCAGCTTCGTCGAGCGTGAGGCCTTCTCGAATGCAATGAAGCACGTCGAACAGCGGCTTGTCGTCCGGTTTCGAGTACAGCACACGGTTGGTGGCGCACACCGGAACCGAGAGCTTGCGCGAAATTTTCTCGATCCGAGCGATCCGGGCTCCGTCGTCGCCGTCGAGGTGCCGCCATGCGGCGAGCGACAGTCGCTCGCCGAATGCCTCTTTCAGTCGCTCGATGGCGATGTCCAGGCGTTCGTTCGCGACGTCGGTTGCGTCGCCACTCGCCCGAGAGGCAGTGGATTTCGCCGCTTCCACGGGCAAAAGGCACCACAGGCCATCGGCCAGCTCGCACACGCGCTCGATCGGAATCCCAGCGCGTCGTCCCCTCGCCTCGCCATCCCGTGGCCTGCGCGAGCGAGTTTTGGGGTGACGTGCATGGCTTTCGGTCAAGAGCCGGCAAAGGTTCCTGTATCCTACGTGCGTGGCGACGTGGAGCCACAGCGCTCCAATGGGAGCGTCGTCGATCGCCAGCTCGCAACCGACCACGAGTCGGATATCGAGTTCCTCGGCGGCTTCGAGAGCGCGCACCATACCGTAAAGTCCGTCGCAATCCGCCACGCCGAGGACGTCGTAGCCAATCTGCGCGGCTCGTCCCACGAGCGCCTTGGGGGAGGATCCCCCTCGCAGCATCGAAAAATGGGTGCGCGCGGCCAGCTCGACGAACATGGCCACGACGCGAGGGCGATCACCGAACACGCGGGATCCACCCGCGCACGAGTGCGAGCAACGTGTCGATGTCGAATGGCTTGCCGAGCCGTGGGTTCGGCACGCTCTCGAGGAAATCACGGGCCCGCTTCGTGAACACGCCTCCCGTCACGAACACCATTCGCTCCGCCTGCTTCGGATCGATCTCCTGCACGTGTTCGTGCAGCGCGGGCCCGTCCATCTCGGGCAGCATGAGATCGCAAATGATGACGTCGAATCGTTCGCCGGATCGGACGCACGCGAGCGCCTGCTGGGCGCTCGTGACGGCCACGACCTCGCCTTCCTTGCTGAGCAGCCGTTCGAGCGCAAAGCAGACGATTGGTTCGTCGTCGACGACCAGAATCCGTCCGGCCGACACGTTGTGCGAAGTCGAGCCCGACGGGGATTCGCTCGAGACGCGTCCGGTCGGCGCGTCGCCGGCGAGTCGATCCGGTGGAGCTTTGCTCGGATCGTCCGCACGCTGGACCGTGTGCTCGTCGGAAGGGCGGCCAACGGCGGGCAGCTCGACACGAAACACGGTTCCTTTACCGGGCTCGCTCTCGAAAGTCAGCGTTCCATCGAGCGAGGTCACGATTCCGTGACAGATCGCGAGCCCGAGCCCCGTCCCGATACCGATCGGTTTTGTCGTGAAGAACGGCTCGAAGATGCGGCCTTGCACTTGCGTCGGAATGCCGACGCCGTTGTCGCGTATCTCGATCACCACGCGATCGACGTCCGAGGCTTTGACGACGACGCGAATTTCGTTCGAAGAGACGCGATCGTCTCGCAATGCCTGAATGGCGTTCATGAGCAGGTTCAGAAATACCTGTCCCAGGCGCGCTTCGTTCGCGAGTACCTCGGGGACCGGCGCATAGTCTTTCACCAGGAGGGCTCGGTGACGGATCTCGTGCGCGACCATCGCAAGCGTCGCGTCGAGCACACGGATGACGTCGAGGGGGGCGCGAGAGTCGTTTTCGGGACGAGAGAACGTCTTGAGGCTCTGGACGATGTCTCGAATGCGTTCGGCTCCGTTGCGCGCATGATTCAACGCAACGAACGTCTCGCGAACGCGATCGTCGTCTTGATTCGTGAAGAGTTTCGGCAACGATTCGGCCAGATATCCAATATTCAAAAGTACGTAGGCAAGCGGATTGTTTATTTCGTGAGCGACTCCCGCAGCGAGCGTGCCGAGCGAAGTGAGCCGATCGGTTTGTGCGAGCCGCGCTTGAAGCTCTCGATGCTCGCTCGCAACGAGAAGACGATCGATCGTGTCGATCAGCGTGTCGTAGTCGACCGGTTTCTTCAGGTAAGCTTCGGCGTCGATGGCTGCCGCTTTTGCCGTCGAATCGGCGCTGAGCGCGAGCACGGGGATTTTGGCAAGTTCCGGGTCCTCTTTCTGCGCCACGCGGAACTGCCAGCCATCCATCACGGGCATCATCAAGTCGAGCAAGATCAAGTCCGGTTTCGGGGAAGCTCGCAACCAGGCGAGCGCCTCGCGGCCGTTGGAACATCCGAAGACGCGAAAGCCTTCCGTCGAGAGCAATCCATCCAGCGCTTCCCGAATGTCACCGTCATCTTCGACGACGAGGAGCGATCGAGAGGACACGCGCTTTTCGAATTCAGGCGATCGCATGATGTCAAGTGCCGTAGCTGCAAATCTCGTCGCTGTCGATGTCGCATCTCCCTTTCGGTCGAGGCAAATTGCCTCAATCGATCCAACCTCGAATCGCAACATGGACTTCTTCTGTTGGCTTATCGGATTGCGATGCCAGCTCGACCCATGCCAGGGCCTGAGTGGTAGTCTCGAGTGCACTGACCCGATTGTCCGCGCGAGGATCGTCCGCCATCCTTGACGCCGGAATCCGTCCGCATTTTCCGCCGACGACGGTCCATGCCGCCGCCAGGTCGAGACGCTTGAATCCGCGACGCCACCATTCTGCCGCCTCAACGCGCGCGAGGATTTCGATGAGAGCCAGCGTTTGGAGCGGCACTTCAAACGCCTGCACGAGCCGCGAAGGCTCGAGCGCAGAAGTCACGAGTGACTGGCTCGTCTTTCGATTCGAAGCACGACTCGCACCGAATGGCACGAGACGTGTCCGTTCGTCAGGAACCCACGTATCGACGAGCTCGAGTGTGCCGACGTTCGCCGGATCGAGGTGAGCGGCCAGCTCTGCGACCAGCCGTGGCAACGCCCGCACGGATTTTGCTTCAGCTGTCAGGAGGTCGAGCGAGCGCGAGGGGATGCGTTCGAGCGCAGGCGCTCGTAGAGTCATGGAAAGCACTGGCCCGGGCAGTGTCTTCCGCTCCAATCGAGCCCGCACGACGGCATGCAAGTCGTCGGCACGGGTGACGGGCGAAGGGAACGTCATTTCGAGCGTGGAAGAAGAGTCTCCGCAAATGGCACGGTCGAGGCCGAGTACGAGCTCGATGCGTGCGGCTGCCATCGCCCGCCCTTCCAGGCGAGATGAAAGCCGATCGCACAGAGTTTTGGTGACGAACGCGAGAGCGTCGACGGACGATATCCCCCACTCGAGCTCGATACGTTCTTCGGGCACCTGCGGCGGACGCCACGCATCGAGCGGCGCTCGATCGTCCCCGTCGAGCATCTGCATCACGTCGTGAGTGCGCGCGCCGAGCCTTGCGCCGAGAGCGTGGCGTGGGAGCTTTTGCAAATCGCCGCAGCTGCGCAAGCCCAAATCGGACAGCCAGGCAACGACGTCGTCGTCGAGGCCCAGCGCAGTCATGGGGAGAGAGCGAACGGCCGTCGCTCCTTCTCCTTCGGGGACGACGCACGGTGAGGCGTCTGGCCAATATCGTGCGACGGCTGCGGCGATGCGCGGCCCGTCGGCGATTGCAATTCGGCACACGTGGCCCAGAGCCCGAACGCTCGAGTCGAGGGCCCGCACGAGGTTTTGCTCGCCACCATGCAAATGAGCGCAGCCGCCGATGTCGACCCATACGACGTTCTGCCCCTCGTCGAACGCGACCGCTGGGCCGAATGTCATCGTCACTTCGGCGATGCGCTCGAGCGCCGATCGAACGGACTCTTCAGGTATCACGCACACGCGCAATCGCGAGCACTTCGAGCGTGCAGTGGCGATCGTATGCCCGACGCGCACGCCGAGCCGATGCGCTTCCCGCGAGACCGCGTCGAGTCGGCAGCCGCCCCGCAGATCGATTTCGGTATTCACAGAGCCCCCGAGGCGCGCGACGACGATACCGAGGGGCACGCGACGATCTCCGTCCACGGGGGGCAGATCGCGATCTCTTCCTATCTCCTCGTAGATCTCGGGGAGCGCGATGCACGCGAAGCGACGCATGATCACCCGAGTCGTGCGAGAGGCCGAAAGGGAACTATTTTGGCCAGGCCGACACGCCCGCGCCGGTCCTTTCCGATCCGAACGGACAAATCGAGTCGAGTCGGGCGCGACAGCTCCAGACGCAGCACCACGGGCCACACGGCCGCACGGGGCCGGCTCGAGTCGCTGAGTAGCAGCACTGTCGTGCCATTCGGCTCGGCAGCCAGCGCCAACTTACGCACGAGCATCTCCGGGGATCGCATCGAAGGAGCACCGCCGTCGAACAGGAGCGTTTCGGGTGTCGCGCCGACGAGCGAGTCGAAGTCCACGACGACGACCTCGAACGCGCTCGACGCCACGACCTTGATCGCGACGCGGGCGAGCTGCGCGCGTGGTGGACGAACGACGAGCATTCGAGCTGGGTCGACCCCCGCCGCGACGACGCCCGGGGCGTGCAAAGTGGCTTCGGGATCGATCCATGCGGACCAAGCCGTCGGTGCTCGCGCCTGCCCGGCGCAAACGGCGGCAAGCGCGAAGCTCGTGGTCCCTCCGAGAAGTCCGTGAGCCGTGAGCTCCACAACTCCTCGCGGCAGCCCGCCATCTGGCAAAATTTCGCAGAGCTCCGGCCAGGCCAGGGTCAAAGGCACGGAGCCCTCGCCTTCCCCGGCCAGTCGCAGCATTCGCCTCGATTCGAGCTGCGCGAGATTTCCTCTGCCGTCTATGCGCTTCGAGTTGGCTCGTCCGGCGAGCAGCGTGGAAATGTCGACGGAGTGCTGCGGTAAGGGCGCCATTACTGAACATGCTAGCAGTTATCGGAAAAGGTGCTAAGTAAGACCGAGCTCACGCCATTTCGCGCGGATGGGTCCCCCGGATGCTAGAGACTGCCGATCCCCAGCTCGAGCAACTTCGGGCGCTTCTAAGCTCGATGCAATCGGCCCTCGTCTGCTACTCGGGCGGCGTCGACAGTGCGCTCGTGCTCGCCGTGGCGCACGAAGTCCTCGGGCAGCACGTCGTCGGCATGACGGCCGTTTCACCCAGCCTCGCGCCGTTCGAAAAAGAGGCGGCAATCGCCATCGCGACGCAAATCGGCGCGCGCCACGAGCTCGTCGATTCACGGGAAATCGAACGTCCCGGTTACGTAGCAAACGCTCCCGACCGCTGCTTTCACTGTAAGAGCGAGCTTTACGACATCGCCTTGACCAAGGCGCGCGAGTGGACCCTCGACTGGGTGATCAACGGCACCAATCTCGACGACCTCGGCGATTACCGTCCGGGGCTCGAGGCCGCGAAAAGATCCGGCGTACGCAGCGTGCTCGTCGAGTGCGGCTTTCACAAGGAGGACGTGCGCCGGTGCGCTCGTCGAGTAGGCCTCACCATCTGGGACAAACCTGCGAGCGCATGCCTCTCGAGCCGAATTCCTTACGGGACGGCCGTGACCCGCGAGCGCCTCGCGCAAATCGGCGGCTTCGAGGCCGAGCTGCGCGGGCTCGGCTTGCGACAAGTCCGCGTGCGATGGCATGCGCTGCATTCCGCTTCGTCCTCCCGGGCTCGGAAGGACGGGGGCCCCGGGGCGGGCGACGCGCTGGCGCGCGAGCAGGCTCTGGCCCGTGTCGAAGTGGCGCGCAGCGAGCTTGCCCGAGCGTTCGACCAGCGCGATGCGATCGTAGACGCCGGCAAGCGGTTCGGGTTTGCGTACGTGACGCTCGACTTGCAGGGTTACCGAACTGGAAGCCACAACGAGGTCGTCGTTTCCGGAAAGAGCCTGCGAGTCGTCGTTTAAAGCGCTGCACGGCATGCAGCGGCATGGGGATTAGCCCCCGGCTTGCGCGACGCCTTCCTGCAGACCCCTCAGGGCCAAGGCGAACGATCGTGCGTCCTGAAACCGGTCTTCGGGACGGAACGCGATCGCCTTGTCGATGACTGCCTTCCACGCCGGGGGCACGAGGACCGATGCCTTCTGGGTTCCCGAGTCGCGCCGAGAAGACTGCGACGCTCGCATGTGAAGCAAACCACTCGGCGTTCGGGGTGGCGGCGGTTCTCCTACGAGACATTCGTAGAGGACAGCGCCGAGCGCGAAGAGATCGCTGCGGGCGTCGACGTCGGCGTCGCCCGCTTCTTGTTCGGGCGACATGTAGCCGGGTGTCCCGAGCGGGCCGCCCGTGTTGGTGATGCGCGTCTCTTCCCACTCGACCCGGGCAATGCCGAAGTCGATGAGCTTCACGTGCTCGAGAGCCGACGCCCCATCCCGAACGGCGTTCAAGTAGATGTTCGAAGGCTTGAGGTCGCGATGCACGACTCCGGCCGCATGCACGGCAGCCAGCGCCTCGCACACCTGCATCGCGATCGGCCACAGCTCGCTCGAGGTCAGTCGCCCTTTCGAGTGCAGCCGAGCGGCGAGGGATTCGCCGCGCAAGAGCTCCATCACGAGGTAGGTCGTTCCGTCGGCGAGATGTCCGTGCTCGATCACCTCGACCACGTTGGGATGCCACGCGAGTCCGAGCGCCTCGGCCTCACGCCGCAGGCGATCGCTCGCGACGGCTTCGTGCGCAGCCGCTGCGCGCAGCAGCTTGATCGCGACGGGCAGACCGTCGGACGTCCGGGCCGCTTCGTAGATGACGCCGGTTGCGCCGGACCCCATGCGGCGCGCGATGCGGTACTGTCCGGCGACAACGGTTCCCTCGAGCCGCCCGCCCGCTTCGCGCTCGTAGGTTTCCTTCAAGGAGAGACTCCGCTCCAGCGCATGCACGCGAACTTGCTGCGCCTCGTTCTCCGCGCGGCGGAGTCGATCGCGGGCGTGCATGACTCCGGCGAGAGCGCCCGTCGCGCCGCCCACGCAGGTGACGATCACTCCGAGATCGACCGTTCCGAGATGCGCGAGCAACGGAGATGATCCGAGAACGAGACCGATTGCGCCTCCCAAGCTCCCGCTCAATCGCGGCTCCGGTACCGACCACACGACCTCGAATTCAGGGGCGAGCACATTGGATCGACCCGATCCGTCCGACACTTCGCGAACCGAGACCCCTCCGTATCCGAAAAGCGCCGGGACCGCGGCGAGCTCGGCCATACGCGCGAGGCGGAGGAGCCC
>DASPUY010000201.1:0-17369 GCA_035622655.1 Polyangiaceae bacterium
CATCGCGCGACCAGCTCACCATCACCACGGTACGCCGCCGCCGCCGCCATGCCAAAAGGGGCCACTGGGCTCCGTGCCAGAAGGCGAGCACCCAGGGCCGGTCTTGGGCAGCCCCAAGAGCGGGATCGTGCACGACGCGCACGCGCACGGTCGAGAGCCACAGGCGAGCGAGCAGACCGCCGCCCCATCCGGCCAAGGCCAGCGCTGGTCGCGGGCTCACCCTTTGAGCTCCGAGAGCTTCGTACGGGCGCGCTCGAGCGCCGGATCATTTTCGATCGCGCGTTCGAACATCTGCAGCGCCTTCGCTCGGTCCCCCTGCTTGGCACTGATCTCTCCCAGGTAGCAGAAGACCTCCCCCTTGGAGATTCCAGCGTTGGCGTCGAGTCTCTGGAGCAAAAGCGCCCGGAACGTTCTCTGCGCACGTTCGAGGTCGTTCGTCTCGAACGCGAGCACACCGAGATCCCGCAGTACCCCGACGGAGCTCGGATCGATCTTGAACGCCATATCGAGCTGGGTGAGAGCCACGTTCTTGTCGCCGAGCTGCGTGAGAGCGCGGGCCAATCTGTGATGGTAGAGCGCGACCTCCTTCGTGCGACGGCTGCCGAACGATGCGATGACTTTCTCCAGGACTTGCGCCGCGTCACGGCCACGTTGAGCCGCGTTGTACGCGTCGCAGAGCGTCAGCAACAGCTCGCGATCCTGGGGCACCAGCTGCGCTGCGCGTTCGAGAACCGGAATCGCCTGGTCAGGGCGATGCAGACGCGTCAAGTGGATCTGCGCAGCGGTCTTGAGGAGAGTCACCTGTTCGGACGTGGAGTTGGACACCGCCGGCGGCGGCGGCAGTAGGGAGCCCCGAACCGGAGCCGCGGCTCCGGTCGTGGGCTGTGACTCCGCCTTCGCGGACTGCACGTCGTTGTCGTGATTCGACGACGCTTTGACGAGATCTGCATCGCCGACCAGCAGGTCCGCGAGCTCCTGCCACTTGCCGACCCGCTCCCAGCGGACCCGCAGCATCGTCCTGAGGGAGGTGTTGGACTCCTCGAGCTTCAGGCCACGCTGGAGGGCGTCTTCGACCGCCGTCGCGTCTCCAGTCTTTTCCCGCGCCTCTGCCAGACGCAGAGCCCACGTGACTCCGCTGGGCTCGGTCGCGAAATCGAGAAGCCTCGAGAGGGCGGTCGCCGCCCGATCCCAGTCCGCGCGGCTCTCCGCGATGCGCGCCACGGCCTCCAGCGCGGCGCGATGATACGGATTGCGCTGGAGGACCTGCTCGTAGGCCTGCTGCGCTGCGGAGACGTCGCCAAGGCGGCGCTCCTGAACTTCCGCCAACCGGACCAGAAGCGCCAGCTCCGTCGGGACGTCCTGTCGACTCCGCGCGGCTTCGAGCTGCGCTTTCAGAAGCTCGGCCAGCTCTGCGTCGCGCTCGGTCTGCTCGTAGAGCTGCGACAGAAGAAGGACGGCGTCGGCGTGCGTCGGCTCGTCGTCGAGCACCGCGCCGAGCGTTTCGATCGCGTCCTCGGGCGCCTTGAAGCGGTCGGCTTGCAGCCTCGCAAGCTCGAGGCGCAGATCCGTCTTCCGAGATCCGCTCGCTCCGTCGATGAGACGCTGCAGAAGCTTGCCCAGGTCACGGTCGCGGCCGGCTCGGACATAGAGCGCGCGCAGGGCGGTTGCGGCCCTGGAGTCTTCTGGATCGGCGTCGAGGATCTCCTCGTAGAGCGAGGTGGCCCGGGGCACGTCATTCAGCTTTTCGACGAGCGCTTGTGCGGCCTCGTGCTGCAAGCTTCCCGCGGCCTTCGCGTCGTCGACGAGCTCCGAACGTCGAAGCAGCAGCTTCACCACCTCCGCCTCGTCACCGGCCGTGGATCGGAGACGCGTCAACTCCTCGAGGGCCCAGATGTCGCGTTCGTCCTCGCTGATGAGATCTCGAAGAGTCGCCTCCGCGAGCTCCCGATCCCCGACCGGAGTCTCGGCCAGCGCTTTGGCTTCGCGCAGAAGCTCCCGCTTCGTCGCCGCGTCGGTCTCCAGTCGCGCGCGTGTTCGCAGCGTCTGCACGAGATCGCGTTCGCGTCCAGGGGCTCTGCGCAGGTCCTCGAGGGCGCGGAGCACGTCGAGGTTTTCCGGATCGATGGCAAGCGCCTGGGAATAGGCGCTCTCCGCGAGTCGGACGTCGCCCAGCCGGTCTCGGTACCAGCCCGCCAGGCGAACCCACAGGTCCATCCGCGTTGCCGCGGGCAGATCGCTCGCAGCCCCCAGTGAGGCCGCGAGGGTGGCGGTCGCGTCGCTCCATCCGGAGTTCGCCGTGGCGAGCCGCTCGAGCTCGGCCAGAGCCTCCTCCTCGCCCGGATCCGTGGACAGCGCCGCTTGCACGGCGCGCTGGGCGCGCGCCCGATCGCCGACGGTCGTCTCGAGGACGTGCGCAAGCTCGAGGCTTGCCCGGGTGCGTTCGCGCGTCGTTCGCGCCCGTGCGACCCGCCGCTCGTAGAGCCGAGCGACGTCTTCATTGCGCCTGGTCGTGCGGTAGACCGTCTCGAGAGCTTCGAATGCGTCCTCGAAGAGGACGTCATCCTCGAGAAGCGACGCGATCGCCTCCTGGCTCGCGGAGTGTTCCGGTACACGCTCGAGGGCGCGCCTGAAGCTGGCGAGACCCTCTGCCTTCTGGTGGAACGAGTGAAGCTGGAGTTGCCCCAGGCGAAACGAGAGATCCGCCTGCAACCGCGCATCCGATTCGACGGCGATCCGCCGCTCGATCACTTCCGCGAGCCGCTGCTTCTCGTCCAGACGTTCGAGCAAACGATCCAGCGCACTCAGCACGGAGGCATCGTCGCCCAGCCGCTCAGACGCGGCCGCGTACGCGTTGGCCGCGCGGCGCGGATCGTCGAGTTTCTCTTCAGCGGATCGGCCGAGACGAACGAACAGGTCTGCCGCGACGCTTGCTTCGAACACGGTAGCCGCGCGCTCTTGAAGGGCATCGGCGTAGCGCTGCCACCCCGGCGTTCCGGCGCGGTTCGCGAGACGCTCGACTTCGGAGTGGAGCGACGGGTCACCCGGCTCCTCCGCCAGCGCGCGGATGAGCGCGGACTGGGCACGGTCGAGGTCTCCCAGCGACGATTCGGCGATGGTCGCCAGGGCTCGAAGCGTTCGAGTGCGCTCGTCGGTCTCCGTTTGCGCTCGGAGGCGCAGCTCGAGGACTGCGGCGACGTCCGAGTGTCGGCCCGCCTTGTACAAGACGGGCTCGAGCACGTCGGCCGCCTCCAAGCGAAGCTCGTCTCGAGACTCGCCAATCCCGCGAATCGCCGCCACAGACTCTTCGTCGAACGATGCCTGGAGGATGTCGCGATACGTCTCCAAAGCTGACCGTGGATCCTGCAATTCGACGGCGTAAAGGGCGGCGATGCGCTTTTTCAGACCCAGCCGGACGGCTGCGTCCTTGGATCCGTCGGCCTGAAGCTTCAAATTGTCGAGCAGCTCGGGCCAGAGGTGCTCTTGCGTGTAGAGCGCGTCCAGCTTGCGTAGCACCTCCGGCTCGCCGGGTTTGACGGCCAGGGCTTGCGTGAGGCACTCGATCGCTTCGCGGCGGTTCGAAAGATCGGTTTCGTAGCTCGATGCGGCTCCGACGAGCAGCGAAAAGCGCAGCTCGTCCTCGCCCTCGGCGCACAGCTCCACCCGCCGGCGGTAGAGGTCCACCAACCGGGACGCGTCCCGCTTCTGCTCGTAGAGAGCGATGAGTTGATCGACCGTCGACGCGCTCGCCGGCTCGAGCTCGAACGCTCGCTCGAACGCCGCAATCGCTCCGTCGGAGTCGTCCAGCATGTCGCGGCGGGCCTCGCCGATGCGGCGCCAGGTCGTCGCGCGCGATTCGTCGTCGGAGACGAGCTCCGCCTTCCTCGCCAGGACGCGCACCAGGGTCTGCCAATCGCTGAGGAGCGTGGCCAGGGCATCCATCTCCTCGAGGGGTTGCAAGTCCGATTCGTCGAGAAAGAAGAGCCGCTCCCACGCATCGAGCGCGCGACGCGGGTCGTCTCTGCGCCGATCGTGCAGATGCGCCAGGGCCGACAGGAGCTCTCGCTTCGTCGCACCGTCGGACCGAGAGATTGACGTCTCGTACGCCTCGGCAAGATCGTCCCAGCGGCCCGTCGACGCGCCGATTCGATCGAGTTGCTGGCGCGCCTCTCCGTCTTCGGGATCGAGCGTCCACGCCTCGCGGATCGCATCGAACGCCTTGCGTGGGTCCTTGCCGCGCTGCTCCCAAAGCAACGCGTTCTCGCGCCAGATGGCGATGCGCTCGCCGTCGTCTGCTGCAATCCCCAGGCGCTGCTCGTTCAGTGAGATCAGGCGCCGCCAGTCGTCTGCGCGCTCGTAGATGGGGCGCAGGATGTCGATCGCCCGCGGCTTGAATTGCTCGGACCGGAGCAACGCTTCGAGCTCCGCGATCGTTTCCGCGCCGGGGCCTCCGCGCTGCGTCGCCGTGAGGTCGACCACCGTCTGCAGCTCGTCGAGCCCGGCCGCCGTCTCGTCCAACCTGTGAATCAAGAGCTTCGCAAGACTGGTTCGGAAACGCGCCTCGTCCTCGGGAAACGCACTCTGCTCGGCCCGTCTGCGGGTGAACTCCGCCAGGTCGTGCCATCTCGCTCCCCGCTCGTACAGCGTCGACAGCGCGTCGAGAACCGCTGATTCTCCGTCGTCGATCTCGAGGGCCGCGCGGTACGTTTCGACGGCGGCGGCGTCGTCGTGAAGCTCCGTCTCCTGAATGCGTGCGATCGTCTGCAACGCGCGCAGCCGTTCGCGAGGATCGTTCTCGTAGTCGAGAGAATCGCGATACAACCTCACACGTTCGGCGGGCCGATTGGCGCTCTGCAGCAGTCGATCGATCGCGACGAAGCTGGCCTCGTCCTCGGGCTCGAACGCGTGCGCACGCCTGTAGAAGAGGAGCGCCCGGTCGACGTCGTTCTGGGCCTCGAAGAGCTCTCCCGTGCGCCGCGCGAGCTTCGCGGTTGCCGGTTCGTCCGCGGTGATCTTCTGCAGCTCGGCGGCATACGCCTCCGCGAGGCGGCCCTGGGCGTTCGCCACGCGGGCCAGGCGCTCGAGCTCCGACCAAGTCGTCTCGTCGGTCGGTTCCTCGCCAAGGAGTTGAGCGGTCGTCTCGAGCGCAGCCGCGTAATTCTCCTCTTGCTCTTCGTGGAGCTTCGACAGCCGGCGCAGGAGCTGCTTGCGCTCGTGGGGCTCTTGGCTGACCGCCAGACGCGCCTCCAGCGTCGCCATGACACGACGCCAGTCCAGCCTCGCGATGTACACCGGCTCGAGCATCGTCGAAGCGCGGGCTGCGTGCTCGCGCTGCGCCATGAGTCCCTCGAGCGAGGCGATCGTCTGCGGGTGCTTCGCATCGATCGCCAGTGCGGCGGCGTATTCGTCGAAGGCGCGTTCGTATTCGCGAGTCCCTTTTTCGAGCACCTCACCGAGCGCATGGTGGAGCGCCGCGCGTCGCTCGTTCGGCACTCCCGGGGCCACGATCTGGCGCTCGTAGAGAGCGACGAGATCATCCCACCGGCCCTCGCGGGCGTAGAGCCGCTGCAGCGCCTCGATGGCCTCGGCGTCGAGACCCATGTCGAGAATCTGCTCGTAGACCGCAATCGCCGAATGCGCGTCGCCGATCTTCTCGTCGCAGAGGCGGGCTTGCTTGAAAAGGAGCTGGCGGCGAATCGCGTCGTTGTCCGCCAGGTCTGCCCGGCGTTTGACGATTTCCAGGAGCGCGCCGTGCTCGCCCGTTTCCTCGTAGAGCGATTCGAGCGCGACGAGGGCGCGCCGCTCGTCGCCCTGCAGCTCCAGCGCGTGGACGTAGTACTGCTTGGCGAGGACGGGATCCGAAAGGCGCTGTCGGGCCAGGTCCGCTATTCGAAGAGTGACCTCGAGCTCGAGGCTCGCCTCGGCAATATCGTCCACGGCTGACCGCAAAAGTTGCACGAGCTCCGCATACTTGTCGGAAAGCGCCGCCAATCTCTCGACCCGGTCGAGCCACGCCGGCAGCTCGGGCTCGGCGACGGCTTCGCGCAGTCCGCGTGCGGCGTACGAGAACGCCCTGGCGGAAGCTCCGAGGGGGCCCTCTGCGACCTCGACGCTGCGCGCGATGGTCGCAAGCCGATCCACGACCGAGTCCGCGTGCTCAGCCTCGATCTCGAGGACCCGAAGCAGGCGATCGTGCAGACCGTCCTTTTCGTACAAGGGCCGAAGGATCGCGGCGACTTCCTTCTGCGCCGAAGGTTCTTCGAGCATGGCCTCGAGCGCGGCCCTCGCGCGGGCATTGGACGGCTCGATCACCAGCGCCCGCCGGTACGCATCGATTGCCGACGGCGTATCGTCGAGCTTGGCTCGGCGGACGTCCCCGAGGCGAGCCAGAAGCGCCAACTTGTCTCCGGGCGAATCGGCGAGCGCCATGTCCGCCTCGAGCGTCTCCGCGAGCTCCCGCCACCGGTTGCTCTGCTGGTAGAGCGATGCCAACGCCGACAGCGAAGCGCGATCGGCGCCGAACTCGTCGATGACCGCTCGGTACGCGGCAATGGCCTCGTCCGAATCGGACAGCTTGTCCGCAAGCGTCGTCGCGACACGCACGAGAAACTCGCGACGGGCGGGCGCGCTGTCGGTCATCCGTTCGCGCGTTCGCAGCACGTCCACCAGCTCGCGCCAGCTGTGGGTACGGTCGTAAAGACGATCGAGGGCCGTGAGCGCCTGGCTGTCGGTCGGGTCGTCGTCGAGCCGCGTCCTCCACGCGTCGATCGCGCCACGAGGATCGTCGAGGACGTTCTCGCAGAGCTCGCCGAGGCGGCCGCGGAGCTCGCGGCGGGCCGCGGCGTCGCTTTCCAGACCTACCTCTATCCGGAGGATCTCGCAGAGCTGTCGACTGTCGCCACGACTGTAGATGCGCTCGAGGCTCCGGCAAGCGGGCAGTGCGATCGAGGCATCCTCCGGTGCGAGCGTCAGGACCTGACGGTAGATCGCCTCGGCCCGCGATGGCTCGCCGAGATGACTCTCGTAGATGCGCGCGACGTCCATGAAGATATCGGCGCGCGGCATGGGGGCGCTGGCGGCTGCAGCCGTGGCCAGCAGTACCCCGGCCGCGCGTTCGTGGGTCCCGAGCCTCCGGGCGATTTCGAGCATGCGCTGGCGGGCGGGCGCATCGTCGGGGTCCAGAGGCAGCAGCCGCGCAAATGCCTCGAGGGCGCCGGCGTCGTCGCGGAGTCTTTCGTCGCGCAACTGGGCGACGCGCCGCAGCAGGTCACGTCGCTCGGGCACCTCATGGGCAAACTCGAGGTGGATCTCGAGGACTCGGACGAGCTCGGTCACGTCGTCGCGGCTGGTGTACACGGCCTCGAGCACGACCGCCGCCCGCGATCGCAGGTCCGGCACGTCGAGGATCTTCTCGACGAGCTGACGCGCCACCGTTGCCGCCGGGCGCTCGCGCAGCACCACCTCGAGATTGGACAGTGCGCCCGTGGCGTCGCCCATGCGGGTAAACAGCAACGTGCCGAGTCGCTGCTGGAGATCGAGCCGTTCGTCGCCACGAGTGGCTCGGAGGCGTCGCTCCAGCAATTGCGCGAGGCGATCCCAGCGTTGCTCCGCCTCGTAGAGCGCGTCCAGCGACCGCGTCGCCTGTTCGTTCGCCGGGTCGATCTCGAGGATCCGCTCGTAATATTCGATCGCCTTCGGACGGTCGCCGATGATCTCCTCGACGACGAGGGCCACCTCGGCGAGCAGCTCCGCCCGCCGTCGCGGGTCGACGGCCGCCTCCACCGCACGCTCGTACAAGTGTCCGAGCTCGCTCCACTGCTCCCGCATCGTCAGGATCTGCTTGAGGCGCTGGAAGGCTCGCTCATTGCCCGGCTGGCGCGCGAGCATCCGTTCGAGATACGGTCCGGCCCGGTCGGCGTCGTCGAGCTTCTCGTCGAAGAGGGTCGCGACGCGTTCAGCGAGGTCGAGCTCGACGTGCTCGGGCAATCCGCTCGCGCCCTCGGGCGGAACGACCGCCACGATCGCATCGACGAGCCCCTGCACTCGCCCCGTCTTCGCCGCCAGCACCGCCAGCCGGTCCCACAACGCCAGATCCGTCGGATACTCGCTCGCGGCGCGGGCAATCACGTCGAACGCCGCGTCGGGGTTCCCGAGCTTGCGTTCGTGAACGTCGGCGAGCTTGCCATAGAGCGCCACGCGGTCGTCGCGTGCCGCGGTCGTGGCGACCAGCACCTCGAGGACGTCCGCCTGGGGCCGTGAGGCCCCCGTTTCGTCGTATGCGCGCTCGAGGATCGCGGCCGCCTTGGCACGTGTTTCCGGAATGGGCAGCAGCTGCTCGACGACCGACATGGCCCGAGCGTCGTTCGGCGCAAGCTGCAGGGCCCGCTCGCATGCCGACAGAGCCTCCACGTACCGGCGGAGCGGATCGGCATACAGCTTCGCAAGCTCGATCTCGCGCGCGGCACGGTCCGCACCCTCGCGCTGATCGCGATCCATGGCGATCACCTCGGCGGCACCTTCGGCGTCTCCGCGCGCACGAAGGAGTCGCGCGAGAGCCCGCAGGGCACCGCCGTGATGCGGAACGACTTGCAGCGTTCTTCGATACAGCTCGGCCGCACGATCCGGCGCCCCGAAAGCTTCCTCCTCGAGCATCGCCCAGTCGCTCAAGAGCTCGATTTTGAGGGCCGTGTTGGCTCGCTCGACGCGTACGTCGAACAGCCATCTCAGATCGTCTCGCCGGTCGGACTCACGCAAAATGCGGTCGAGCGTCTGCACCGCCGAGTCGTCGGTTTCGTCCTCTTCCACGAGAGCGCGATAGATCTGGACCGCTTCGTCCATGCGACCGAGCTCCGCCGCATAGACCTCGGCGAGCTTCGCCCTCAGGGCCCGCCGCTCTTCCCCTCTGGCCGCGGCCGCGTTGTCCTGGTCCTTTTTCTTTTTCTTCTTCGGCCGCGGCGTCCCGATCGAAGCGTCGAGCGCCTGAAGGCGCGTCGAGATCGCTTCGACGAAGCCGGCCCACTGGCCCGAAAACCTGGCGGCCTGCTCGAACCCTTCCAGCGCACCCTGGCGTTCCGGCGCAAGCTCGTACGTCTTGATGGCCCATTGGAACGAAGTCGGGCGGTCCTGCAACTGCTGACCCGTCACGTGCCCGAGCTTGCCGAGAAGCTCGAGCTTATCCTCCAGACCGGCCGCGTGCCCGAGCAAGATCTCGTAGAGCGCCGGAAGGCGGCCCCACTTTTCGTCCTTCTCGTAAAGCGGAACGAGCGCCGCGGCCGCGCGTGCGTCGTCCGGAACGACCGACAACACCCGTTCGTACGCGCGGAACGCGCGCTCCGGGGCGTGGAGCTCTCCGACGTAAATCTGTGCGCAGCGGAAGCTGAGGTCGACTTTGAGAGCGGGCTCCGTGGCCTTGTCCGCCGCTCCCGACAGGACCTCCGCCAGGCTCTCCCAGTCTCCGTTCTGCGCGTATAGCTCCGTCAGGCCATCGAAGTCCCCGATGCCTAGGTAGCTATCTCGCAGCACTCGCAGCGCTTTCGCATGGCCGGGCTGCAGCGAGAGAACGCGACGCCAGGCGCTCATGGCCATCGGTGAATCGCGCAGCCTCTCCGAGTAGACCGTTCCGAGCTTCTGAAGCACGGCGAGGCGGGCCGCCGGGTCGGTGGTGAGCTGGGACCGCCGCTCGAGCGCCTCGGCCACCGTCGCGAAGTCCTTGTCGCGCTCTGCCTGTTTTTCGAGGGCGTCGAGAGCCGCCGCGGAACGTGGATCTTCGTCGAGCACCCTCTTGTAGAGCGCGGCAGACTGCGGCCCCATGTCCAGCCGTTCGGCGGCCAGCTTCGCCATCTCCATCCAGAGCTCGCGGCGTTCGACGCCCGACGGCATCGCTTCGGCTTGCTCCCCGAGCAGGTCGTAAAGCGCCTTGTACGCCCGTCGCTTGACGTAAAGCTCTCGTAGCCTGCTGACGGCTTCGTTGTCGGATGGCAGGAGCGCTCGCAGCTTCTCGAACGCTTCCATTGCATTTTGGACGTTCGAGAACTGATCGAGCCATCGCCGGCCGATGGCGCGCCAGAGCTCGGCCTTGGCCGAGGTCTCGGTCTCGAGCTCGGCCTGACGCGCCTGGGCGGCAAGCAGATCACGCCACCGCTGAAGGGCTTCGTAGACACGCACGAGCTCACGGACACACGCAAGATCGGTGGGATCGAGCTGCGCGATCTGAGTGAGGATCGAGACGAGCGCAGAGTCGCTCTTGACGTGGCTTCTGTAGATCGAAGCGATGTCCCGCAGGACGATGAGTCGCGACACGGCATCCTCGAGCGGAATGCGCTCGAGCTCTTGGCGCAACAGATCCGTGAGCGCGCTCCAGTTCGCCGTCTGCCGATAAAGTCTCTTGAGCGCGTCACGCGCTTCAACGTTGCGCGGATCTTGACGCAGAAGCGCCCGCCACTGCTCGATCGCCTTTTGGGCGTTGGCCCCTTCTTCGGCGAGCCTCGCGATCTCGGCCACGAGCGCCGAACGCGCGGCACCGTCGGAGAGGGCGCGCTGAGCGTCGGTCAAGATCGCGGCCAGGCGCGGGCCCTCGCCGCGCGCCGAGCACCATTCGCGGAAGAACGTCAGCATTCCCGGATGACCCGGATCGAGCTTGCGAAGCTTCTCGAACCATGGTTCGGCCGCCTCGGGTCGACCCCGCATGCGCCAGTGCACCATGGCGATCTGCAGAGTGGCGCCGAACTCTTCTTCTTTGCCCCGAAGGACCCCGGCCGCCAGCTGTTCCTCGTACATGGCGATGAGGTGGTCCCACATCTGCGACGAAGTGAAGTAGTCGGACAGAAAGCTCGAGGCTTCCGAGTGTCCGGGTGCGAGGTCGAGCACTCGTTCGTAGGCGGCGGCGGCTCGCTCGCGCGACTCGAGCTTCTTCCGGAAGACGCGGCCCAGGCGCACCCAAGCGGAGATCTTCTCGTCGCGTTGCGGAACGTCGGTGGCAAACCGCTCGAGCGCCCGGGCGAGCTCGTCCCATCGCCCTTCGTCGCGAAGCACCCGTTCGAGCAGCATTTCCGCGCGCCGGTTCTTCGGATCGAGCTGAAGCGCGTCTCTCAAGAGCCGCACGATTCGCTCGATGGCTTCCTTGCCCGCGTCTCGCCGGCCGAAGCGGTACGTGGCCTCGGCGGCTCCCACGAGCAGCGAGCTACGGAACGCCGAATCGGCCGTGTGGGAGGCTTCCTGCAGGTAACGATCGACGAGCTCCCGCCACTTGGCTCGCTTCGCCAGGCTTCGTTCCTTCGCCTCCGCGGCGGCCGCGTCGTCGGGGCGGAGCGACAGCAGGCGATCGTAGACGGCGTTGGCTCGGTCGTCGTCCAGGAGCTCTTCGTCCACGACGTGCGCCAGCTCGCTCAAGAGCTCGACTTGTCGTGCCGCCCCTTCGGCGGCGTCCGCTTCGATCTCGAGGAGGCGGGCGACCGCCTCGTATTCCCGACGCGCCTCGTGCGCCCTGCGGGCCGCCTCGAGCAGCTTTCGCAGCTCGTCCGCGACCATTCCCGGGTCGCCGCGCACCTCCCCCCGAAGCTCTTGCCACGCTTCTGCGCTCTCCGGGTCGTCCTGCAACAGACCGAGGGCGGTCTTGATGGTCTTCGCACTCATCCATCACCTTGCGGAGCCTCTCGACGTGGGCGTCGGAGGGTTCTGCTCGAGCTGACACGCTACCGCCCGGCTGGCGAAACCGTGCGAAATATCGCAGGGAAATCGCGCGCCGAAAGCTTTGCCATGCTACGGAGCCCAATCTGCGATAGCAAGGGTCGCAGCGGCTCAAGAGTGACGTGCTCGCGGGCTCGCTGGCGCGAGCTGTCGCGGCCAGGGTTATGGGCCGGGCCCGCCCCGCGCCGGCCCGAGCTCGGGCGTGATCGCCCCCGCTCTGTCATGGTACCTCCCCGCGCGGATGACTTCGTTTGGGCTATCGCTGCGGAACGTCTACGAGACCCTCGCGGTGTCGGCGCCAACGGTGCTGGATGCCCTCCGCGGTCGGGTCACGAAATCGGTGTGCGACGAGAGACTCGATCGCTGGTCGAGAGCTTGTTTGCAGAACGCACGAATCGAGCTCGATGTCGAAGGTCGGCAGCACCTGGCGGGGCGCGAAACGTATCTCGTGATGAGCAATCATCAGTCGCTCTACGACATTCCGGTCATCTTCCAGGTCATCGGACCGAACATTCGGATGATCGCGAAGAAGGAGCTCTTTCGGGTGCCGATTTTCGGGCGCGCTCTGGCCGCATCCGGGTTCATCTCGATCGATCGGAGCGATCGCACAGCGGCGATTCGCAGCTTGCAGCAGGCATCGGATCTCCTGGCCAGCGGGACGCACGTGTGGATCGCTCCGGAAGGAACTCGCAGTCGCACGGGAGAGCTCTTGCCCTTCAAGAAGGGCGCGTTCTATCTCGCCTTCGAGGCGGGGTTGCCGATCTTGCCGGTCACCCTCCAAGGCACCCGGCAGGTCTTGCCGGCCCACGGCTTGCTGTCGCATGCTGGGGCTCGAGTGCGCGTGACCATTCACGCACGTGTCGATCCGAAGCCCTACGCAGCACGTGGGAAGCGCGGCCGGGCGGAGCTCATGGACCTGGTGCGAGTCACCCTGGAAAGCGCTCTGTGACCGTCTCGAGGCCGAGCGTGTCGCGCTGGCCCGCGCCGGAGGCGGCCGGGGCCCCTGGCTCGGGGCTGGCGATCCTGGTGAACGCGAACGCCAAGCGCGGCGGGCGGCGAGTCGCCGCTCAGATTGCCCGCGAGTTGCCGGGCGCCAGCGTGCGTCTGACGAAGTCGACGCACGAGATCGATGCATGGCTGCGCGCTCTCCCCTCCCCTCCGCGCGGCGTGCTCGCGGCTGGCGGCGACGGTACGGCGATCGCCCTCGTGAACGCGTTGGCGCGGGTGACTCCGGAGTCCCTGCCACTGCCGACGATGGGCATACTGCCGCTCGGCACTGGCAATGGTTGGGCCCACGCCCTGGGCGCCCCGAAGCTGCATCGCTGTTTGGAGCTTCTTGCGCGCGAGCGTGGCAGGTTGCCGACTCACCGATCGGGGCTGGTCGATGTCGACGGAACGCTGTGTCACTTCGCCGGCGCGGGGTGGGACGCGATGATTCTCGATGATTATCGCCGGCAGCTCCAGGCGATGGGCGGTCCGGGGCGCGGCTTCTCGAAGAGCATGTACGGCTATGTCTCGGCCGCCCTGCTGCGCACGACACCGAAGGTTCTGCTGGTCGGGAACCCTCGTGTGCTCATCGAGAATCTCGGCGACGAGATGTTCGAGCTCGGTCGCGACGGACGACTGGTGCGGTTGCCGGTCCGATGCGGCGCCGTCATCTACGACGGGACGGCCGGAATCGCGTCGGTCGGAACCTGCCCGGAATTCGGCTACAGGTTCAAGGCGTTTCCGTTCGCCGAGCGGCTGCCCGGCTTCATCAGCGTTCGCGTTTTCGCGCGAAGCGCCATGGGTGCCCTGGCCTCGATTCCCCGGCTGTGGCGGGGAGGCCACCCGATCCCTGGAATGCATGACTGGCTTGCGACGCACGTCCGGATGACGTTCTCTCGACCCGTCCCGTTCCAGGTCGGCGGCGACGCATGGGGATTTCGACGCACCATCGAGTACCGCGCGGCGGCGCGGGCCGTGGGCATGGTCGATTGGCGTCGAATGTGCTGAGCCGTCATCATGCGGCGCTGGCGTTCGACCCGGAGCCTCGCGACTGGTTCGAATACAGACGGTCGAGGGCGTCCTTGTATCGTTCGATCACGTTGCGACGCCGCAGGCTCATCTTGGGAGTGAGAAGCCCGTTGTCCGTGGTGAAGTCATCCGAGAGAAGCTCGAAATTGCGAATCTTCTCGAAGCCCTTGAACGTGGAGGCATATTTTGCGATCTCCGCTCCGAAGAGCGCTCGCACCCGCTCGTTGGCGAGCATCGCGTCGGTCTGGGCGGGAACCGGGACCTGCTGGTCGTCCGCCCACTTTTTCACGGCGGTCGCGTTGGGCACGATCAGGGCGACGTTGTAAGGCCGGTTATCGCCGTAAACGAGCGCGTTCGCGATGTAGGGGCTGAGCTTCAGCTGTTCCTCGAGCGAGGCGGGAATCACGTACTTGCCGTTCTCCAGCTTGTATTGTTCCTTCAGGCGCCCGGTGATCGACAGGAAGCCGTCGGCATCCAGGCAACCGATGTCGCCCGTTCGGAAGCCGCCATCGCTCGTGAACGCCGCGGCCGTGTCATCGGGACGCTTGTAGTAGCCCTTCATCACGTTCGGGCCGTAGACGATGATCTCTCCTTCGACCGCGCTCGACCCGCTCGACGCTCCGCTCGCGTCCTGCAATGGACCCGGATCGATGACGACGCGAACCCCGGGGATCACGGGGCCGACCGTTCCGATCTTGCGCACGCCGGGGTAGTTCGTCGCGACGACGGGGCTCGTTTCGGTGAGCCCGTACCCCTCGAAGACGACGATGCCGAACGCATCGATGAACTCGGCCACCTCCCGCGAAAGAGCCGCACCGCCCGAGGACGCGTACCGGAGCCGTCCGCCCAGCCGCGCACGCACCTTCGTGAAGACGAGCTTGTCCGCGAGCGCGAGCAGTGCGCGCTCGGAGAGCCCGAGCCGGTGCCCTTCGCGCTTCCTGGCGGCCACTCGAAGCGCCGCGGCCACGAGTTTCTGCACGCCCCTTGGCTTGGACGAGAGCTGCTGCTGAACCGCGATGTAGAGCCTGTTGAAGATCCGCGGAACGCTGAACAGGATCGTAGGGCGAACCTCCGCGAGGTTCTCGAGGATCTTGTCGGGCCCTTCGCTGAGCGCCATCGACGCGCCGGCCGAGAGGAGATGATGGAGCTCGGCTGTCTGGCCGAAAACGTGCGCCCACGGGAGAAACGCGAGGGAGCGATCGTCCGCCCCCAGCGCGAGCACCGCATGGATCGCGTTGACGTTCGACGCGATGTTGCGGTGAGTCAGCATCACTCCTTTGGGATTTCCGGTCGTTCCGCTCGTGTAGATGAGGGTCGCCAGATCGTCGGGGGACGGCTGAATGGAGGCGGCCGCGGGTGGTCCATTCACGAGCGCCTCGTACGTCATTGTGCGGGCGTCGAAGACCCCGTTCGAGCTGCCTTCGCGTGCCGCCGCGATCGAGACCATCGTTTTCAGCGAAGGGACCACGTCGAACAAGCCCAGCGCCTTCTCCAGGTTCGCCGCGCCCGCGACGACGAGGGCCTTCGCTTCGCAGTCCGCGACGATGAATTTCCATTCGTCGACGCTCTGCGCCTCGTACATCGGGACGAAGACGATTCCAAGGCCGTAGCAAGCGTACGCGACGACCGCCCATTCGACGCGGTTGTTCGAGACCATCGCAATGCAATCGCCGCGGTTCAGGCCCAGCGCAGCCAGCCCGCTCCGCGCTCGGTCGACCGCCCGGCCGAACTGCTCGTAGGTCGTCCACGACCAAGCGCCGTCGCGTTTCGTTCCGAAGAGCGGACGCGAGGCGTAATTTTTCACAGCGCGATGAAAGATGTCGACGAGCGTCTCGAACTCCGCCCCAGAGCCCATCACTGCGGAAGTTAGCGGTACCGCCGGCGGATTGGCAAGCGCAGCCCCATCGTGCGCGGGCGGCCGCGATGCGGCCTCGCGGGCGATAGCGCGCTATACCGGGCCTTCCCGTGACCTTCAGGTACGTCGTCCACACCTTCGGTTGCCAGATGAACGTGCATGACTCCGGCCGCATGACGGCCGTGCTGCGACATGCGGGAGGGGTGCCGGCGGCGGGGACGGGAGATGCCGACGTCGTCGTCTTCAACACATGTAGCGTCCGGGAAAAGGCGGAGCAGAAGCTCCGCAGCGAGGTGGGCCGGCTTGCCCCGCTCAAACGTTCCCGGCCCGATCTCGTCGTGGTCGTCGCGGGGTGCGTTGCACAGCAGGAAGGAAAGACGCTGCTCGCCCGGATGCCACATGTCGACATCGTCATCGGTCCGGACAACGTGCCGGAGCTGCCGGCGCTCCTCGTGGACCGAATGGCGGGGGCTCCGCCTGCAGCGCATACCGAGTTCGATACGCTCGCTCCGCGCTTTCTCACGGCTCCTCCTCCGGAGCCCGGTCGCCCACCGGTGGTCGGCCTCGTGACGACGATGAAGGGCTGTGACGAGCGATGCAGCTTCTGCATCGTTCCCCACACCCGAGGTCCGGAGCGTTACCGTCCGGCAAGCGAAATCGTGGACGAGGCTCGGCGAATGGTTGCGGAGGGGACGCGCGAAGTTCTCCTGCTCGGACAGACGGTCGACAGCTTCCGGGATCCGGCGCTCGAGCCTCCGGAGGGCGACGACCCGGACGAGACGCAGTTTCCTCAATTGCTCCGTGCGCTGGTTCGCGAGGTGCCGGGACTCGCTCGTCTACGTTACACGAGCCCGCATCCGCGGCACGCCACGGAGTCTCTCGCGCGTGCCCATGCGGACCTCGACGTCCTCGCGCGGCACGTGCACTTGCCCGTTCAGTCCGGAAGCGATCGAGTGTTGCGGCGCATGATCCGCCGCTACACGCGCGCGGAGTACGTCGCTCGGGCCGACCGGCTGGTGCGGGCGCGGAGCGGCATCACGCTCTCCACGGACATCATCGTCGGCTTCCCCGGCGAGACACGCGCTGATTTCGAGGAGACGCTCTCGCTCGTTCGCGAGATGGGCTTCGTGTCCCTGTTCGGCTTCAAGTATTCCCCACGGCCGCACACGGCGGCTTTGCGCCTGGGCGACGACGTGAGCGAGGAAGTCAAAGCGGAGCGGCTTGCGAGGCTCTTCGAGGTCGCCGACGCGATCGGGTCAGCTCATCTGTCGTCGCTCGTCGGTACACGCCAGCAGGTCCTGGTGGAGGGACCAAGCAAGCGCGAGTCGGCCGACGCGATGCGCGTGCAAGGCCGCACGGACCGGAACGAGATCGTTCATATCGAAGCCGCCGAGGCCGCTTCGCTCGTCGGGGAGATCGTCGAGGTGGTCGTCGCACGAGCCAATCGACATTCGCTCGTCGGAGTGCCCTCGGACCTCCCCCCGCCTCGCCTGCGGCCTCGCGGGCAAGTGCGGCGTTTGCCCCTCTACGGGTAGACTTCGCCCATGGTGCGTCGTGACGCGACGGAGAGGCTGACCTCGCAAGAGGCGAAGAGCTCCGTCGCTCGCTGCGCGTCTCCAACCGGTGCAAGTCCGGTCCCGGCGCTCTGGCGCTTACCGGGACCGGACTTGCACCGGAGCGCCGGGTAGCAGGCCCCAGGCACCGCTCGAGAGGGCGGTGTCCCGAGCGGGGCGTCGAAAGCCCGTCAGACGGCGAGAGCCGTGCAGCGGGGAGCAAGCACGCGGGCCGCAACATGAAGTGAAGCCTGCAGCCTCGA
>DASPUY010000202.1:0-48473 GCA_035622655.1 Polyangiaceae bacterium
GGATTCCCAGCCCCACGTTCACGCTGGTCCACGAGTATCCCTGTGCGATCGGATCGCTGCTCCACGTCGACCTCTACCGGCTGCGCGGCGAGGACGCCGCCCTTGCGCTCGAGCTTTCGCGCCTGGGGCTGGTGGAGCGCAGGCTCGAGGGGGCCCTCCTGGTCGTCGAATGGGGCGAGGAAGCAGAGAGTGCGCTCGGCGGCCACCCGGCCCTGACGGTAGCTCTGGCCATCGCCGGAGAGCACGAACGGGTCGCGTGGATCGGGGGACATCGCGCTGGTGATATCCTCTGAACGTCGATGCCGGCGCAGCGGTCCATCGGAGAGCGGCTCGCGATGGGCATCATTGCTGGGCTGGTGGCGTTCGGGCTGGCGTATGCCGTTGGCCCGCACCGACCGACCGCGCCAAGGGCGCGAACGGTCCCCGTCCTGGACACGGCCGATGCGACCTTCGAGCTGCACCCGGGGGCTTCCCAGCTCACGGTGCGCAGCCACGACGGCTCGGTGAGCCGCGACGTCGATCTCGCGGTGTTGGTCGACGGGGTCAGCCGCCCGCTCGTCGTGTCGCGCGAAGACCTTCATTCCGGAACGGATACTCTCGCCGCCACCCTTGCACTGTCGTTCGGGGACGCGACCGTGGACGCCAAGCTCGTATTGCGCTCGGACCGCGGTCGCGACGCCGTGGCCCTCGAGCTCCAAGTGCCTTCGGACGGCAACACCAACGGCCACACTGTCGCCCTGTCGGCCGAGTTGACGAGTGAGGGCGAAGTCGTCTTCGTGGCCGGGGTGGGACAGATTGCCGATCGGACCACCACCACGGGGAGCTCCGCCCTGCTCGACACCGATCCGCATCCCATCGCGGTGCTCTCGACCTCAGGCCCCCTGACGATCGATGCCCTCCCCCAGGAGACTGCGCTACCCGTCGAACCCATCCATCTGGCCCTCACCAGCCCCGCAGTCCAGCCGGAAACACGCACGCCGATCGACCTCTCGTTCGTCCTCGGCGCATCGAGCCTCGCCGTCTGGCGCTCGATCGCCGAGCTCACCGGGATCCCCGTGGCCCGCGTTCACGGATCCGTGACCGGGGCTCCCGAGAGGTCGCTGGTGTTCGGCCGAGATTCACAGGGCAGTCCCCAGGTGCGCGCGCACGTGGACCCGGGCGGCGCATTCGCCTTGGACGTGCCCCGGTCGGTCGTCCAGTGGTACGCCGCGGTCGATCCGGGCCGATCGAGCGGCCTCGTCTCCTTCGTGCCCGGATCACCACGCGATCTCGTGCTCGACGTTTCGCCGGGCGGTGACTTGCGCGTCGCGATCTCGGACGCCGATACACACGCGCCGTTGACCGCGCGCCTGCTGGTCCACGGCGTGGAGGGCACGGTCGATCCCAGCTTCGGTCCCGACTACCGCGCCTCGGGCGCCGGCCCGGTGATCGACGCCCTCCGGGGCGAAGTCACCACCCCTCTTCCGTCGGGCCGCTACCGGGTCGCAGCGACCAAGGGCCTCGAATGGAGCATCGACGCGAAGACAGTGACGATCGTGTCGGGCCACGTCACCGACATCGCCCTTGCCCCCCGGCACGTCGTTCCAACCCCCGGCGTGCTCGGGTGCGATTTACACGTACATGCCCGGCCGAGCTTCGATTCGCCCGTCGTTCCTGAAGATCGCGTCCTCTCGCTCGTCGCAGCCGGGGTCGATTTTGCCGTCCCCACGGAGCACAACATCGTGGGCAACTACGCTCCGTCGATCGAAACGCTCGATCTGGGCCGCGAGCTGCTCAGCGTTCCCGGTGTGGAAATCACGACCTACAGCAAGGGCTTCGGCCACTTCGGGACCTTTCCCTATCCGCTCGGCACCGCCGTTCCGCCCTTCAAGCATACGAGCATGGCCGCGATTTTCCGTGCCGTCCGGTCCGGGGATCCGAACCGCTACTTTCAGCTGAACCATCCTCGGTTACCCAAGGGAATCGGCTATTTTGCGAACATCGGTTTCGATCCAAAGGCCCCGCGCAGTCACGTCCGAAATCGAGTCGACTTCGATGGAATCGAAGTTTTCAATGGTTACGACAGCGAGTTTCCCGACCGCGTCGAACAGGTGCTCCGCGACTACTGGGCGCTTCTTGGATACGGGTGGCGTTACGCCGCCACCGGAAGCAGCGACTCGCATCGCATTCAATTCCACTGGGCCGGCTATCCGAGGACGATGGTCATGATCGATCCCGCCGCCGCCGCCGCGGGCGCCGACCCGGACGGCAGGGTCATCGACCCGCTCGTCGTTGTCGCCAACGTAAAAAAAGGCCACGCCGTGGTGACGAGCGGACCAATCATCGAGTTTGACCTGGGCGGCTCCCGACCAGGCGACGAGATCGTCACCGCCGACGAGGTGATCCGCGGCCACCTGCGCATCCGCGCGGCGCCCTGGGTCGACGTCACCCGGGTCGACGTGATCGCGGGCGAGGTGGGAGGCAGTTACCGCGTCGCGCAATCATTCGATTTGCCCTCTCGTCCCACGACGATCGGTCCCGAACCGGGAACCCTCGCAGAGGCGCATGACCGCACGATCCGCCTCGACCGGGATGTCGAGGTTTCGATGGGTCCCGCCAACGGATGGGTTCAGGTGATTGCGCGCGGAGAGCGCCGCATGGATGACGTGCTCCCGTTCGTCCCCATCCCGCCGCTGGGTTTCACGAACCCCGTTTATGTCGTGCGCCATCCCGCACCCCCTCCGCCGTTCCCGGGCGTACCGTGAAAACCTGCGCCGACATCGCGCACCCGGCCGCGCGGATCGTGGCCTTTGCCGACAGCAATCGCGTGAGGCGCCCAATGGTGATACGGTCTCGTCCAATCGTGAGGTGATCGTGCCTGTCCGGGCACATCCGCCAAGAACCTCACATTCCCAGCAAGGTGACGTCGGCCAAGGAGTCGATCGCGACCAGGCGAATTCGGAGCGAAACGACGTGAATGCGGCATTCGGTCGCTATCGCCTGCTCGAGAGGCTCGGGCAGGGAGGCATGGCGGAAGTCTTCAAGGCCAAGAGCTACGGCGTCGAGGGCTTCGAAAAGATCCTCGTGATCAAAAGAATCCTTCCGGAGCTGGCCCGCAGCCCGGAGTTCGTGGACATGTTCGTCCACGAGGCCAAGCTCGCGGTGCGCTTGTCGCACGCCAACATCGTCCAGGTCTTCGACTTGGGAAAGGCATCGAGCACGGACAGCGTCGGCGCCTCCCCGTCCGACGCGTACTACATCGCGATGGAGTACGTGCAAGGGCTCGATCTCGCGACGGTGCTGGCGCGATCGCGCCGTCTCGAGCTTGCCCTGCCCATCCAGATGGCGGCGTACGTGGCCTCGGAGGTCGTCAAGGGGCTCGACCACGCCCATCGCCGTCGCGACGAGCAAATGCGCCCGCTCGGCATCGTTCACCGCGACGTCTCCCCACAGAACGTGCTGCTTTCGTTCGAGGGCGAAGTCAAGGTCACCGACTTCGGAATTGCCAAGGCGCGAGGCGTCCTCGCACGAGCGAACGAGGACACCCAGACGCGGGCGCTGCGCGGAAAGTTCGGCTACATGAGCCCGGAGCAGGCCCAGGGCGACTCGGTCGACGCACGGAGCGATCTTTTTTCGCTCGGCACGATCCTCTACGAGTGCGTCGCCGGCGTGAACCCGTTCAGCGCGCCGACGACGTTCGAGACCCTGCGACGCGTCCAGGCGTGCGAGTACCCCCCCATCGAGCTGCTCCGGCCCGAGGTTCCGTCGGAGCTCGTCACCGTCCTGAAGACCGCGATGGCCAAGGACCCTGCCCATCGGTACCCCGATGCAGGACACATGTACGAAGCGCTCCTTGCGTTTCTTTACGCGCACGGCAGCCGCTACGGCGCCCACGAGCTGGCCGAGTTTCTTTCGCGCTTCCGCGAGTCGGGCGACGCGCCTGCGGGAGGACACGTGCGCGAGCCGCTGCTCGAAGCGGATGCCGCCAATCCACGAGTCGAGCGCACGCCCGTCGAGATCCCCGCATCCCGGCGCGTATCGAGCATGCGCGTCGCCGAGAGCAACCGTCCGGCCGTGCTCGGACGCGCCGTCGACATGGGCGAGCGGCGCGAGGTGACCGGCCTGGTTCTCGAGCTCCCGCGCGAAACCCCCGCGGGGGTCGTCGACAAGGCCGCGAAGCTGATCGAGCGATGGGGCGGACGCGTCATGCGGCGCGAGGCCGGGCACATCGCCGCCGTGTTCGGCCTTGGCGACGCCGACGGTCGCGACACGGAAATGGCCACGCGGTGCGCCCTCGTCGCGCTCCGGAGCCTCGACGCGTCGCGGCCTCCGGGGGCGGGATTGCACATCGGCCGCATCCACGTTTCGTCGTCCGGTGAGCCGACGGACGACGATCGCATGGCATCGCTGCTCGAAGCGGCCCGCGAGCTGGCCCAGGCCAGCGACGGCGAGGCTGCCATGAGCACGCAGGCGATGAGGCAGGTGCGGGCTCTCTTCGAGTTCGAGCCGATGGCCGAGAGCGACCCGCCGCCGAAGCTGGCTGGCGTCGTGGTCAAGGCGGTGCGTCGACCGGGGGACGCGTTCGGTCGCTTCGTCGGGCGCAAGGAGGAGCTCCGCCGCGTGGGCGAGGTACTGGCTGCGGCAACGAAGCGAACCGCGCGCGTCATCACGATCCGGGGCGACAACGGCGTCGGCAAGACTCGCCTCCTGTACGAGGTGGCGCGCCGCCTCCGCAAGGGCGGGTACAACGTGGGGTTTCACACCGCCGCATGCCCGCCGCGCGGGAACGACTTTCCGCTGTCCGGCATCGTCTCGATGCTCCAAATGCTCTGCGGCACGAGCGAGGGCGATGCGAACGACCGGATTCTCGCCGTTCAACCGCGCTTGCGGGCGCTCGGCTTGCAGGCCGACGAGGTGAATGCCGTGCTCACCGTGCTCGGCGCCAGCCTGCCGGCTTCGACCCGCGACGGCAATGCGCCCCTGCGCCAGGCCTTCGTCCGAATGGTCCAGAGCCTCTGCGAGGATCGGCCGCATACCTTTGCGTGGGACGTCGCGCACGCGATGGACGAGGAGAGCTTCGAATTGCTCGACGAGGTGCTGCGGCGGCTGCGGCAGGTGCGCCTCGTCTTCGTTTTCGCGGTTCGCGCGGGATTCTCGCACCCGCTCGAAAAGACCCAGGGGCACGTTGCGTTGGACCTGGGCGACCTTGCTCCCCCCGAGGTCGAACGGCTCGTCGCTCTCCGCCTCGGCGTGGATACCGTTTCCGACGAGCTCCTCCGGTTCGTGCGGGCGAGGGCCGGCGGCCAACCGCTCTTCGTGGAGGAGGTCATCCGGGCGCTCGTCGATTCTGGAGCAGTCGTCGTCGCTGACCGGCGTGTCGCCGCGATGAACCTGGTCGGTCAGGAGCTTGCGCTGCCGAGGACCCTGCGCAGCCTGGTGGCCTCGCGGGTCGCGCGCCTGCCCAGCGAAGATCGCGCGACGTTGCAGGCTGCAGCGGTCCTCGGAGACCCGATCGACGCGAACGTCCTCTCCAACATGCTGGGGCGCGCGATGCCCTCGCTCGAGCGTTCGATCGCGACCCTGAAGGAACACGACTTCGTCGTCGATCGGGGGCCGACCGAGCTCCGATTCACTTCGCCCATCGTGCCGGAGATCGTGGTCGACGCGCTCACCGCCGAGGCCGCGCGCGAGATGCATGCGGCGGCGGGGCAAGCGCTCGAGACGGTGCTCGGCGCGCGTGCAGGGGAACAGGCGGCCCGCATCGCCGCGCATCTCTACGAGGCCGGCGACCGGCAGCGGGCCGCGTCGTACTTTGCCAAGAGCGGCGAACGCCGGCTCGAGACGCGGCAGCTCGACGCGGCGGCGCGAGACTACTCCCGGGCGATCGCCCTGGCCGATACGGCGAAAAGAACGCCCGAAGAGCTCGCGGTGTGGCTGGCGGGCCTCGCGACGGCCATCCGTCTCGTCCGATCGTCGCCCGAAGCGTCCGACCTCTGTCGAAGGATCATCGAACGCGTCGACGGTTCGGGCGATCGCCAGGTCCGTGTGCGCGCCCACGTCGCTGCCGGGCACATCCTCACAGCGGTCCAGCAGATGGAAGAGGCCCGCCGCCACCTGGACCAGGCGCACGAGCTGGCCGCCGCGGACGCCCCGCTTCGGGCCCTGGTGCTCATCGCGGCGGCCGACTTGACCACCAATCGGGGGGATCTCAAGGCAGCCACCGAGCTTCTCGAGCAGCTTCGCGCGCTCGCTCCGACGTCCATCGGCGAGCGCGACAAGCATCGGGTCGCGCTGCACTGGTCGCTGGCGCGCGCGGGCGGCAGCGACCGGATCGGAGCCGTCGCGAAATTGAGCGAGGCCGAGGACCTGCTGCCAGACGACCGGATGGCAGCGCTCGAGCGCGTGAGCGTGCGTTCGGTGGTCGACTCGCTGACGCGGGATTTTCGCTCGGCCGTCCTTCACAGCGAGATGGCGATCGACATGAGTCGCGAGATGGGTCTCACGCACGAGACCATGCTCAACCTGCAGAACCTCGGGGTCGCGCTCGTCCAGCTCGACGACGCCGGACGTGCCACGAACGCGCTCCGCCAGTCGCTCGCGCTTTGTGAGGAATACGGGTACGAACGCCGCGGAAACTTCAACAGGATGCTTCTCGCCTACGTCGAGGGCCTCCGGGGGTCGACCGAAGCCGACAAGCAGCTCGCCCAAGGAATCGCGTACGCCGAGAGCAAGGACTTCGTGTGGGAGCTGGTGGCCGGAGGCGCCCTTCTCGCGAAGCTGCTGCAGCGCCAGGGCAAGCTCGACGCGGCGCGCTCCGAGTACGAGAAAGCTCGAATGGTCGCCTCGCGGTCGGGCCACAAGAGCGTGGCCGACGAATGCGACGCCGCCCTGCACACGCTCCGCACTGCCCACCCCCCGGCGGCTGCAACGGTCAGGCGCGAATCGGCGCCGTGATTCGGAGTCCGTCGGGCGCGAATCGGTCTCCCGGTTCCGCTTCCGTCAGGCGCGAATCGGCGTGGTAGAAGCGGTTTTGCCGCTTCTCAGCTGATCGAGGACCTCGAAGAAATTCGGGAAGGTCTTCGACACGCAGGCAGGATTTCGAATCCGAACTCCGGGGGAGAGCAGCGCGGTGATTGCGAAGCTCATGGCCATGCGGTGATCGTCGTACGTCTCGACGTCCGCCGGTCTCGGCACCCCGGGGTAAACGATGAAGCCATCCTCTTCCTCGTCGGCGCGGATGCCCATGCGTCGAAGCTCCGTGACGACCGCGGCGACGCGGTTCGTCTCCTTTCTGCGGATGAAACCGATGCCGGTCACGCGCGTGGGACCGGCGGCGAACGGCGCGATCGAGGCCAGCGTCTGCGCAGTGTCCGAGATGTTCGCCATATTGGCTTCGATGCCCTCCAGCTTCGCGGGGCCGGTCACTTCCGTCTCCGTCTCCGACTGACGGACCGCGCAGCCCATGCGCTCGAGCAGTCGCACGAATTCGAGATCGCCCTGCAAGGATCGAGTGCCGAGCCCCGGAACGACCACTCGTCCCTTCGTCACCGCGGCCGCCGCAAAGAAATACGAGGCAGCCGACGCGTCGGGCTCGACTTCGTACTTCGTGCCGGTGTAGCGCCCCGGCGCGACCTCGAAACGCCGGAACCCCTCGCGTCGCAACGTCACGCCGAACGCTTCCATCGTCTGCGCCGTGACCTCCACGTACGGCTTCGAGACGAGATCCCCTTGCACCTCGAGCGTGACGCCGAGCCGCGTGCAGGGAGCCGCCATCAGCAGGGCGCTGAGATACTGGCTGCTCACGCTGCCGGAGATCGATGCCTGTCCGCCTTCCAGACCCGAGGCTTCGACGTGGAGTGGAGGGCACCCATTTCCGCGCACGCTCACCGCGCGACCGCCGAGCCTCGAAAGGGCGTCGAGCAGCGGCTGCATCGGACGCTTCCGCATCGCCTCGTTGCCGTCGAGCTCGTAGGATCCTCTGCCGAGCGCGAGAACGGGCGTGAGAAAGCGCGCCGTGGTCCCGGAGTTCCCGACGTAGACCGACGCCCGAGTCGCGGGCACCCGGCCGCTCGCGCCGTCGACCTCGAAGCGATGGTCGGGCTCGTCGGAACGAACGACGAAGCCGAGGGCGGAAAGGCCCCGAGCCATGTGCAGCGTATCGTCGCTGAACAGCGCGCCCTCCAGCGTGGACGTGCCGTGCGCGAGCGCCGCGAGGACGAGGGCGCGGTTCGTGTAACTCTTCGAGCCCGGCGGACGAACGTTCCCGCAGAGCGGGCCCTGCTGCGGTCTCAGCGACAGGACGTCGGGCAACGGACTTCGAGAAGACACGGGAGTCGTATAACGGAGTCGGCCCGAGTCCCCAACCCCGTCGCAGGACCGGAGTAGACCGGCCGGTTCTTCGGCGGTAATGCGATGGCGCCATGAAGCACGCCTCGCCGCGATTCTCGAGCCTCCGGGGCGACATGCGCCGAGCGCCGCGCCGAAGATCGGCTCTCACAGATGACGCTGGAAGAGAAGATCGACTACATCGGCGGCGATCGCGACTTCCGGCCTGGCCGAGCGCCTGGGCAAGTCGATCGGGCGCGATTGCCGCGCTCGGGGGGTGCACGTCCTTCTCGCGCCCGGCGTCAACATCCAGCGTTCACCCCTCAACGGTCGCAACTTCGAGTACCTGGGCGAGGATCCGTGGCTCGCAGGGGAGACCGCGGCGGCGTACGTACGGGGCGTTCAGAGTGAAGGAGTCCTTTCCACGGTCAAGCACTTCGTGGCCAACAACCAGGAATGGGACCGCGGTCACGAACCGAGGCAGCCGGTCGGGCGACGAGATCGTGCAGTGTACGTGGCCCCCGCCGAAGGGGTCCGTGCCCCGCCCGCCCAAGGAGCTCAAGGGCTTCGCGCGGACATCCCTGTCGCCGGGAGAAACGAAGGACGTTTCGATCGATCTCGAGCCGTCTGCCTTCGCGTACTGGGACGACACGACGAGGGCGTGGCGGGTTGCGGCGGGCACGTACGAGGTGCTTGCGGGAGGGTCGTCGGCCGACATTCGGTTGCACCGACCGATCGACGTGGCGGCGCGCGTCCTGCCCCCGTGAGTTTGGCCTGCAAGTCATTCGGAAAACCGGCTCGAGCGCAGGCCCAGGCTCGACGACCCCGCCGGGCGTCGTTACGGTCACTAGCCGATGGCGAGGCCGTGGAAGGACATCGGTCGCTACGGGGGAGCAGGAATCGAGTTTCTCCTCACCATCCTCATCCTCTCGTGGCTCGGGCACTGGCTGGACACGCGCTGGTTTCTTCATGGCTGGGGCCTGACAGCCGGATTCCTCCTCGGGTGTGCGGTCGCGTTCCGCAACCTCATGCGCATCGCAGGCCGCATGCAACGCGACATCGAGCGCGCGGAAGCGCGCGATCCCGAGGCCGGCCGGTGGACGGTCGACGAGAGCTGGGTCCACAAGGAGCCGGACAAGAGCTCCTCGGAGGACGCCGACGATGGGACCTGAACCACACCGGTTCGACCGACGCCTGCAAACGTCGCTGTCCACCGTGGCCTGGTCCGGAGCGGCGCTGGCCATGACCGGCGCCCTTCTTGCCGGCGCCTGGACCGGGGTGTCCATCGGAGCGGGGGCGGCGCTGGCCTCCGCGAACTTCTGGGCGCTGTCACGGATCGTCGTGGCGCTTCTGCCCGAAGATCGCGCCGGGGCAGAGGCTCAAAGCCGCGCGGGGTGGGCGCTCGTCGCGGCGCTCAAGCTGGGCGCCCTGCTCACGGCCGTGTGGCTGCTGTTGAGAGGTCAGCTCGTTTCGCCCCTTCCCATGCTCATCGGCCTATCGGCGCTCCCGATCGGCATTGCCATCGGGGCGCTCGTGAGCGATAGAAGCGCGACGTTGAAAGACTCCCCCTGAACAGCCCGCCCATGCCCGAGCACACCTCGTTCTTCAGCTATCTCCTCGCGCAGTTTCCTGCGCTCGACAGCAACATGCACAACCTCGGCGAGACGTTCGTCGGCCACCGGCCGTTGGGTGCTCGGGATGCCGAGCCGCTCGTGGCAAGCGTCGCCGTCATGCTCCTCGTGCTTGCTCTCGCTCTGACCGCGCGGCCGGCGCTCGTGCGGCAGCAGCAAGCCGTCGTGCCCGACGCGAAGCTCAGCCTGCGAACGCTCTTCGAGGTCTGGATCGGCTACTGGTACGGGCTGATGAGGGACATGATGGGCCCGAAGAGGGCGAAGCAGTATTTCCCTCTCGTCGGCTCTCTCTCGCTCTTCATCATCGTCGGCAACTGCCTCGGCCTCATTCCCGGGTTTACGCCTCCGACGTCGAACTGGAACGTCACCCTGGGCTGCGCGGCGGTCGTCTTCGTGATGTTCAACTACTACGGCATCCGCGCGAACGGTGCCGCGTACTTCAAGCACCTGTTCGGCCCGTGGCTCGGCTGGCCGTACATTCCGGTCAACGTGCTTCTCTTCGTCATCGAGACGTTTTCGATGTGCATACGGCCGATTACGCTGAGCATCCGTCTGATGCTGAACATGGCCGTCGACCATCTCCTCGTGACCATCGCGCTCACCATGATCGCGCTTTTTTTGCCGGTGCCGGTGCTCGTGTTGAGCACGCTCGTCTGCGTCGTTCAGGTGCTGGTATTTTGCATTCTGACCTCGATCTACATCGCGCTCGCGACCGAGCACGACGAAGAAGAGGCGGACGCACGAAGCCACGGGATCGGCGCCGCCCACGCCGAGGGCGCCGGGTTCTGACGGGCTGTCGGCGGGGCTAGCCGCGCGCTCGAAAAGCGACTAAACACGGCGCCGCCACGCCAGGTGGTCAAGGTTCGCTCTTTTTGCCTGTAAGGAGTCACTGACGATGTCGACTTGGAAGAAGCCCGCCCTCGCGGCGCTCGCGTTCGCCGCCACCTCTCTCGCGCCCCTCGCGGCGTTCGCGCAGGACGACAGGGCAGGTTCCAACCTGTTCGACGTCCGCGGACGAGCCGCCATCGGCGCGGGCATCGCCATCGGCCTCGCGGTCCTCGGCGGCGCGCTGGGGCAGGGGCGCGCGGCGGCGGCCGCCCTCGAAGGAATCTCCCGGAATCCGGGCGCTGCCGCGCGAATCCAGACGCCGATGATCCTCGGCCTGGCGCTCATCGAATCGCTGGTTCTCATCGGATTCGTCATCGCGTTCTTTCTCAAGAACATCGCCGGGTGAGGCGGTCCAGCGCCGCTTCTGGCGGCGCGGCAGGGGTGCACCACGCGGCGGAGCGACGGTGCTCGCCACGGACGACCGGGGCTGCGGCCCTTTTCCCTACCGGACGCGGACGATCGTCCCTGGATCCAGAGCCGTCGGAAACACCGCGGCCCACCCCGCAGGACGAAGGGGCTCGGTGAACGTGAACAACCAGCGCGCGTCGAGCGGCGCGAGATTCACGCAACCGTGGCTTTTCACGCGACCGAAGTCGCGGTGCCAGTACGTGCCGTGGAGCGCGACGTCCCCATCGAAGAACTGGACGTACGGCACGTCCTCCATCGAGTAGTGAGCCTCGGCGTCCTCGCGGCCGACGTTGTCCATGTCGGTCGTCAAAAGCTTCACCCAGATGCGGTGTGACCCTGCGGGAGTCGCGGCTTCGCTGCCGGCTGCCCCCCGCCCCGTCGAAACCAAGGTGGCGTAGACGGGACGGGGCCCCTCGTAGGCGACGAGGACCTGCGCTGCGAGATCGACGTCGATCCAGTGTTCCTCGGGTCGTGTGACCTCGGCGGGAACGGAGGCGAGAGACGGCCGTGCGAGGTCGCGCGCCAGCATCCATTGACCCTCGTCGAGCCGGATCGTCCGGTCCGGTCCCGCTGCGCGGGCATCCACCACGTCGAGCCGAGGCTGGGCGCCTTCCTCGCTTGCGGCTGGCGCGATGGGCACTCGTTCGAATCGAGCGCGCGTTCCGACGGATTTCGTTCGGCGGGAAGGCTCGGACCAGACGCCGGCCTGGTCCGCCACCACCCACGCGAAGTCGAGGACCCCGCCGACGACGACTTCTCCGTGGAAGGAAGACGGACGCGCAGGCGCCAGATCCTGCATCGCCAGCCAGAGACCCTTCGAGGTTCGACCCCAGCGCTTTCCATCGACGACCCGCTGCTCCGCGAGGCCGACCGCCCACCCCCCTTCGAGCTCTCGATCCGCGTCGCCGTCCAGCGCCGCTTCCAGACTCGCATACGCGCTCGTGCCCTCGTCGCGCGATACGAAGTAATACTGGAGCGGCGGGCCTTCGTCCGGCGACGGCGCCAGCGGGGCGAACGGAGCCGACGCGGCGGACGGCGGCTCTTGCGCAAGCGACGGCGTCGGCAGATCGCCACGGGGCGGGTCGGCAGGCGACAGATCCGCGTCGTCCGAGCACACCCAGGCGATCGGCCCCACGAGCCACCAGCGACCCGAACAGCCGGAGCCACGCTTCTCGCCGAAAAAGGGCAGGGACGCTCCCGGGATCGTGACGCCGCGTTCGGCGGCGCCGCGACTCGCCCCCGCGAAAATCGTCAGCGGCGTGGCCTGCCCGTGGTCTCCTGGCTTGGGGCCGACCGAACGCGCCCAGGCCGGCGGCGGCACGTCGCCCTCCTGAACCCACGGGGGGAGCACGACGTCGGCCCGCGCGAGGACCGTGAGGCCCGTCGCCGACGCCATGACGAGTGCGCCGAGCACCGCCGCCCGCTCTCGAGCTTCGGCCGCGTTCACCGGGGAGGCTGCGGCATGCGCAGCCTGAACGTGGCCCCGCGGCTGGACGACTGCACGGAGATCGTGCCGCCGTGCTCGTCGGCGATCTTCTTGACGATTGCGAGCCCCAGGCCGGTTCCACCCTTCTTGCCGCTGGTCACGAAGGATTGAAAGAGCCGGTGCTCGATCTCCTTCGGGATGCCCGGACCGGTATCGGAGAACGAGACGACCAGAGCGCCGTCGCCGCGATCGCGGGTGACCTTGACCACGAGCTTGCCGCCCCGCTCGCCCATCGCTTCGGCGGCATTGCGCGCAAGGTTGTGCACGACGCGCAGCATCTTTCCCTCGTCGAAACGAGCCGTCCCACGCTCCTGGACGTCGACGACGAGCTCGACGCCCCGTCGGGCGAGATCGGCCTCGAGCTCCTCGCGGACGTCGTCGAAAAACTTCTGGACGTACACCTTTCGAATCAGAACGTTCTTCTCGCCGCGTGCGAACTCGAGAACTTCGCGCTGCATCGCCCGGATGTGATCGAACTGCTTGACGATGAGGCGAGCAAAATCGCGCCGCTGCGAGGATTCGTCCGACGCCTGCATCATGTGCACGTAGCCGTTGATGATCATGAGAGGCGTCTTCAGGTCGTGCATGACGCTCGAGAGCAGTCTGCCGATGGTCGACAGCCGCTCCTCGCGCTCGCGGCCCTCGCGCGCAAGCTGCAGACGGATCGCCGTCGACGCGTTCGCCGCGACGAGCTGGACGAGCTCGCGGTCTTCTTCGTTGAACGGACGACCGCCGCGCTTGTTGTAGATGGCAATGGCCCCGAGGGACGCCCCCTGTTCTTCCTCGAGGGGGACGACCAGCGCGGTCTTCACGCGCCCGAGAGCGATCTGCGGATCGAGCTCGGAATCTCGACGAGGATCGCTCGCCGCGTCGGCCGAGACGAGAATTTCGTTGTTGCTCACGGCCCACCCGATCAAGCCGGCGTCCTTCGAGTACGGCAGCCGCTTCATCTTCTTGGCGCGGTCGTCGACCACGTAGAGGGCGCCTGGGCGATCTTCCGTGGCTCGCAGCGCCACGGCCCCCATGCGGGCCTCGCACGCGCGCATCGCTTCGCCCAGCGCGGCCATGAACAGCTCTTCGAGGGAGGCCGCGCGGCCCATCGCGTGCTCCAGGTCGAAGAGCAGCTTCAAATCGCGGACGCGGTGCTCAAGCTGTTCCTTCGTATCCAGAAGCTGGATGTTCTTCTGCGTCACCGACATGAAGAGACGAGAATTGTCGATGCTCACGGCGGCCTGCGTGGCGAGCGCCGCCAGAATGTCCGCGTCGTCGTCGGTGAAGTCGCCGTGCGTCTTGTTCAGCACCTGCACGACCCCGATGATCCGACCGAGGTGGTTCTTCATCGGCGCCGCGAGAATGGACCTCGTGCGGTAGCCGGAGACCATGTCCCACTCGGCGCTGAAACGAGGGTCGCGGTAGGCGTCTCGCACGTGGAGCGGCTTGCCGGTGCGCGCGACGTGGCCCGCGATTCCGTGCCCCACTCTCATGCGGATCGAGCGCACGGAGGGACCCTGAGCGATGCGAGAAACGAGCTCGTCGTTCGCCTCGTCCAGCAGATACAGTGTCGTGCGATCGGCCTCGAGCGCCTCCGTGATTTTCTGCAAGATGAGCTCGAGCAGCTGATCGAGGTCGAGCGTCGTGCCGAGCGCGACGCCGACTTCCCGCAGCGCCTTGCTCACGCGAAGCTCGCGTGCAAGAGCCGCCTCGACCTCCGCGAGACGAGCGTCGAGCGAGCGGGCCGGATCGGACTTCAAGGGCACGTACGCATTCTATCAGCGCAGCCGCTCCCGCCGTCAGAGGCAACTTGCCCCGTGGACCCATCCCAGTCTCTCTGCTGGGATTGCGGTAGAGAATGGTTTCGCGTACGTTGCCGCCCCTTCGGAACGTTATGCCGCGCACCGTTGTCATCACGCCGACGTACAATGAACGGGAAAACCTCGAACGCTTCGTGAGTACGGTACGTGGGGCTCTCCCCGAGGCCGACATCCTCATCGTCGACGACCATTCGCCCGACGGCACGGGCGAGCTCGCCGATGCGATCGCACACTCCGACAGCCGCGTTCGCGTCATGCACCGGAGCGGCAAGCTCGGATTGGGAACCGCCTACCTGGCCGCCTTCGGCCAGTGTCTCAAAGAAGGCTACGACCGGTTCTTCGAGATGGACGCGGATCTCTCGCACGATTCGCGGTACTTGCCGGAGTTCGTTCGCGCTCTCGATGAGGGCTTCGACGTGGTCATCGGCTCGCGCAACGTCCCGGGAGGAGGTGTCGAAGGGTGGGGGCCTGGCAGGCACTTCATTTCCAAAGGCGGCAGCCTGTACTCGCGATACGTGCTCGGGCTGTCGGTGCGCGATCTCACCAGCGGCTACAAGGCGTTCAGCCGGCGCGCCCTCGAGTCCATCGATCTCGCCTCGGTGCGCTCGAATGGATATTCGTTTCAAATTGAATTGACGTACCGGGCCATTCTTCGTGGAATGCGCGTGAAGGAAGTGCCCATTGTGTTCGTCGACCGCACGGCCGGCCGCTCGAAGATGAGTCGAAAGATCTTCCTCGAGGCGGTCGGCATGGTCTGGAAGCTTCGATTCGACGCATTGCGCGGGCGCATGTAGCGTGGACTCGCGCGCTCTCTTTCTGCCGTTGACTGCGCTGGTGCTGTTCGCCCCGACCGCGTCCGCAGACGAAGGGATGTGGCCCTTCGACATGGTGCCGGCGCAGCAAATTGCGCAGCAGCACCGCGTCGCGCTGACGCAAGAGTGGCTGGATCACGTGCGCCTCGCCAGCGTCCGGTTCAACTCGGGCGGCTCCGGATCTTTCGTGTCGGAGCATGGCCTCGTCCTCACCAACCATCATGTCGCGGCCGACTGCATCGCCAAGCTCGCTTCCCCCGGACACGACTATCTCGCCGTCGGCTACCTGGCGGGCAAGGACGGTCCGGAGGTGAAATGCCCCGATCTCGAGGTCGATCAGCTGCTGTCGATCTCCGATGTCACTGCGCAGGTGCGCGCAGCGACGACGCAGGGTGCTTCCGACGCGGAGTCCAATCGCGCGATGAAGGCGCGGATGGCCTCGATCGAGAAAGAATGCCACGACTCGACGGGCCAGCGGTGCGACGTCGTGACCCTCTACGGCGGGGCGCTGTATCGCCTTTACCGCTACCGCCGGTACACCGACGTGCGCCTGGTCTTCGCCCCCGAAGCCGATATCGCGTTTTTCGGCGGAGACCCCGACAATTTCAACTACCCGCGGTACGACGTCGACTTCGCCCTCTTCCGGATCTACGAGCGGCAGCAGGCATTGTCCCCCCCGGAATTCTTGCGCTGGAGCCCGGCCGGCCCGGCCGAAGGCGAGACGGTCTTCACTTCCGGGCATCCGGGACGCACTTCGCGCGACGACACCGTCGCGGAGCTCGACATGCTGCGAGACGTCGTCTACCCGCGCCAGCTCGAGGTGAGGCGCGCGCTGCGCGCGAGCCTCGACGCGTGGTCGGCAACCGGACCCGAGGCGCAGCGCCAGGCCCGCGAATCGATTTTCGGTGTCGAGAATTCGTTGAAGGCGATCACGGGCATGGAAGCCGGTTTGCGCGATCCGGCCCTCGTGAAGACCAAACAGAGCCAAGAGAAGCAGCTGCGTGCCGCGGTGGAGGCGAACCCGGAGCAGCGGGGCAAGTTTGGCGGGCTGTGGGAGACCATCGGCGCGGTGCAGAAGACCTACGGATCGATCTATCCCCGCTACCAGACCCTCGAGGGAGTCGCCGGAACGCTGCTGCGCATTGCGCGCCACCTGGTACGGCTCCCCGCGCAGCGCGCCCTTTCCAATACCGACCGCTTGCCCGAATACCGCGAAACGAACCTCGACGAGCTGCGATCGCACGTCCTCTCGCCTGCCGCCATCTATCCGGGCGTCGAGGCGGCGTTCGTGGAGGAGTGGCTGGTCTTGCTGCGCAAGACGCTCGGTGAAGCGGACCCCGTCGTACGGCAGGTCCTCGCGGGGGAGACGCCGCAGCGTGCCGCCGCGGCGATCGTCGCCCAGTCGAAGCTTTTCGACCTCTATGCGCGTCAGGCGCTGTGGGATGGTTCACAGGCCGCCGTGGACGCCTCGACAGACCCCCTCATCGTCGCCATGCGCGCGCTCGAGCCTCAGGCGATCGCCGTGCGCAAGCAGTACGACGACTCGGTGGAAGCCCCGATGCGTACGCTCAGGACTCGAATCGCCGAGGCCACGTTCGCCGTCGAGGGTACGCGGGTGGCGCCGGACGCGACCTTCACCCTGCGCCTCTCGGTCGGAGTCGTCCGGGGCTACGAAATATCCGGCCGGCGCGTGCCGTGGTCCACCGACTTCGCTGGCATGTACGGACACGCGACCGGGGCGGAGCCGCTCAAGCTCCCGGAGCGCTGGCTCGACGCTCGACCCCGGCTGCCGCCGAAGACTCCGCTGAACTTCGTCTCGACCAACGACATCGTGGGAGGAAACTCCGGAAGCCCCGTGGTGAACGCCACCGGCGAGCTCGTCGGGCTCATCTTCGACGGAAACCTGCCGAGCTTGCCCAACCAGTTCGTGTATCAGGAGACGACGGCGCGCGCAGTCAGCGTCGACGCAGCCGCGATGCTCGAGGCGCTTCGAACGGTGTATGGCGCGGACGCGCTCGCCCAGGAGCTCGCTCGCTCACCCCGGTAGCTTCACGCCGAGCACCTCGGCCTTCTCGATGGCCGGCGGCTCCGCCAAGAGCTCCGGCGCCTTTGCCAACAGTGCCTTCGCGATGTCGCCGCCCAGGTGCTTGTCTCGATCCGAGTCGGTCGCAAATGCGTCGACGATGTAAAATACGGACGCCGTAGTACGAAGCGCGAACCACGCCGGCGTGAACGATTCGTTCCGGGCGAGCGGCGCCGCCCCGGCGAGGAACGCGCGGACTTGCTCTTCCTTGCCGGCCTTGGCGACGAGTCGAACGACGAGCCCCACTTTCACCATGACGGGTCTCCTTTCCCTCCACGCCGTCATCTCGCGGCGTGGTTCACGGCCACACGCGACCGAAGACCCGCTTACGCGGAGTCGCGCACGCCGTCAACCAGGGGGTCATGCGGTCGCGAGCGCCTCGACCAGGCGGGGCACATCGCGCAAAGCGACGGCGCACAGAGCGACCCGCAGCGCACCGCCGCGTCCGGCGATCGCCTGCGGCACGACGTACACGCCCTTCTCGCGCATCGAAGCGGCCTTCTCCTTCGGAGAGCCGTCGAAGACCGTCACGAAAAACCCGCCGTCGTAACGCGGATAGCTCAGGCCGCGCTGGGGCCCGAGGTCGTTGAACGCGTCGACCCGAGCGCTCAGCGTTGCCCTGAGCGCGGCGCGCTCGCTCGAGCACGCATCCGCCAGGCGCCGATCGCACAGCAGACGCGTGATCGCCGCCTGACCGCCCCGGTTGCAATTCGACCAGGTTCCGCGGCACGAGTAGCTCAAGGCCGATTCGACCATCGCCCGTTCGCGTGCGTCTCCGATGCACGCGACGAGAGCGCCCACCCGAAGACCGTAATGCGTGTACGACTTGCTCGCGCTCCACGCGAACAGAACCGCTGCGCTCCCCAGGAGCGGCTGCAGCAGCGGCGGAAGACTCTGAGCGGTTCGGGGGCCGTAGAGCATGTACGCGCAATCGACGACGAGCGCGACCGGCGCTCGGGCGGCGCGCGCGGCGATCACGTCGACGACGCTGCGCCAGTCGTCGTCGCTCATCGAGTAGCCGGTCGGGTTGTGCGCGGGGTCGTTCACGAAGAGCAGGACGCGTCCCTGCGAGGCGAGCTGCCGCGCCATGGCGGTATCGAGCGCGCCGACGTCGAGCACGCCGCTCTTGGAGAACATGTCGAACGTTTCCAGGCGGCGATCGGACTCGTCGCAGAGCGTCTTGTACGGCGACCAGTACCAGCTCGTCGTCAGCGCCGCGTGGCCGGGCTCGAGGAAGTTCGCGACCGCGTGGCGCAGCGCGCCCGATCCGCCCGGGGTCGCCACGGCGACGGCGGACGCGCGCAAGTCGGCCGAGCTGCCGAGCAGATCGTCGATGACGGCGCGCCTGAATTCCGGAGTGCCGGCGATCGGCGCATACGACGCCCACTCGGACGTCTCCACCTCGCGGACCGCGCGCGCCGCCGTCGGCAAGATGCAGAGCTCGCCGCTCTCGTCGAGGAGTACACCGATGGTCGCATCGACAACGGATTCCCCTCGCCCTTTGCGTGCGGTCGCTTCCTGGTGCAGCGAGAAGATGGGATCGTCCGCCGGGCGATCCTCGTGCGACGGAATGAGGTGCATCGGGCGGCAGTGTACTGGAAGGCGACTCGACACGCCGGTTCGGCGACGCCCTCCGGACAGGGCGTCGTCTCGTCAGCACGACTCGTCTCCGGAAATCGACGGCTCGCTCCCGCCGACGAACCGTTCGCCCGAGCGGCGTCGAACGCGCCGGTAGCTGCAGAGTCGCTGCGTCCTCGAACGCACGTGCGAATCGTCACTTTGTCATCCGACGGGCCGCACCCCGTCGGGTCGATGACACCTTGGCCGATCCGCGTATGCGAAGAGCTCCAAGTCCGCGTTCCGCTCCCGAGCGCCGGCGTGGCACGTGGCATGCTCGTGCTCCATCGTCGCGATGCCGCCCCTTGCACGTTCCACCGCTCGCCTTGGCGTCCTCGCGGAACTGATTCTCGTCCCGTGCGCCGCCCGGGCCCAGACGATGACAGGACCGTCGATCGCACAGACATCGCAGACGGCGCCGAGCCGATTTCTCAATTACGGTCAGGCAGATGTGCAATCCCTGGGCACCTCGACGCGTCCCAATGGCTTGAATCCCACCGGCATCAACTATTCGGACTGCGTCAGCGATATGACGCTCGGCTTTCCGGTGATCCTGAGCGGCTTCGGCATGGGCAACACGGACGCACTGCAGATCTGGGCGACGGTAACGGGCACATGCATCATGGATACGCAGCGCGCCGCCCCGACGCCGGCCTGCTGGCTCGTCGCGGACGGCGGCATTCCGACGCAAAACGGCAGTGCGTGGTACTACGTTCGCGTCCAGGACATCGTCGGCCCGCAGCAAGCGCCGCCGAATCCGCCCGACCTGGTCCACGAGGGAGCCTCCGCGTGCAGCGCCCAGCCCTCTTACGCGGCCGTCCCCATCACCCTTTGGTTCGTGCCGCTCATCACCGACGGAACGTACGACCCGAACGCAACCGCGCTCAAGTGGTCGCTGACTACGGACTTGGTCGGTCCGCCCGCACCCCTCGGGCTGAATGTCGGCGCGGGCGATGGTCTCCTCACGGCCAGGTGGACCGCAAATGCCGATTCCGACACGTACGGCTACGACGTTTTCATCGACCCACCCCCCGGCTCACCTGCCGAGATGGCCGCACAGACTCAGGTCATTTGCCCCGACTCCGGCGGTCTTGCGGGCTCCATCGCAGACGCCGGCTCGGACGGCGAAGGCAGCGGCGTGGGGGACGCCGACGACGATGTCGAAGTGGAGCCTTCGATGGGCAGCGGTTCGAGCGCAGTCAGCGACGCCGCCTGCTATTCAGTGAACGTGAGTCAGAGCAGCTCTGCCATGGGCTGCTCGACCACGGTCCTGACGAACGCCCTGATTCAAGACAGCGGTGTCACCACGGCGTCCGAAGAGGTCGACGACGCGGAAGCCGGTGAGCAGGACGGCGCATCCACCGCCTCCGAGTCGGGGGGAATCGCAACCATTCCCTGCCAATACGCGCTGAGCGTGGGCTGCCCCTCGGGGTCCCCCATCTACACCGCGCAGCAAATCACGCTCATTGGCGAGACCAACACCGCGTACACGATCAAGGGGCTCACCAACGGGGAGACGTACGCCGTGGCCGTGGCCGCAGTCGACAATTCGGGGAATCCCGGCCCCCCCTCGGCGCAGTCGCCGGAGACCTGCAACTTCCCTGCGCCCGTCAACGACTTCTACGCCCTGTATCGCGATGCGGGTGGGCTGGCGGGGGGCGGGTTCTGCTCCCTGGGGCAAGGAACGAAGCTCGAGGGTTCGAGCGGGTCGCCGATCGGTTCTTCGATCGCCCTGGGCGCCGCGGCCGCTGCCACGCTGGCCGCAGGACGGCGTCGTCGGCGTCGCCGCGGCGGCGCAAGACCGCCGGTGCACCATGCCAGTTTGGCAGTGCACCATGGATCGCCCCTCACCACCGCTGACACCTTGGCCGGCGAGCCCCCCCGGAGCGGCCCGCGACGGGAGCTTCCGTGGGAAATTTGAAGTGGCATGTGCCATGCTCCGTCATGGGCCCGAACATGCCGCCCTTCGCGCGTTCGGCTCTCTTCACCACGCTCACGGGCGTGATGCTGACTCCGTGCGCGGCGCTCGCACAGACGACATCGACGGGGCCTTCGATCACCCAGGCCCAGCAGACCGCACCGGAGCGCTTTCTCCATTACGGCCAGGCGAACCAGACGGATCTCGGAACGCAGACGCGTTCGAACGGGTTGAACCCCACGGGCATCAACTACTCGGATTGCATCAGCGACATGACCCTCGGCTTCCCGGTGATCCTCAACGGCTTCGGGACCGGCAACACCGACGGAATGCAAATCTGGGCTTCGGTGACGGGCACGTGCACCACCGACGCCGATCGAGGCGTCGGGCAGGTACCGCTCTGCTGGCTCGTGAGCGAGGGTCTGCCGCTCGGGCAAGTCTTCACCGGCAGCACGGAGTACTTCATTCGCGTTCAGGACATCGTCGGCTCCCAGCAAGCTCCGCCGAATCCGCCGGTGCTCGTACACCAGGGCGCCGACGCGTGCACTGCACAACCCTCCTACGCCGCCGTCACCATCACCCTGTGGTTCGTCCCCCTCAGCGGAGAGGGGACGTACGACACGAGCGCAACCGCTCTTCAGTGGGCCTTGAACACCGACCTGGTCGGTCCGCCGGCGCCGCTCGGGTTGACCGTGGGCGCGGGAGAAACGCTCCTTATCGCCAGCTGGACGCCGAATACCGACTCGGACACGTACGGCTACGACGTTTTCATCGATCCACCTCCGGGCTCGCTGGCGCAAACGACGACGGCCGTCACCCAGGTCGTCTGTCCAAGCGCGAGCAGCTCGAGCTCGACCGCCGGTTCTTCGACGGACGCGAGCTCGGCCACGGCGCAAGATGCGGCGCAAGATGCGACTGAGGAGAGCGGCGAAGAAGGGGCCGATGCGAACGACGCGACAACGAGCACGTCCTCCAGCTCCTCGGCGTCCTCGAGCACGACTTCGACTTCGTCGAGCACCAGCGCCGACGCCGCCTGCTTCACGGTCAACGTCGCGCAGGGAGGTCAATCCATCGGGTCCTGCACGAGCAGCGTCCTCGGCAGCGCCGTCGTCCAGGACAGCGGCACGACGGCCGTGGAGGGCGACTCCGGAGAAGATGCCGCCCTGGAGGAGCAGGCGACCGATTCCGGGACGACTACTGGAATCGGCGGAATTGCGACCATTCCGTGCCAGTACGCACTCGACGTGGGGTGCGCCTCGGCAACGCCGATCTACACGGGTCAGCAGGTCACCGTCACCGGCGAGACCAACACGCGGTTCAACATCTCCGGCCTCGTCGACCAGCAGACGTACGCCGTCGCGGTATCGGCCGTGGACAATTCAGGGAATCCCGGGCCGCCGTCGACGCCGACGTGCAACTACCCAGCTCCAGTTAACGACTTCTTCACGGATTATCGGAGTGCTGGCGGACTTGCGGGTGGCGGTTTCTGCGCCCTCAACGGGGGCGGGACGCTCGGTGCGTCCGGCGACTCGCCGGTCGGCTCCTCGATCGTGCTCGCGGCGGTCGGGACGGCCGCCCTCGCGGCGGCGCGGCGCGGCCGGAGGCGCAAGTGACGAAGGCTCGTCCGGTCGGGCTCGCGATCGCCGTGGCGGGAATGCTGTGCGCCAGCGGTGCCGGTGCGCAGGAGCCGGAGAATCCCATCGGCGGCCGCAGCCGCAAGTCCGAATCCCCACAGAACTTCGCGGCCGAAATACGATTTGCGCCGTTCTATCCGGCCATCGACAGCGACCCGCAGCTGCATGGCCAGCCGTTCAAGGATTTCTTTGGAACGGCCCCCCGCCTCCTGGTGAGCGCCGAGTTCGACTGGCAGGCCTACCGCATTCCCCACGTGGGGACCATCGGGCCCGGGTTCGGACTGGGCTTTTCGACGATGAGCGATCCCGCGCAGTTCCAGCAAGAGCACAACGGGACCACCGAATCGGGGGAAACGGGGACTTTGCAGATCGTCCCCTGCTACCTGGCGGCGGTCTTGCGAATCGACGTTCTGTGGCGCCAGGCCCGTGTCCCGATTGTTCCGTACGCCAAGGCCGGACTGGCGCTGGCGTTCTGGCGGGCGTCGAACACGCTCGGAACGTCGCGAGCTGACGGGGTGCTCGGCGAAGGCGAGTCGTTGGGTACCCACGTCGCGCTGGGGATCGCGGTGAACCTGAATCCGCTCGACGCCTATGCGGCCACCTCGTTCGACGACGCCATGGGGGTCAACAACACCTATGTGTTCGCCGAATGGACCCGCGAGGATCTGGACGGTCTCGGGATTCAGTCGGACCCTCTGCGGGTCGGTGGAACGGCCTGGAACTTCGGCCTCGCGTTCGAGTTCTGAGGCGTTGGGCGAGGCCGCGCAAGGCCCGCACAGTCTCTCTTTTTGCCCCGCCCGGCGTGGCGCAATCCCCCACCCATCGATCAAAAGGGATGAATCTCGTCGTGAAGATTCGAGTGCGAATTCGGTTTCGAAATGCCAACGCTGCAGGCACTTATCGGTGACGCGCAATTTCTCGAGACACCCGCTCTTCACTGTCCCTGAACAGCGAACGGGACGGATCAGCCCCAACGTGGCAATCCGCCACAGGATCCGAATGGTCGCGCTCGTCATTAATTGAGCAATTTCAAAGTATTATGCGCTCGGAGTTCGGGGCACAACCGCTGCAGTGTGCGACGGCGCGCCGGCGAGAGAGGGGTAGCCAGACGAAAGACGGCCAGTCACCCCGAAAGGGTGACTCGCCGTATGGCGACTCGTCTCACGCCGGCGCGACACGACTCTGCAACCGAATCGTAAATCGCTGCGAGTCAACAAAAGACCGAGGTCGCTCCTCTTCGCGACCAAGGGCGCTGGCGGGCGCTCGCGGCTTGTCTTCCCCCAGTTCATTTCAGGACATTTCCGAAGGAGAACATCAGATGACCGCGCAGAACAATACGGAGCGACCGAAAAGCAATCGCGGGTTTGCGTCGATGGACTCGGGAAAGCAGCGCGAGATCGCCAGCAAAGGCGGGAAAGCCGCTCATGCCCAGGGTCGCGCGCACGAGTTCACCGCGGACGAAGCGCGCGTTGCCGGCAGGAAGGGCGGCGAAGTCGTCAGCCGCGATCGATCGCACATGGCCGCCATCGGCCGTGCGGGAGGACAGGCCCGAGGGCGAAACCGTGCGCTGCAAAACGCCCGGGAGGCTGCGGCGCGGGCGGATGGGGCCCCTCTTGCAAAGACGATCAGTCCGTCGGAGGCGACTTCGAGCGCCGCGGAGTGATGGGGCCACGGGCGTCTTTGCCGAGCGGCGCGAAGGAGCGGTCGTCTCCCGAGCGCCGTTCGCAGTTTGTCGGCTCGCATTCGCCCCTGGTGCGGCTCGAACGCGCGTGATACGGCGTGGCTCTCGCGGGTCGCGCCTGTAGCTCAGCTGGATAGAGCAGTGGCCTTCGAAGCCACGGGTCGGGGGTTCGAATCCCTCCGGGCGCGCTTGTCGGAACGACGGTCCTCTACGGAGCGTGCGGGTGTCTCCGGGAGCGCCGCGCCCGAAGAAACACGAGGGCCACGACCATCCACGCGACGAGAACCGACAAAAAGAGCAAGGCGTAGGTGACCCGCGGAGGGCGATCGGGCACTGCATCCGTCATCTGCGGCTCGGAAATGGGGCCAGCGGCGGAAGGAGGCAGGGCGAGCGCGCCGTCCGGCCAGCGCCGCTCTGGCCGGGGGGGCGCGGCCTCGGGCACAGGCTTTTTCTGAGAAGAGGGACTTCCGACGACGGCCTTCGGGACCTTCTGGGTCACGGCGGCGCTCGGGGGGACTTTCTGGTTCCGGGTCGCGCTCGGAGGGACCTTCTGGGTCACGACGGCGCTCGGGGGAACCTTCTGGGTCACGACGGCGCTCGGGGGAACCGCCGGGGCGGGCTCGGGGGCGGCTTCGGGGACCGCCTCGTCCAAGAAGTCCGCCATGGTCCCCACGAGGGTGTCCTCCGCCTCCGCCGCGACGTCGGCCGCAATCACCACCGACGGAAGCAACTGCTCCGGAGGCGAGCCCGAAAAGGCGTCGCTCATGAAGTCGGCCATCGTTCCGACCAGCGTGTCTTCCGGCTCGCCCGCCACTTGGTCCGCAATCACCACGGATGGGAGGGCGCGCGGCGACTCGGAGCGGCTTGGGCTCGGAGCGGGGGCCGCGGCTTCTGCCGGAAATTCCCAATCTTCGTCGACCGCATCGGCCCCACTCCCCGCCGGCGGGAGCATCTGGGCTTGCGGCACCGCAGCGGGACTCGTTGGCGCGGCGGCGTCCGCCTGAGCTGGGCTCACATCGGCCGATGAACGCGAATCGGTGCCGGCTGCGGTCGTGCCGGCAGGGGCCTCGGTTGGCGCGACAGCCTCCCCCCCGAAAGCCACCGACTCCACGCGGGCCGCCGCCGGCATGCCCGGTAGCTCGACGGGCGCCACCTGCGCCGCCTCCGCTGGCGCGGCGCCCGCATCCGCGTCGATCACGCTCGCCGGGTTGGCGCCGGCCTCGAGCACCTCGGCGCGAGCTTCGGCGGCCACCTCGGCGCGAGCTTCGGCGGCCACCTCGGCGCGAGCCTCGGGCGCCATCGGAGCCCGAGCTTCGGCCGCACCGGCGCCGAAACGAGTTTGCACTTGCGCGGGGACCGGCGCTTGCGCATCGCCGGCCATGGCGGCGTCCAGGTCCGCCGCACCCACGTTCGCGGGAACCGATGCTTCCGCCTGCAGCGGAGCCGCGTGTGTCGTCTCGATCTCCGCCTGGCCCGCAACGGGGACGGCCGCGGATGGGTGCGAGCTCTCATCGACCGGGCTCAGGTCGACTGGAGCCGGGGGAGGACGACTGCTGAGGCGTCTCTCGATGCGGCGCAGGGTCGCCGTCGCCATGTCGGCTCGCGGCAGTCTGCGAGACGGCTCCTTTTGCAGCATGCGCGCGATGAGCGAGACCAGATCCGCCGGTGCATCGGGGGAGACGTCAGAAAGCCTCGGGGCCGGCGCCGGCCCGAGCACCCCATCGACGAACGTTCGCCAGTCGGACGAGACCTCGAACGGTAGCTGTCCCGAGAACGCTTCGTACAGCACGCAGCCGAGCGACCAGATATCCATGAGCGGACTGGCGGGCTCGCCCCGCAGTTGCTCCGGCGACGCGTAGCCAAACGTGCCGTGCACCGTTTTCCAGCTCGTCCCCGCGCCCGCCAGCGCGCTGGCGACCGCGAGGTCGAGGAGCTTGGTCGACGGGGACGTATGCGAGTCGAGCGCGATGAAGATGTTGTCGGGCTTCACGTGACGATGCACCACGCCGACGGCGTGAACGCTCGCGAGGGCTTCGCTCAGCTCGATGCCGACCGACAAGACGGCGCCGAGCTGGAGACGGCCGTCCCGACGCAGGATGGCGCCGAGCGGCTCGCCGTCGAGCATCTCCATTACGTAGAAGCATTGCCCGTCGCTCGAAACCCCCGCGGCGCAGACATCGACGACGTGCGGATCGGCGACCTTTACGAAAATTCGCGACTCGCGCAGCTTCTCGGCGAGCTGCCGCGCGTCGGCCTGCGCATCGCCGAGGGTCTTGAGCGCGTAGCGCTTTCCCACGGTCGGATCCTCGACCTCGTAGACCCGTTCGACGTCTCCTTCGCTGATGAGGCGAACGATCCGGTAGACGGTTCCGGGCAGGGATTGACCGGGAAGGTACTCGTCGCGACCCATCGCTTGCGGCCCGATCACCATAGTCATCCCGCGCCCCGGCTTCCGTCACGCAGTGTTGCATCTGGAGGCTTCGTGCGCCTCCCCCCGGTCTTGTCAAAGATGGTGACCGCGGGTTTTCGAGTGGCTCAAAAAAAACCGAGGCCTGTGGCTCGTCGTCCCGAACCGGCAGGGTGCCCGCCCGGCCCGCCGCCCGGGCGTCGCCGGCACATCACTCCGCGGCCGAAGTCCCGCCGCCCACCGGCAGCCGGCCGGCCTTGTCGAGCGCAACGAGCTCGTCGTATCCACCGATGGCCTTGCCATCGATGAAGATCTGAGGAACGGTTCGTCGGCCGGTCGCCTGGGCGAGCCACACCCTCTTGGCGTCGTCGCCGGAAACGTCGATTTCTTCGTAGGTGATGCCGCGCCGCGCGAGCAGTCGCTTTGCCGCGATGCAGTAGGGACAGACGCGGGTCGTGTACAGGATCACGTCAGAAGTCATCGACTTCTCGCATGCTAACTTCTCACGCGCATGGCGGCGGAGCAAACGATCCACCTGGACCGCTATGCGCCCGACGCGAAGACGCTCGTCGCCGGGGCGCAGAGCCTGGCCGACGAGCGCAAGCATGCCCAGGTCGAGCCGATCCACCTGCTCGCACGGGTCATCGAACGCGACCGGGGCGCACAGGAGGTCTTCCGCCGGGCGGGCGCCGATCCGGCTGACGTGGCGGTCGAAGTCGAATCCGCCCTCGGGCGAATCAACAGGACGACAGGAGGTCTTGCGTATCTGTCGAGTGCCATGCTGCAGCTTCTTGCCCGGGCGGAGAAAGAAGCCGGCATTGGAACCGTCGAGATCGCCCACCTCCTCAACGCCCTGACCCAGGAAATTCGCGGGCCCGGAGCCGTCGTGCTCCAGGCGTTCGGCCTCGGGCCCGGAAGCCTGAGGCCGCACATGGGAGCTCTCACGAGCGTCCCACGCGAAGTCGTGCCCGGAGGCTCGGCAGGCCCCGGAGACGTTCTCTCTCGATTCACGCACGACCTCGTCGAGCGCGCGCGCCGGGGAGGGTTCGATCCGGTGATCGGCCGCGACGTCGAGGTAAGGCGGCTGATCCAAATCCTCGAACGTCGCCAGAAGAGTCACCCGCTGCTCGTGGGAGAGGCCGGAGCCGGCAAGTCGGCCATCGTCGGAGCGCTCGCCATGCGAATCGCGGCGGGCGACGTCCCGGAGAATCTCGTCCGGCTCAACCTCGTCGAGCTGGAAACCGGGATGCTGGTCGCGGGGGCGAAGCTGCGGGGCGAAATCGAGGAACGCCTGCGCCAGGTTCTCGCCGCGGTCTCGGGCGCGAACGGGACGGCTGCACGAGCGACCTCCGGCGGCGGGGGCGGCGTAGCGGGCTCCGATGCCAAGGCCGGCATGCCTTCCTCCGCGTGGAACGGCGGCGGCAACGGGAGGGACAAGGCGGCGGGGGCGATTGCGACGGGCAGCAGGGACACGCTTCTCTACGTCAACGACATCGATTCTCTGCTCGGGCAGGGGGCGGCGGGCAGCGGAGTGGGCGACCTTCTGAAGCCCCTGCTCGCGCGGGGCGAGGTGCGTCTTCTGGCGTCGACGACGCTCGACGGCTTGAGAAAGATGCAGGAGCGGGACCCGGCGCTCCTGCGCCGCTTCAGCGTCTTGACGATCGACCCTCCCTCGCTCGACGCCGCGATCGAGATCCTGCGCGGGATTGCCTCGAAGTACGAAGCGCACCACAAGGTGCAGATCGGCGAAGGCGCCATCGTCGCCGCCGTACGGCTGGCGAAGCGCTACTTGCAGGACCGCGTCCTGCCCGATGCCGCCATCGACTTGCTCGACGAGACCGCCGCTCGCAAGCGAGTGGAGATCGACGGCGTGCCCGCAAAGATGGACGAGACCATTCGCCGTCTCGCCTCGCTCAAGGCGCAGGTGGCGTCGCTTGCGGGCGACGTGGACGCGCTCAGCGTCGCGACACGCGAGCGTCTGGAGAAGGAGATGCGGGAGCTCGAGCCGGTGGTGAGCGAAATTCGCGCGAAGCTCGATTCCCGCCGAAACGCGAGGGCGGCCCTGGCTTCGCTGCGCTCCGACGAGGAGCGCCTGCAAGCGCAGATCCGTCAAGCCCGTGACAAGCAGGATTTTGCACGTCTCGGCGAGATCGAGCACATCGAGCTGCCCGATGTTCGACGGCGGCTCGAGGCGGCGATGGCCGCGGTCGGAAGCGAGTCGGCCGGCGCCGCGACCAGCCTCGTCACCGAGGAGGACGTCGCGCTCGTCCTCGGAGATTGGACCGGGATTCCCGTCAGCAAAATGCTCGAGGCCGAGAGCGACAAGCTCCTCAAGATGGAGGGGCGGCTCGCCGAACGGGTCGTCGGTCAGGAAGAGGCGGTGCGGGCCGTCTCGCGGGCGGTGCGCCGCGGCCGCGTGGGCCTCCGTGACCCGGGCAAGCCCATCGGGTCCTTCCTCTTTCTGGGGCCGAGCGGCGTCGGCAAGACGGAGCTCGCCAAAGCGCTCGCCGAGTTCCTCTTCGACGACGAACAGTCGCTCACCCGGCTCGACATGAGCGAGTTCATGGAAAAGCACATGGCGCAGCGGCTCGTGGGCGCCCCGCCGGGCTATGTCGACAGCGAAGAAGGCGGTTTTCTCACGGAGGCCGTGCGCCGACGTCCGTACAGCGTCCTTCTCTTCGATGAGGTCGAGAAGGCGCATTCGGACGTGTTCAACCTTTTGCTCCAGGTGCTCGACGACGGCAGACTCACGGACGGACGTGGCAGGACCGCGAACTTCTCGAACACGGTCGTCATCATGACGAGCAACATCGGGAGCAAGCGGCTGCTGGAGACCGACCCGAAGCTCTTCGGGACCCCCGAAGGCCTCGAAGCATTGCGCGACGTGCTGCAGGACGAGCTTCGCTCCTTCCTGCGGCCCGAATTCCTCAACCGCATCGACGACGTCATCCTGTTTCGGCCTCTCTCGAAACAAAACTTGCGCGGCATCGTCGAGATCCAGCTCCGCCACCTCGAAAAATTGATGGGCAGTCAAGAGCTCAGACTCGATCTCACCGAGGCGGCGAAGGACAAGCTGGTCGAGCTCGGGTACGAACCGGCGTTCGGCGCGCGGCCGCTGAAGCGCGCGATCCTGAAGAAGCTGCAAGACCCTCTCGCCGAGGAGATCCTTCGCGGCGCGCACGAGTCGCCCGCAGTCGTCAAGGTCGACGTCGACGGCAACGATTTCGTCTTCAGCAAGGCGTGAGACGGCGCACCGTATGCGCATTCACCTCATCGGTGTATCCGGCACGGGAATGGGGGCGCTCGCAGCCCTTCTGCGCGAAGCCGGGGAAGAGGTGACCGGGTCGGATGTCGCGTTCGATCCGCCCATCGGGCCGACGCTCCAGGCGGCCGGCGTTCGCTGCATCTCGGGGTACGACGCCTGTCATCTGGAGGATCCACGTCCCGGCCTGGTCGTCGTGGGCAACGCGATTCGCCGCGATAACCCCGAGGCAACTGAAACAGAGCGTCTCGATCTGCCCCGCGCATCCATGTCGGCGACGTTGCGCCAGCGGTTCCTCGCGGGTCGGCGGCCCTTGGTGGTGGCGGGCTCGCATGGCAAGACGACGACGAGCGCCATGTGCGCGTGGGTCCTGTCGCGCGCCGGCCACGCGCCGGGCTACTTCATCGGCGGCGTGCCCAAGGGGCTGCCCGGAGGCGCGGCGATCGGCTCGACCCGAATCCGCCCCGATCGGGGTCGATCCCCGTTCGTCGTCGAGGGCGACGAGTACGACGCCGTCTACTGGCACAAGAAACCCAAGTTTCTCGATTACGTCGGCGTGGCCGAGGACGACGTCGCGATCCTGACCAGCGTGGAGCACGATCACGTCGACATTTACCCCGACGTCGCCTCGTACGAGGGGGCGTTCCGTGCATTCGTCCGCGCAATTCCCGCGGGCGGGGTCATCGTGTGCGACGCTCATGATGCCCGGGCGCGAACGATCGTCGCCGAAGAAGCCCGCGCTCGCGCCGTCTACTATGCGCTCGAGGGCGATGACACGGGCGGCGAGGCTGCCGGATGGCTGGGCGTACCTGCGGCCATCCAGCCGGACGGGGCTCAGACGTTCGATCTCTTTGCGGGGGGAGTCGCCTGCGGTCGCTTCGTGCTCCGAGTTCCGGGCCGGCACAACATCCGAAATGCCGTGGCGGCGGTCGCCGCATGCGCCGAGGGATTTCACGTCAGCGAACGCGACGCACGCCGTCATCTCGCTTCGTTCGAGGGCGTGCGTCGACGCCAGGAGCTGCTCGGTGAGCCCGGGGGCGTCCGCGTCTACGACGATTTCGCCCACCACCCCACCGCCGTGGTCGAGACGCTGCGCGCGCTGCGCGCGCGCCATCCCGACGGAACGCTCTGGGTGGCCTTCGAGCCCCGCAGCGCGACGGCGTGCCGCGCCACGCACCAGGAGGCGTACGCGCGATCGTTCCAGGACGCCGACCGCGTCTTCTTGGCGCCCCTGGCTCGAACCGCGATCCCCGAGGCCGAGAGGCTCGACCTGCAGCGGCTCGCCCGCGAGCTTGGCCCCAAAGCGCGGGCCGTTTCCGGGGTGGACGAGATCGTGACCCAAGTATGCGAGAGCGCGCGCGCAGGCGACACGGTCGCCGTGCTTTCCAATGGAGCCTTCGACGGAATTCAGCGCAAGTTGGTCGACGCCCTCGGCGACTCGGCGCGACACGGCGCGCCGCGCCACGATACCGCAGCGACCATGAGCAGCCCCCGTGGGGGAGCGGACTAGCCCGCGAGCGCCATGTCGGACCGCTCCACTCTCCTTCAGCTGGCATTGGACGCCGCGCGCGCAGCGGGCGATCTCGCGCAGCAAGGATGGCGAAAGCGTCCGGCGTCGGCGCACAAGGGGCGAATCGATCTCGTCACGCAGTTCGATCTCGACAGCGAAGCGCTGCTTCGCGAACGGCTCGCGGCAACATCACTCCCCATCGTCGGAGAAGAGCGCGGCGGCGACCGCGAATGCGGACCGGACACACCCGTGTGGTACGTCGACCCGATCGACGGAACGACCAACTTCGTTCACGGGCATCCCTTCTGGTGCGTGTCGGTCGGCTTGACGGAAGGCGGCCGGCCCGTGCTCGGCGCCGTCGTCGCTCCCTCCCTCGGAGTCGAATGGACCGGCATCGTGGGCGACCCGGCGGCGCGGGCGGCACGAGGCAACGAGCCTTGCCGCGTGAGCGACGTGGAGCGCTTCGAGGACGCGCTCCTCGCAACGGGCTTTCCCTACGATCGCCACACGAGCCCGGACAACAATTTCGACGCGTTCGTCGCGATCAAGAAGAAGTGCCAGGCGGTGCGACGGTGCGGTTCCGCGGCGATCGACCTTTGCCTCGTGGCGGAGGGCACCTACGACGGGTACTGGGAGATGAAGGTGAAGCCCTGGGACATCGCGGCCGGCAGCGCCATCGTCCTCGCGGCGGGCGGACGCGTCACCGATTATGCGGGCGCTCCGACGGAGGTCACGAAGGGCCAGATCGTCGCCACCAACGTGCGAATTCACGAGTCGCTGATTGCCGCCCTCGGATCGCTTTCCCGAGCTTCCGATCCCCCTCGCGAGTGAGCGGGTGTCGATTTCGTGACGGGTCCCGGGAGCCGCGCGCAATTGACCCGTTGTGACCCAGTGCGAACCGAAGCCGAGCGATCCGCTCGCAGACCATCCGGTCCTCGGCACCGACCTCGAACCCCCAGGGATCGAGCCCGCTCCCCGGTCGGCGGTCCGGCTTCGGAGGCGAGCCGCGGAGCGCCGGGTCCGCTCGCGGCTCGAAGACGCCGAGTACGTTCGCGCTGCGCTGGAAGGGGACTCGGACGCGGCCTCGGCGATCGTCAAGCGCTTCCACCCGCTCGTCCGCTACAGTCTGGCGCGTACACTGAGCGGCCCCGACCTCGACGATCACGTTCAGGAAGTGTTCTTGCGTTGCTTCACCAGCCTTCCTCAGCTTCGAGATCCAGCATCACTGCGAAGTTTCATCATCGGCATCGCGCTTCGCTTTGCATCGACCGAACGCCGACGCCGTCGACTCCGGTCGTGGGAGCAGCTGACGAGCACCGGCGAGCTACCGGAGCTACGGGTCTACCAGGACGACATCGAGTCGCGGCAGACCGCCCGGTGCATGCGCGGAGTCCTCCGTCGTGTCCGCGCGGACAGCTGCCGCGCGCTCGAGCTTCGCTTCGTCCACGAAAACGAGCTGACCGAAGTCGCGGCCCACATGGGGGTGTCGCTGGCGACTGCGAAGCGGCACCTGGCCCGCGCCTCCGCCTGCGTCCGTGCGATGGCGCTCGGAGAGCCGGTCCTGGCCGAGTGCGTGGGCCGGAAGCCGGCGTGATGGTTCGCTCGAGCGCTCACTCATGACCCCGCGGCGGGGGACGGGGAGCGGGGCGACGAGGCTACCGTGCTTGCGCGCGAGGGCATGGAGGCTTGCGCTGACGGGGACCGTCGCCTCGCTCGTGACGATGCCGCGGGTCGCCGGCGCCGCGAGCCCGACTGCACGCCTCACCTACGTGCGTTCGATCGACAGCGCATCGTGTCCGGACGAGGCTGCGCTCCGCAGGGCGGTCGCGGCTCGCTTCGGCTACGACCCGTTCTTTCCATGGGCCAGGAAGACAGTCGTCGTACACATTGGACACGAGGCCGCACATTTCGTCGCTCACGTCGAGCTCGTCGACGAGAGCGGTCTGACCCGGGGCACCCGCGATCTGCACGCCGACGACGACGACTGCGCTCAGATCTTCAATGCAACGGCGCTGGCCATCAGCATCGCGCTCGACGCATTCGCCACGTCGCCGGCGGAAGAAGCATCGCCCGTTGCCCCCCCAGAGGGCGGCGCCCTCGCGCCACCGGCTCCCCTGGTCCCGCCCCCGACGACCGCGCCGGCTCCAGCCGCGCCCGAGACCGTGCTAGCGGTGCGCGACCGCTCGCGGTCTCCCGTTCTCGTGGGCGCGGATGTGCTGGGAGCGGTGGGAGCGGCACCGGGCCCCTCCGCGGGATTGGGGGCGTTCGTTGCTGCACGGACGGCGGCGGCATCCATCGAGCTGCGGCTACACGGTGACGCCTCTGCGCCGATTGCCGTCGGTCCGGTCGGCCGCGTCGAGACCGCTCGATTCGCGGCCACAATCGCCCCCTGCGCGCGCTTTGGACTCGTGACGGCCTGCGGAGTCGCCGAGGTCGGATGGCTGCAAGCGTGGGGGTCGGATCTCGCGGTCGTCAGGTCCGAGGCGATGCCCTTCGTTGCTGCGGGAGCCCGCGTGGGCGTCGCCCTTCCCATTTCCGATGCGCTGCTCCTTCGTATTTACGCCGAGAGCGTATTTGACTTGGATCGAGCCAACTTCGAGCTCGATTACTACGACCGCTGGACTGCGCCCCTGCTGGAAGGCACGCTGGCCTTCGGACTGGCGCGGCGGATTCCGTGATGCGCTCGTGCGAGGCGGGGATCTCGTGATGCGCTCGTGCGAGGCGGAGATTTCAAGATGCGCTCGTGTGAGCAGGAGATTCCATGACGGATTCCCGCGATAGAGCGCAATCGGATCTCGTGGCCCTGCGCGCCGTACCGGACCTCAGCGCGATCTTCGACGACCATTTCGACTTCGTGTGGAACGCGCTTCAACGCCTTGGCGTCCGCCCGGCCGATCTGGAGGACCTCGCCCACGAAGTCTTCCTCAAGGTCCAGGCTCGATTGGGCGACTACGACTCGTCGCGGCCGATTCGCCCCTGGCTGTTCGGCTTCGCTTACCGCGTGGCGGCCGCCCACAGACGCCTGGTGCGCCACCGCGTCGAGGTCTACGGCCACGCGATCGAGCCTGTCGATCCGGTTCGCCTCCCGGACGAGAGCGCGGAGGCTCAGGAAGACAGCGAGCTCGTCCGAAACGCCCTCGAAGCGGTCGATTTCGATCGCCGGCCAGTGCTGCTTCTTCATGACGGTGAGGACATTCCGGTTCCGGCAATCGCTGCGGAGCTGGGCATCCCGGTGAATACGGCGTATTCCCGTCTTCGCGTGGCCCGCGAGGAGTTCGGCGCCGCAATTCGGGCCTTGCGGAGCAGGAGGCGAGCGTCGTGACTCAGCGATTGGTGGGGCTCGAATCTCGCTTTCGCCTCGCCCTTCGAGCGGTGGTGCCCGCGCCGGCCGGGTCGCGCGAGCGTGTCCGCGCGCGGCTCGCGGCCACGCTGTCGGCGCTGGACACGCGCCCCGAAAGCGCGCCCGAAGGCGAGGCGAACGACGGACATCCCGCCCCCTCGAGCCCGAATGCGCCGCCACGCGGCGGGCTCGGCTCGGGGGCGCTCGGAGCTGGGAAATTGGCCGTGCTCGCCCTGGTCGGCGGGATCGCCGGTGCGGCGGTTCTCCATGCGGTCGGAGCCCGAAAATCGGTGCAGGTCGTTTACGTCGATCGCCCCGCCGTCCCGAGTCCGCTTGCTCCGACCGCGCCTCCGGCGGCGCCGCCGAGCCCGATCGCGGGGACCTGGGGCGAATCGATCGCGACGCCGAACGGGCCGCCCGAAACCGGACTCGCGGGCGCGCGCTCGGCCGAAACTGCGTCCGCGTCGGCTCACGCGCATGGCGCCGCTGCGTCCGGAGCCTCCGACCTCGCGGCCGAGCGCGTTCTGCTCGACGAGGCCCGCACGGCGCTCGTTCAGGGCGAGCCGCAGCGCGCACTGGGTCTGCTCGGTCGACACCGGGCCCGTTTCCCCGGTGGCGTGCTTGCCGAAGAGCGCGATGCGATGCGGGTCGAGGCGCTCGTTGGCGCACACCGGTACGGGGAGGCGCGCGCGGCCGCCCTGGCGTTCCGGGCGCACAATCGTCACAGCCTCTTTCTCGCCACCGTCGATTCGGCGGTCGAATCGACCCCGTGACCAGGCCGTGGGGAGGCCACGTGCGACGCCACGCCCGCCGCGTACTCTGGCTCTTCGCGGCGTCGAGCGCCTGCGTGGGCGAGCCACTCAACCTCGGTTACGAGAGCCCGTCGCTCACGGTCGCATCGAACCCCATCGTCCTCGCTCAGGACGGACGTCCCACGAGGTTCGCCGTCGATTGCAATCTCTTTCCGGGTGAAACGCTCGGGAACATCGGCGTGGACACCGGCCCTCTGGCCGCATTCCTGACCGCACCCCAGTTCACCCCCCTGAACGGCAGCACGCTTCTCGTCACCCTCGCGGTCGACACGTCGACGGTCCCCCCGGCGGGCAGCTATCCGGAGTCGGTAACCGTGACCGCGACGGCCGGAGCGCGGCCACTGTCCACCGCGCATCTCGGCGTCGACATCGCCGTCGAGGCCACGGTGCAGCCGTCGACCAACGTCCACAGCGGCATCGGCGGACGCCTCGAGGAGTTCGTAGGAACGAGCTTTCAGCCGGCCAACTGGCAATTTCAGTTCTTCGACGGAGGCCCGGGAGGCAGCGCAGGCCCTAGCCGTTTCGTGCAGCTGGCGCCGGGGCACGTGCTCGTCCAGCTGATGGATGGAGGAGCCATTCCGCTCGTCGGCTGGTCGAATCCTCCGTCACCGGACGACTGGGACTTCTCCAAGCTCGACGCGATCGTGCAACCGATCCTGGCCTCTGGAACCCCGGACATCGAGCTCCAGATCGCGGTGGTTCCCGACCCCATCGCCAGCATGTTCCAGTCTCCCGGCGAGCCCGAGTGGGACCTGTTCGCGGAGTACTGCCAGGATCTCGTCCTCTACTACAACGGAGCGGGCTTCTCCTGGGGGGGCAAGACGTTCCAGTCTCCCGCCGCCAGTCAAGGCCCGCACATCCCATGGTGGGGGATCTACAGCGATTACAATACGAACGGTCTCGCCAATACGGACTACGTCATGCTGTACACGACCGCCGTTTCCGCGATGCAGGCGGCAGACCCGACCATCAGGTTTTCGGCCTTCGAGTTCAACGACATCTTTCCGACGCCCGTCTCGTCGGGCAATCTCGATACGGATCTGCAGGACGCGCTCGGCCCCATCTTCCAGGCCGGCGCCCCCATCGACGCCGTCTCGCTCCACATGTTCGGGACCGACGATCCGACGACGCCCGACGCGACTCTTTTCGCCGAGGTCGCGGGCAACTCGGGAACGACGATGGCCGGGGACGTCACAACGGCCGTCGACTGGGTCCAGTCCGAGATGGGCTCGAGCGCCGTGCCCGTCTGGGTGACCGAGAACAACGTCAACTCGAATTACCCGCTCAGTAGCGGGTACAGCGCCGACGCCACGCAGCTGCCTTTCGCCAACGACCCGCGTGGAACGAACCAGTTCTTCGCGGCGTGGCGTCCTTACGTCTTTCACCAGCTGGGCCTCGCCGGCAATCAAGGTCTGATGCACTGGGACTTCACGGCCGGGCGCTGCCCGCAGGGCCCGCCGGCGGATACCACCCACTGCGCATCGCCACCGCCCGACGCTGGAATCGACGCGGCGGCGCTCGACACCGACGGCCAGAATGCGGAAGTCGACTACTCCACCGGCCTCCCGTATCTGAGCTACTGGGTCGACTCGGAGCTCGCCCAGATGTTCGCTGCGTCTCCGGGACCCAAGATTCTCGAGGTCCAGACGACCGACACCGGCGTTCCGCCTGGGATCGACGTCCTCGCCACGCAAAACGACGACGGGGCCGTCGTCGTCATGGTGGTCGACCTCGCGCCCGCGACTCCGAAGGACATCGACAGCCCCGGGGCCGAACGCGAGGTCGTCGTCGACATTTCGCAACTGCTGCCGGGCTCCTCCGACGCGGCGACGACCGGCTTCGCCGGCGCGTCCACGTTGCTCATCGACTCATCGCTCATCGACTCGTCGACGAACCTTGCGCCGCGGGGACCGGTCTCCGTGTCGATCGCCCCACCCATCCCTGGTCGGATCACGCTGTCATTTCCGAATGGTTACGGCGTGCAGTTCCTCACGTTGACTCCGTAGGCATTTGCCGCGCGACCTTGCCTGCGAGGTACTCTCGCCAGCTCGCGCTCGCTGACGTAGAAGCGTGAGGCAGCAGAGGTGCCTTCGTCATGAAAGAAGGGTGGAGCGCGCGGGACATCCCGCGCCTGGACGGCAAGAGTGCCGTCGTGACCGGCGCGAACAGCGGCATCGGTTACGTCACGGTGCTCGAGCTCGCGCGCGCAGGAGCCGACGTCGTGCTCGGCTGCCGCGACGAGGCACGTGGAACCGAGGCCCTCGAGCGTGTGCGACGCGAGATTCCGACCGCGCGGCTCACTCTCGAGCGGCTCGACCTGTCGGCGTTGTCTTCGGTGCGCGAGTTCGCCGAACGCCTGCGCGCGTCGTCCCCTCGCCTCGACATTCTGGTCAACAACGCCGGCGTCATGGCGATCCCGGCCCGAACGCTCACGTCCGACGGCTTCGAGATGCAATTCGGCGTGAATCATCTCGGCCATTTCGCGCTGACCGGTTTGCTGCTCGACCACTTGCTGGCCGCGGAAAAGCCCCGCGTCGTGACGGTGAGCAGCGGTGTCGCGGCCTGGGGCAAGCTCGATCTCGACAACCTGCAGAGCGAACGACGCTACCGGCCGATGGGAGCTTATGCGCAGACCAAGCTGGCGAACTTGCTCTTCATGCGGGAGCTCGATCGACGGGTGCGCCCGCGAGATCTCGTCAGCGTCGCCGCCCATCCCGGCGCGACGGTCACGAACTTGCAGCGTCACGCCTTCGGCCGCATCACCAAGATCATCGGTCAATCCGCGGAGTGGGGCGCCCTCCCATCGCTGTACGCGGCGACCGCACCCGGCGTCGCCGGGGGGAGCTACTTCGGCCCCCGCGACCGATTCGGGCTCGGTGGCCCGCCGACGCTCGTTTCCCTTCCGGGGCAAGCCCGCAGCGTCGATCTTGCGCTTCGTCTGTGGGAAGCCTCGGAAAGGCTCACGGGGGTCCGGTTCGCGTTCAAAGCCGCGCCGGCCGCGGTGGCCAATGCCTGAGTCCCAACCGCCTGCGCCGAGGCGCGTGCCGTGGGGCGACGCTCTCTTCCAGGGCGTGAGCGCGGCCGTCGTGGCGGTCTTCTGCTACTCGACCGCCCGACTGGTCCCTCGCCTGCCGGAAGCCTACTGGGCCCCGATCGCCGCTCTGGTCGTCCTGTACCCTGACCGCCAGGCAACGAAGAAGGCCGCGGTGCAGCGCTTCGTCGGCACCATGCTCGGCAGCGCCATCGGCTGGGGGGGCGCCGTCTGGTGGCAGCACCGAATGCTGGTCTACGGGCTGGCGATCTTGCTGGCGGTCGCGGTGTGCTGCGTGCTGCGTCTGGAGGCGGCGTCGCGCTTGTGCGCCGTGTCCGTGACCGTCGTCACCGTCATCCCGCACCCAGAGCCGGCATTGTGGGCCGCCCTCCACCGCTTCGCGGAGGTGTCGTACGGCGTTGCGTGCGCGATGGGGTACACGCTGCTGGCCGATCGCATCCTCCCGCGCTACCGACGTGGGCCTCGAAGCGAAAACATGGTCATCGCCTCGGACGGTCCTTCGTAGAAGGGACGATCAGCCCGCAGGCGGAAAGCCGCGCGACGGATGCGGCGACGAGTTGCTCGAGCTCCCCTTCGCCCCAAGCGCCGGCTGCGCCCTGAAGGTTGCGCGCCTCCGCGGCCAGCTCTCGCCGCGAGCGGCTCCCGTCGAGGCGGGCGAGAACCCAGCGGACGATCGCGTCCGGAACCTGCACTTCCTGGTGCAGTCGGTTGGTCACAACCCCTCCGTGAGTCGCCTGCCAGCGCGCAAGGGAACAGGCGAGCGGCCGCTCTCCGGCCGCCCTCGAGAGACAGAACGGCGCCAACAGGAGGTCGATCGCACCGGTCGCCAGCCACAGGTCGAAGAGCTCCTGCGCGAGGCCACTTACCGACGACGGCGAGCGCGCAGCGGAACCGGAGAAGACTTGCTCGGCGAGGACCTCGAACGAGACCGTGTCCGGAGAGATCCGGGCGAGCTCGTGCAAGGCGCGCCGCACGACGTCGTCGGAGATCTGCACGGTCTGCGAGCCGTCCTCGAACGCCTCGAGCGGAGCCGCGTCGGTGCGCTTTTCGCGAGGGCGAAGGCGGCTTGCAACCCACATCGACTGGATCGCGCTCGGATCGAGCCGGCGAGGCGACTGCCAGCCCCTCGCGCGCGCTTCGTCGCCCCGGACCAGGAGCGCGCGTCGAAATGCCGTGCATCGGACGAAGTCCACCAGCTGCTGCGCGTCGGCCTCCGCGAGCGACGCGGCCCGCCGCTGAACCTCGTCCGGGAGGAGCTCGAGCGCGGTCGTGGCCGGAATGGCGTCACCCAGATACGCAAGGCCCGCCGCGCGCGCCTCGTCGAGGAACGCCTGCACGAGAACGGGGAAGTGCCGGTCGGTGAGGTATTCGTGTCGAGCGTACGCCGCATCGGTCTCCTCGAGGCGACGCGCGACCTCGTCCAGTCGACGCCGATAGTCGGTCCGCTCGGGCGAAACCTGAGCGGATAGCCATCGGATCGAGCGGGAGGCCGTCTCGGGAAGAGCGCCGAGAGCCGCCGACGCGAACCGCAGCCAGTCGCGCGCGGCAAGTCGCTCGTACCAGCCGGGGAGCGCGTTGAAGCTGACGTACGCCACGCCGCCAGGGGCGAGCCAGCGCCCAATCTTTTCCAGGAGCACCCCGCGTGCATCCCGCGCGATCCACGAGAAGACCCCGTGACAGACGACGTAGTCGAACGAGCCCTCCGCGAGGTCGAGGTCCTCGAAAGTCGAGCGCACGAAAGTGACGTTGGCGAGCCCCACGCCGGCGGCGACACGCTCGGCTTCGGCGATCTGGCGCTCGGAGCGGTCGACGCCCAGGAACGTCGTCTCGCGCAGCCCGGCCGCCATCGGAAGCAGGTTGCCCCCGCGACCGCAGCCGAGCTCGAGGGCCCGAGCCCTCGCGATCTCGGGCGGCTCCCACCCCGAGAGACGAGCGACCGCACCGACACGACACGGATGCGTCTCGGCGTAGGCGTGTTGCGTGTACGGATGCCGGTCGTATTCGTCTGCCACCGCGCAGCCCTATCATCGCGGACGACGGGGGCAAGGCGCGCGTCGGTCGTGCTTTCCATCGGCCAGGGCACGCGGTAGCGTCTCGTGTCCGATGAAGCGGATCATCCTGGGCGACAACGCCGACGTGATTCCGACGCTCCCCGAGCAGTTCGCCCGACTCATCTACATCGATCCGCCCTTCAACACGGGAAAAGTGCAAAGGCGCGACCGGATGCGCGTGACGGCCATCGAAGGTCAAGGCGGTCGCGCGGGCTTCGGGGGTCGCAGATACCACGTCGACAAGGTCCGGAGCGGATCGTACGACGACGCCTTCGAAGACTTCGAGAGCTTCCTCATGCCGCGCATCGCGGCGGCCATGCGTTGCCTCACGCCCGACGGCTCACTTTTCGTGCACCTCGACTGCCGCGAGGTTCATTACGTCAAAGTCGCGCTCGACGGTCTTTTCGGTCGAGATCGATTCATGAACGAGATCATCTGGGCCTACGACTACGGGGGCCGTCCGAGGAACCGCTGGCCTTCGAAGCACGACACGATCCTGTGGTACGCGCAGAACCCCGAGGACTACGTCTTCAACTACGACGAGATGGATCGCATCCCGTACATGGCGCCCGGGCTCGTCACGCCAGAGAAAGCGGAGCGCGGAAAGACCCCGACCGACGTGTGGTGGCACACGATCGTTCCGACCAGCGGGCGCGAGAAGACGGGCTACCCCACCCAGAAGCCCCTGGGGGTTTTGAATCGCATCATCAAAGTGCACTCGCGCCCAGCCGACGTCGTGCTCGACTTCTTCGCGGGCAGCGGCACAACGGGCGAGGCGGCCGCCCGACATGGACGGGGCTTCGTTCTCATCGACGACAACCCCGAGGCGGTGGAGGTAGCCGCGTCTCGCCTCGCCGAGTTCGACCCGCAGTGCGAGGGCTTCCTCTTAAGGCATCGGCCCATCGTCCGTACGTCCGCTCCAGGTTGATGGATCAGCATCGCGCACCCGCCAGAGAGCAGCCTCCGACAGGTGGGCCGACGTACGACGACTCGGAATGGCCCCTCTTTATCGCGCGGATGCCTCCGAAACGCCTCTCGGACGCCGACTTCGAAACCCACCTGAAATTCCTCCGCGAGCCGTTTCGTCGCCGGGAGCCCTTCGCCGTCTTGATCGTCCTAGGCGACCATCCCCCACTCGGCCCCACGCAACGGAAAGCGGCGGCCGAGGCGATGATAACTGACAGCCGCAGCCATCCCGGACTCCTGCGCGCCAAGGCGATCGTCATCGGCTCGGCGATCGAGCGCGGCGTGGTGACGGCTGTCGGGTGGATGGCCAAGCCCCCCTACCCATTCGCCGCATTCGAGAGCGAGTCGGCAGCCCGCAACTGGCTGACGTCGCAGCTCGGGCGGTGAACGCTTCCCGGCATTCGACGTCGGCCACATCCGTGCAACGCTTAATCGGGGCGCCGTCTCGGCGGACAGCCGGGCTCGAAGGCCCTGACACGATTGGCTCGGGGACTTGGGATCGATGACGAAGATCAAGACGACGGCGGGCGCCTACGAAGCCAGCGAGAACATTCTGCATCTATGGTTCCCCCAGAGGGTGGAGCTCCTCGATGAAGAAGCGGTCCGGCTCTTCTTCGACGAAGTGATTGCCGACTGGATCGCCCCGTGTCCGCCGCGGCCGTACCTGCTCGTCGACTTCGCCAATCTCCACATTCGCCCCAACATGGCGGAGGCCTACGCAAAAAACATCGCGCGATTTCAGCCCATGCTCCTCGGAACGTATCGCTACGGTGTTCCCGCCAGCTTCACGGGTGTCGCGATCGCCCTCGGAAACTTGCGACTCGCTGCGCGGGCCAACATCTTTCCTGATGAGCGAAGCGCACGGGACGCAATCCGGCTGGCCAAGGAGCGGGCCGCGGGCGCCGGCGACGGTCGGACCGCGGCGTCCGAGGCGCCATCGCCGCAGTGGACGACGTCCCACTCACGCTCGTGAACGGGTCGCCTCGAGTGCCGGGCGCGGTTTCGTGACGGGTAGCCTGCAGGGTCACGCGCGGGATTGAAACCCGCCACGCAGAGCGTCGAGCGCCCTGTTCGCCAGCTCGCGCGGCGACTTGTTTGCGTATGGTCGGCGTCCGAGCTGACCCTCGATGAGCAGCGACGCCAGCCCGTGGACGACCGACCGTGCCGCGAGGGCATACGCCTCTTCGGTTATTCGGCGATGCAAGCCGGCCTCGTGCTGACACCCGGAGCGCTCGTCATCCTGGTCACGGCGCCGCGCGTCGAAGCTGTCGCAGCGCATTCCGGCCGGCCGCCTCGTCGCTCTCGCATTCGCCGTGGTGGCCTTTGCCCTCTGGGAGACGATCAGGGGGGCAGCTTCGGCATCGCCGCGGTTACCACGCTGCTCGCCCGGCGCAGCCAGTTCCACGAGACCGTCCTGGTCTCGCACGTGCGCCCCTTCGACTCGCGAACCCTCGAGACGCTGCGATCGCTCCGGCATGCCCGCGGCGCGCTGCCACCATCCCTCCGCCCGGCGGCGATGTTTTCCTTCATCCAGCCGCAAGTCAGCTTCCTGTCCTTCCTCGACGGCTTTCGCCTCCTCGCGCTCTTCTCACTCTGCATCGTCCCCCTCACCCTGCTCGTCCTGCGCGCGGTCTCGACCCGCGCACCGAGCCCCGCGCATTGACGCGCTGCCGCCACCGCGCGTCTTCGGCATGGGTTGTGCCCTGACCTCATGCGAGGATAGGTGCGCACTTCCCGCAGGCATCCGACCCGATAGATTGGGACGGACCGCGATTGCGCCGGCCATTGAGGCTTTGCGGATCGGAGGGATCATTGAATCGCTGGCAAATCGGGTGGGGCTTCGCGATCGTTCTCGTCAGCTGCGGCGGCCTCGTGAGCCCGGCCTCGATCACCGGCGGCGCGGGCGCGAACAGCAGTCACCAGAGCGCCAACGAGGGTGGCACATCGCAGAGCTCGGCCTCGACGAAGGGCAGCGTAGGAGGTTCGACCGCCTGCAGCTCCGCCTCCGCAAGCGGCATGCCTCCGTCTTCGAGCAAGGTGGACCTCTTGTTCGACATCGACAACTCCAAATCGATGGGCGACAAGCAGCAGTATCTCGTTCAGGCGATTCCGGATCTCATCGACCAGCTGCTCAACCCGGGCTGCGTGGACAACTCCGGCAACCCCATCCTCGACGCGAACGACAACCCCGTGCAATCCGTGAGTGGACTGTGCGCGATCGGGACGCCCGCGTTCCGACCCGTGACCGACATGCACCTGGGCATCGTTACTTCCTCGCTCGGCCAGCGGCTGAGCGAGCAAGACCCTGGCTCACCTGCCGTCGTTATCTGTCAGACGACGGCGACCCCGAATCCGTCCCCGACGGGCATCTCGGACCACAACGACGACGAGGCGCATCTGATCGCGCGCGAGATCACGTACGGAGCCGGCGCCACCACGGCGACCGAGGGGCCTGTGATGGACGCGTACGTCCCGTCCTACGGATTCAACATGCCGCCCGACAACTGGGGGGGGTTCCTCGACTGGTTTCCAACGGCGGCTGCGAACGAGAATGTGGCCAATCCACTGCCGGTGGGAGCGACCGCCGACATCCTCGAGACGACGCTGCAAAGCGACTTCGTGACGATGGTGAGTGGCGTTGGCATCTACGGATGCGGAATCGAATCGCAGCTCGAGAGCTGGTACCGGTTCCTCATCCAGCCCGACCCGTACGCCTCCCTCGCTATCAACAACCCGAATACGGCCGGGGGGACGGCGGTATGGAGCGGCGTCGACACCACGATCCTCCAGGAGCGGGCGGATTTCCTGCGGCCAGACTCGCTCGTCGCCGTCATCGTTCTGACCGACGAGAACGACTCGGAGATCGATGTTCGTTCCTACGGGGGCGAAGGCTTCCTGTTCATGGGCAACGGGTTTGCACCGCCGAAATCCACGTCGCAATGCTCGTACTCGAACGGCGGCCCCGCGAGCAGCGGGTGCACCAATTGCCAGGCGGGCTCGACCGATCCGGCCTGCAGCCCGTCGAGCACACCCGTATACACGGCGAGCAATGACTGGGGATACGACCCGAACCTTCGCCACGTACACATGAAATGGAAGTATGGGATCGATCCGCAGTACCCCTGGCAGCGCTACGTCCTCGGGCTGACCTCGCCGACAGTTCCCGATCGCAACGGCGAGTATCCCCCCGGCGCGGAAACCTACGTGCTCGGGACGAACGATTGCACGAACCCTCTGTTCGCCGCGCAGCTTCCGAGCGGATCGGCGTTGAGCGATCTCGCGGTGACGCCGGGCGAGTCGAACCCCACCCTGTGCAACTTGCCGCTTGGAACCGCACGGACGCCGAGCGCGTGCCCGTCGGTGAGCAGCCTCGTCTTCTACGCCGTCATCGGCGGTGTTCCGAATCAGCTTCTTCACTTCGACGCTACGAACCCGAAAAATGGCCTGCTGTCGCAGGCCGACTGGGTGAGAATCCTCGGGCGAGGGCCCGCCTCGTTGGGGGTCGACGAGATCGAGCCGCTCACCCCGGCAGCCTACGACTACACGGGAATCGACCCTCATATGCTCGAGTCGTATCAGGACCGCACACTCGTGACGGACGCCTTCGGAATCCAGGCGTTCGCGACCGACGCGAGCCTCACCACCTGCGACGGCAGCCCGACGTGCGCGAGCGCGCTGACGCCGGCTGGCGCCGTGAACGCCGCGGGCCTTCCCGACAACGCCGATCCGGTGAACGGGCGCGAGTGGGTGACGGACCAGCCGTACGATCCGATGGCGACGAACGGTACGACGGCCTTTGCCCCGCACGTCCTTCCCGTCGACCTTCAGTACGCATGCATCTTCCCGCTTGCCACCCCGCGCGACTGCACGAACCCCGCAAACTCGTATCAGTGCGACTGCCCGAGCAGCGCGACGGGGCTCGCACCGGAACAGATTCCGCCGGTCTGCAATCCGTTGACCCCGACCCAGCAGATCGCCGCCAAGACGTACCCGACCATTCGCGAGCTACAAGTCGCGCGGCTCATGGGATCGCAGGGGATCGTGGGGTCGCTCTGCCCGATCCACACGACCGACAACGCGACCGGCAACGATCCCTATTACGGGTACCGCCCCGTCGTCTCGACCATCGTCAATCGGTTCAAGAACGGGCTCGACCCCGTTCCGCAATGAGACAAAAGCGCGTCGGGTACGGCGAGCGCGCGTTGTCCCCGTGCGCGAAAACCTGACAAGAGGCTGTCACGCTCGCGCGCTACACATCGGGCATGACCGACACCAAGACCGTGGAACCAAGAAGCACCGTGGAATCGGACGTACGCCCCGGAACCGAGAGTAAGCTCGGAGCCGAGAGTAAACCCGGAACCAGGAGTAAGCCCGGGACCAGGAGTAAGCGCGAAACCGGGAGTCCAGACCTACCAGGGGGGGTGCCACTGCGGCGCCGTGCGCTTCGAGGCCGACCTCGATCTGACGCGGCCCGTCTCGCGCTGCAACTGCACGCAGTGCACCAAGCGCGGAGCCACCGCCTCGATCATCAAGCCCGCCGCCTTCCGGCTCCTGACCGGCGAGAATGCGCTTGCCGATTACGAGTGGGGAGGGCGCACCGGCCGCTTTCGATTCTGCTCGCGATGCGGAATCTTTGTGTTCTTTGTCGGCAACCTTCTGCAGCTTGGCGGCGCGTACGTGTCGGTGAACGTCCAGTGCCTGGATGACATCGAGCCGAGCACGCTCAAGGTCATCCACTGGGACGGTCGCCACAACAACTGGGGGGCGGGACCGCGAGACGTGCCGTGGGCCGTGCACGCGCCCACCGCCTGATGGTGAGCCTGGCCTACCTCGCGCCGCCGTCAGGCCCGAGGGGTATCACGCAGGTCTCGTCCGCGTAGGCACACGAGTTAGGCGGTCCCAAGTCAAAAGATGTGCTCCCTATGAGCAGAAGCGCCAGAACAGGGCTCGTAGGGTCTGGGTAGAGGCACGTGCCACCCGCAGCGGTGCAGGCATCCAGCGTGTCCGCCGGCGGCGAGCACTCGTCATGCCACTGGCAGATCCCTTGCCGACAGCAAGGTGGCAGCTCGACAGCGCAGCAGCCGCAAACGGGGAACCCCGTGATACCGACCGACGAGGTCGCGTTCACGTCCGCGATGTATTGCGCTCTGGCCGAATAGCTGATGACAGAATTCGGACATTCGCAGCCGGGAACACAGAAGTCGCCCGACCACACGGCCAGGCAATCGCTGTCGCCCGTGCATGACTGGTCGTAGTTCGAAGCCAAGATCATGCAGGAGCTGCCGTCCCCGTTCGTGTCGACCGCGGGCCCCGCGTCGACACCGACCGGACAGCTGGTGCCCGCGCTCGCTTCGGACCCCGCTGTCATCGGACTGCCGTCCAAGGTCGTTGACGCTGCGGACATCGAGCCACCATCCGAGCGCGCCAAAACTGACTCGCCGGCCACGGCGCCGCCGCAGCCCGATGCGACGAGGGTCCAGGCGAGCACACGAGGAGCGTCCACGGCCGGTGGATCATGGCCCGAGCGAAGCGGGATGCAACTCGAGCCCATCCGTCGGCCGTAAGGCGCTTCCGGCTCGAGAAAGGCGCCAGACCGTCTCGGACGGGGCGGGGGACGGGGGTGATCCTGTCGTGGACACCGCTGCCGTCAACGCGTCGATCGCGAGAGGCGGGGCGGGCCGGGGGGGCTCGCAGGGGACGCGCCGGGGCGATTGGGGTGGAGATCATGGCCATGGCAGCCATGGCAATGATCTCGCCCCCCCTCCCCGCCGCCGGCGCTCCAGCCCCCCCCCCGGCCCCGCGCCCGCCCGTCGGGCGGCACGAGCGGTGCTCCTGGTCCCGCCGCATGCACGCCATTGCATTCGGCGCCAAGCGCATCTTTCACAGCTCCTGGAGGGGGAAATGTCAAGGGCACACTTGTCCGTTCCCGATCCAGGCCCGGCATTGGGCGGTCGGACGGTCAGGTCGCCAGTGCGGTCCGGTGCGCCGTGACCGACGACGCGAACTTTCTCGGTCGGGGCGCGGGGCGAGACGTGCAGGTCGGCTTGAGACGATGCTTTGGCAAGTGGCGAATCGAAGTCTGGGTGGATGTCCCTGAAAAACAGGGCACCATTCTCCTGGTGGGGCCTCGTGGGCCATGGCTTCGGTTGGTGCTCCGAGGGGGCATAGTCTTTCTTCGGGGCCTGCTGCTCGCGTGCAGTGGCCAACTGTGAAATTGATGCTTTCCCTCGAAACTGCGGCACGACGCCGTGCTCGAGCGCGTTCTTGCCGACGGGTCTCGTGTCGACCGGTGTCACTGCGACAGCGGCGCGCGTCTCTGCTTGCTCGGGTCGTAATCCTCCTGGTGTTTCCAGATCGCCAGCGTGGCGGCGGCAATGCGCCGAGCCAAAGTCAACTTGGCGAGGTTGGGTTTGACGCCCGCCTCGCTGACCATGCGCTGGAAGTCCTGATGCAGCGGATGCTTTGGCAAGTGATGGATGACCGTGGTCGCAGCGCCCTTGAAGAGGGCCTTGAGCAGCGGCTGACGATTGCGGTTGAGCCCTCGCGTCTGCGCCGTGGGCTTGCGCACCCAGTGACCGTTTTCGCGTACGGAGTCGGATGACGAGCGCGTCACGATCGCCAGCCCGCTGTAGCTCCAGAACTGCCGCGTCGTGCGGAAACTTCGACGCTCGCGAGAATTGACCCGGGTCTGCTCGCGAGAAATGGTCCAGCCGTGGAGGCAAGGGCGGGAGGCGATGCTGGTGGGTGTGCCGCCCGCGTCCTTGCAGCGTCTGTCGCCGATGGTTCCGTGCTGACCCGCG
>DASPUY010000203.1:0-3405 GCA_035622655.1 Polyangiaceae bacterium
TGCCCGTCGGCGATCCCGCGTTCGACACGATGATCGGGGCGTACCTTCTCGACCCCGAAGCCCCCAACGACATCCGGGACCTGGCGCACCGAGAGCTTGGACTTTCGCTGGCGAGGTACGGCGACGGGGGCTCCAAGGCGCGTTCGCCGCGCCCGACGTTCGAAGAGCTCGACGTCGAGCAAGCTGCAGCGTTTGCGGGTGCCGACGCCGAGGTCGCGCTGGCCCTTCGAGAACGCATCGAGCCCCGCCTGCAAGCCGAAGGGCTTCATGGGCTGATGCGCGATCTCGAAATGCCGCTCGAGCGAGTCCTGGCCGACATCGAGATGCGCGGAGTGCTGGTGGACGTCGCCGTCCTCGAAGACCTGGGTCGGATCGCCGATGAGCAGCTCAGGCAACTCGACGCCGACTGCAGGGCGCTTGCCGGCCATGACTTCGCGCTCCGGTCCCGCGATCAGCTCGAGAAAATCCTCTTCGACGAACTGAAGCTGCCGGTGGTCAAGCGCACACCGAAAGGCGGCCGCTCCACGGACGCCGACGTACTCGAGGCACTGGCTGAGCGGCATGCGCTGCCCGCGCGGGTCCTCGAGTTTCGAGAGCTCGACAAGTTGAAAGGGACCTACATCGACGCGCTTCCTCGGTCGGTGGATCCACGGACCGGACGGATTCACACGCGATTCGACCAGGCCGTGGCGGCGACTGGTCGGCTGTCGTCGAGCAATCCCAATCTTCAGAACATTCCCGTGCGAAGCGAGCTCGGCCGAGCCATCCGCGCAGCGTTCATTGCCCCCGCAGGTCACGTGATCCTGAGCGCGGACTACTCGCAGATCGAGCTTCGCGTGCTGGCGCACCTCGCCCAGGACCCCGAGCTTCTCGACGCGTTCGCCTCGGGGGAAGACGTGCATGCCCGGACGGCGGCGCTCATCTTCGACAAGCCGCGCGAGCAAGTGACGTCCGACGAGCGTCGCGCGGCAAAGACGATCAATTTCGGCGTCATCTACGGGATGGGTGACAGCGCTCTCGCAAAGCAGCTCGGAATTCCACGGGACCAGGCGGCCCGCTTCATCGCGGCCTACTTCGCGCGATACGCGGGGGTTGCGAAGTTCATGGAGAAAACCGTGGAGTCCGCGCGGCAAGGGGAAGCCGTACGCACGCTGCTGGGACGACGCCGCTTCCTGCCGAACCTTCATTCGGCCAATCGGGCCCTTCGGCTGGAAGCCGAGCGCATTGCGCGCAACACGCCGATCCAGGGCACGGCGGCCGACATCCTCAAGCGGGCCATGGTGCAGCTCGGCCGTGGTGAAGACGCGCATCGCGCGCCGATGGTGCTGACCGTGCACGACGAGCTGGTCTTCGAGGTTCCGGAGTCCGAGGCCGCGGCCGCCGGAGCTCGGATCCGGGAGGTGATGGCGGGCGCGATGAAGCTCGCGGTTCCTCTCGTCGTCGACGTCCACTGGGGGAAGAGCTGGGCCGCTGCGCACTAGACGAAGAGCATGGCCTAAAGCGCCGCTGCACGGCGTGAACGCCATGGGGCTTCGCCCGTCCACTTCGTGCGCGAACGTCGCTGGATTGTTTCCTCGTCGCTCGAAACGCCGCTCTAGTCTGGTTGCGAGTCGAAGGACGCAGCCGGCCCGGGCTCGTCGACGGGGGCATAGTGGTCGCGCAGATGCAGAAAGATGCTTTGTGCGATCGACATCGTGGGAACTGCCAGCAGCGCGCCGGGCGCGCGAAAGAAATGCTCGCCCACGAGCAACGCGAAGATGATGAGTACGGGGTGGATCTTGGCGGAATCGCCCATGATTTTTGGATTCAACAGATTCGCTTCGAGCTGGTGAATGCCCAGGATCCACGCAAGGACGAAAAGAGCCGTGCCAAACCCTTGCGTCAGCGCGACGCCGACCGCGGGGATGGCGCTTGCGACCGAACCGAAGATCGGGACCAGCGAAAATATGGCGGCCAGCAGAGCCATGACGGGCCAGTACTTGAGCCCGATGAAGGCAAAGCCCACGGCGCTCATGGCGCCGTTGATGGCACAGATGACGAGCTGGCCGCGAACGACCCCGGCGAGGCCTCGGTCGGTGCGCTCGATCAGCGCGTCGAATTGCGATCGTGCGTCCGGTCGGACCAATGACCTGAAAAATCCGAGGATTCGCTCGCGCGTGATGATCATGTACGCCGCGAGCATGAGCGTGATGAAGAACACGAAGACGCCACGGCTCACGGTCATGACCAGGTCGCGCACCGCACGCGCGACCTCGAGCGAATTCTCCTGGGCGTACGCGAACGTGCGTCCCACCGCGTCGGCCACGATGCGGTTGGCGTCGAACGGAGCGTCCCTCTTTTCGTGCGCAGGCTCGACGCTGTAGCCGTTCTTCGTCTCGACGATCTCGACGCCCGCCCCGACGTCGATCCCGAACGCGCCGGCATCGCCCTGCGGCCGCACGACGAGGGCGCTCGTTGGCGCAGGCTCGGGAGGCTCCGCCGTCACCTCGGGCGCCTGGGGGGCGATGCCCACGGCGCGCATGCGATCCGTGATCGCCGGGACCCAGCGGGTCTGCGCCTCCGCGGCGGCCGTCGGGAGCGCACTCCGCAAATTTCGAAACTCCAGCGCGATGCGAGGAGCGATGCCTCGCAAAAGGAGGCCGGTAGAGCCCAGGACGGCCGCGTAGACCACCACGACGGCCAGTCCGCGCGGAACGCGCTGGCGTTCGACGATACCCACCAGCGGCGTCAGGACGTAGGCAATCACCGCTGCCAGCACGAATGGCAGCATCACCTCGTGCGCCGCGATCACAACCGCGGCGGCAACGGCCGCGCTCGCGATCACGAACGCCTTGCGGCGCCACGTGGGGTGGGGAGCGTCGAACACCGCTGCGCGACTACTCTTCTTCCTTCTTGTCGGTCCCGATCGCGGCGAGCTTGTCACCGAGTTTCTGCTTGATGAGCTCCCCGATCGTCCCGCCGAGAGCTTCGGCGGCGGCGGTCTTCTTCGGAGCCTTGCTCGGCGCCCGGGGGGTCGCAGGCTTCGCTTCGCTGGTCGTCGCCGCAGCAGCGGCGACCGCCTCACCGCGGCGCATGGAGAGCGTGATTCGGCGCTCTTGGGTATCGATGTTGGCAATCTCGGCCTCGAGCTCTTCGCCGACGCGAAGTGCCCTTTCTTTCCCGGATTCGTCCTTGGGCAGCACCAGGTCGGCTTGTGGGATCAAGCCCTCGACGCCCTCCCGCACCTGCACGAATACCCCGTAGTCGACGATGCTCAGGACGCGGCACGTGACCGCCTTGCCCGGCGGGAGCTCGTTGAAAATCGTGGGCCACGGGTCGTCCCAGAGCTGCTTGACACCGAGACTGACCTTTTTCTCGTCGTGATTGATGCTGAGAATGATCGCCTCGACGTCGTCGCCTTTCTTG
>DASPUY010000204.1:0-32783 GCA_035622655.1 Polyangiaceae bacterium
AGTGCATCGGACCTCGACGTCTTCGAGGGCCTCAGCAAGAAAGGCACGTCTGGGCCTCCGCTGGCGGGACACAGCGTACCCCCGCCCCCTCCCACGTCCACCCATCCTCCGCCGACGTCGGGCGACTTTGGCAAGCGAACACTCAGCGGCATGGTCGCCGCGACGCCCGTTCAACAGTTGCCGTCCGCCACCACTACCGGCGTCGTACGTACACCGCCTCCGCCTCCGGGGCGTTCCTCACTGCCTCCCGTCGTCGCGCCTCCGAAGGCCGCAACTCCGGTTCCAGCCGACGGCGCGACTGCGAAGCCGGGCGTCAACGTGGAATGGGACGACGACGACGAGGCCACACAGATTTTCGACGAGGGGCACTCGGAGGTGTCCCAACCGGGCGCAAGCGCAAGCCAAGCGAAGGCCGCCCCAGGCAAGGCCACACTCCTCGGCGTGCCCGCTCCGGCCGGGGCCTCTCACGCATCGTCTCTGCCTCCCCCGGTGAGCCGAATCCCTCCGCCCCCCGCAGCACCGCCCACCTCCGGCCCGATGCGCGCGTCGAGCTTGCCCGCACCGCCGGCGGGTTCCTTCCCTCCTCCTCCCCCGGGCACCCAACCGGGGCTCGGAGGCTTGCCTGGGCGCGCAGCGAACACGGCGACCCTGCCGCCGAGAGGGAGCTTTGGACCGCCGCCGGCATTTGGACCGCCGGGATTCGCAGCGCCCCCGAGCTCGCTTTCGCCTCCCGCCGCCGTGCCGGAATACTTTCCACCGCGCGCGGGGGGCATGGAATCGACGGCGCTTCTTCGCCCGGCCCCAACGCGAACCGGGCTGTGGATCGTCGTCGGACTGGCAGCCGCAGCAGTCCTCGCCGTCGCCGTGGTGTTCGTGGGAACCCCGCGCACCGGGCAGATCGTCGTCAACGTCAACGACGCGAAGGGCACGAGCGTGAATCGCGTGGACATCTTCGTCGACGGTCGCAAGCAATGCGAGACGGCGCCGTGCCTCGTCGAGCAAGTCGCTGCGGGCTCTCACGAGGTCAAAGTCGTGGCGGACGGCTTTCCCACCGCGGCCGTCCAGACGGTGGCTGTCGAAGGTCGCAAGGAAGCGACCGCGACCTTCACGCTCGCCCCGGCGAAGGGTTCGGGGCTGAAGGTCGTCGGCAGCCAGCCCGGGGTCAAACTCTACGTCGACGGCAAAGAGATTGGCCCGCTCCCCCAGGAGGTCCATGACCTGTCGGCAGGCGAGCATATGGTCAAGATCGCCGGGTCGGAGCGCTACGAGTCGCTCGAGAAGCGTATCAACGTCGACAAGGACCAGGTCGCCGACCTCGGCAGCGTCACGCTCAAGGTCCTTCATGGAAAGGCCACGATCAGTCTGATGACCCCGGGGGCGCGGGTCTATCTGGTCAGCGGCTCCGATCGGCGCGAGCTGCCGATGTTGCCCATCTCGGTCGATATCGATACGACCAAGGCGTGGTCGCTCGAGGCCACCAAACCGGGATTCGACGATTACCGCCAGCCGATCAGCTTCGACGACGGACAGGCGGAGAAATCGATCACCGTCAACCTGGAACCGAGAGCCGTCGCGGCAGCGCCCGTCTACGCGGCGGCGCCGGTTCCCGCAGCGCCGGCGCCAGCCCCTGCAGCCCCGCCGCCCGTCGCGGCTGCACCTGCTGCTCCTGCGGCGGCCGAGGGGGGCGAGGCGTACCTCAACATCAACTCAATCCCTCCCTCGACGTGTTTCGTCGACGGTCGCTCGCTCGGTACGACCCCGCGCATCCATGTGTCCGTCAAGGCGGGAACGCACTCGGTGAGATTCATCAATGCCGACCAGGGGTTGACCAAAACGATCACCGTTTCTGTCGGCGCTGGCGAGACGAAGCCCGCCGTCGCGAAGCTAAACTGAGGTAGACGCGCATCCCCCGGTTCTGCCGGGGGCTGGGCGGCACGGGCAAGGCGGAGCCAGTGTCATGGCGATTCCGGACCGCCAGCAGGCGCGAGCGCCACAGCCCTTCGGTGGAACACGGCTTGGTTCTGCGCGCGGTCGTCGTAGACGAGCTCGAAGCGAGGATCGTGGATGAGCTGCCGGTAGACCTTCAGGTCCGCACCCGAAGGTCGGCCGTGACCCAATAGCGCCGCCTTGCCCATGTCGACGAATTGCGGATGACCGAAAAACACGTTCCAGCTCCGGTCGACGACCACCCAGTCGGCCGTCTCGGGGATGACGACGGGGCCCGGCGTCGGTCGCAAGAAGTCGACGTTCCGGGTCCACGCTTTGCCGTAGGCCGGATAGACCCACGTGTCGAAGCCCACGTCGATCGCGCACCTCTCGTCGGGGCCGGCGAGCTTGTCGAACACGCTCGCAGCGCGGTTGCGACGGACGAACGGAAGCCGGTCCTCGCCGTGATCCATCATGTAGGCGACCCACTCGATCGGCGCGTAGGCGTCGTGGATTCCGAATTGCCAGACGGACGCGACGCCGACGGCGGCCATTCCGCAGCCCAGCGACACCGACAGCACACCGGCCCAGCGGCCGGCAGCTCGTTCGAGCGCGAGTGAGATCGGACTCAACGTCCAGGCTGCGACGAAGGGCAGCACGAATGCGACGTAGCGCCCGTACGTCGAGAAGAAGCCGACGGGCCAGGAATGGATCGGCAGCGTCAGCACGTAACCGGCCAAGGCGGCCAGGCTTGCCAGCCGCCTCTCGGCAGAGAGGCCGGACTGGCTTCCGGCCGCGAGGCCGGGTTTGAATCGCCAGAGAAGCAGGCTCGGGACGAGGAGCCCGACCAGAATCGAGAAGAGGGCACCGAAATGGGAGGCCCATACGTCGTTCGAGGGCCACCACCAGTATTCCCGACGAAAGGGGTTCCACACCGCGTTCCCCGATGCGGAAAACGGGGCGATGAGGACCATCGCCGTGTACTGCCAGATTGCGGACCAGTCGCCGTAGACCGTGGCGGGGCCGAGCTGGTGACCGCTGTCGATGAGCGACGTGACACGCCCCAGATCGACGACGTACGCCGCCGCTCCAAGAAGCAGCGACCCGACCGCCGCCGCGACGACGAACAAGCCGCCGGTTCGCACAAGGCCCGGGCCACGGCGGTGGCGGAGGAGACCCAGGACGAGGATGGGCGCCGCTGCCGCCACCGTGAACGCGGCGTTGAGCTTCGTGCCGATCGCGGCGAGGAGCGCGATGGTCGCGAGGATGCAAGATGCAAAGCATCCGGCAGCGCACCAGCGCGCGGCCCACATGAGGGACGCCACGGCGAACACCGCGAGCAGCAGATCACTCTTGTGAAGGCCCGAATGAAGGACGACGATCGGCGCGGTCAGAACGGCGGCTGCGACCAGCGCGACGTGCGCGCCGCGGCCCCACCACGACGCCGCGATCCGGGCCGACATCACGCCGAGGACGATGTAAGCGAAGGTCCCGAGCAGAGCACAGTAGCCGTCCGTGCCGGTCAGAATCATTGCGTCGGCCAGGAGCAATTCGTAGTTCCACGGCCAGGCTGCGATGCGCATCTCGGGCACGTCGAAATACGTGAGTCGGCCCGCTCTCGCGATCAGTACCGCTTTCGGAAAGTGGTACGCGAGGGCGTCATGGTTGTAGACGGGGAGCAGCGTGCCGCGCCACGCGACGAACGCCGTCCACAGCACGACCGGCAAGAGGCCGATCAGGACGGCCGCCGCCGTCCACCCGCCCGGGCTCGGGTAATGTTTGGGTCCCGGGCCGCGCAGGCGGTAGAGCCAGAATGCGCCTCCCAGCAGCTCCAAGGATCCTGTCGCCACGAGGGCCGGCTTTCGAAGAACGCCGGTCAACACCAGGACCCAGCTCGACGCGATCCAGACGGCGATCGCCAGGAGGCCCCACGACGCGATGCGGTCCAGCAGGTCCGCCACCGGGTCCTCGTATTCACGCCGCCAGCCCGCCCTCGACAGCGCTTCGCTGAGCGCGGCCGCGAGCAAGCAGCCTCCGAACGCAAAAATGGCCAGCGTCATCCGTGCGCGGTCGCGTGCGGGCCAGGCCGCCGCAAGAGAGACGATAGCGCGTTTTCGCGGCGGCCTTGGGTTTTGGTGCGGAGCTGATTTATCGTTTGCATCATGGCCCCGCCCGTGCCCAAGCCGCGAATTCTGGTCGTCGACGACGAGCCGGGGCTGCGCGACATGCTCGCCATTCTCTTCCGGCGCGAGGGGCTCGAAGTGACGCTTGCGCCGGGCTTCGGCCCTGCGCGCGATGCTGTCCTGCACGCCCCCGACCCGTACGCGCTGGTCCTGACGGACCTGCTGATGCCCGATGGCAGCGGCATGGACCTGCTGGCGCTCGTCAAGCAGCGCACCTCGCGCACCGAGGTGATCGTCATGACCGCGCACGGAGACGTCGAGACGGCGATCGAGGCGATGAAGGGCGGGGCCTACGACTTCGTCACCAAGCCGTTTGCGACCAACGAGCTCCGCGCGCTCGTGCACAAGGCCCTCGAGAAACGCGCCATCGTCTCGGAGAACGAGAAGCTTCGCGCCCAGCTCCTGCGCGAGCATGGACGCGAGCTCCTGGGACACTCCGAAGCCATGCGGCGGATACTCGAGTTCGTCCGACGAGTCGCCCCGACCCGCACGACAGTACTCATCACCGGCGAAAGCGGCACCGGCAAGGAGCGAATCGCGCGCGCGATCCACGACCTGGGCGAGCGCCGCGAGAAGCCATTTCTGGTGGTCAATTGCGGAGCCATTCCGGAGACGCTGATCGAAGCCGAGCTGTTCGGGCACGAGAAAGGCGCGTTCACGGGCGCGATTGCGAGCCGGCCGGGGTTGTTCAGGGAAGGCGACGGCGGAACGATCCTGCTCGACGAGATTGCCGAGCTGCCTCTTGCGCTGCAGGTCAAGCTGCTGCGCGTCCTGCAAGAACGCAAGGTGCGCAGCGTCGGAGCATCCACGGAGGTCCCGGTCGACGTTCGCGTTCTCGCGGCGACCAATCGGAACGTCGAGGATGACGTGCGCACGGGCCGGTTCCGGCAGGACCTTTACTACCGTCTCAACGTGATTCGCATCGAAGTTCCGCCCCTCCGAGAGCGGCGCGAGGACATTCGACCCCTGGCGGAGCATTTCGTCGCTCGCTGCTCCGCCGAGCAAAACAAGGAGATTCGCGGACTCTCACCCGACGCGCTGCGAGCCCTCGAGGCCTACTCATTTCCGGGAAACGTCCGCGAGCTGGAGAATCTGGTCGAGCGTGCCGTGGCGCTCGCAACCGGGCCAACCCTCGGCCTCGGGGACTTTCCGCACGAGGTCTCCGGCGCCGCGTCGCAACCCATGCCGGCACTCGTCGGATTGCCGGAAGAGGGATGCAATCTCGACGACGTCCTGGGCGAAGTCGAAAGGCGCCTCTTGCTGCAAGCGCTCGAAAGGTCGGGCGGGGTCCGGACGCAAGCCGCCAAGCTGCTCGGAGTCAGCTTGCGTAGCCTGCGCTATCGATTCCAGAAACACGCGCTGGCCGACGGCGGAGGCGACGAGGGCGACACCGATCCCCCGTCAGGCGACGACACCAACAGCGCACATTAGCCGCGTCGGCGTTAGCCGCGTCGGCGTACCCTTCACTTCCATGGACGTCCCATGTGCGTTCGAATGGGCGATTCGATGTGCGCTCGGTGTGCGATGGGAACCGTCTCCCGCCTGAAATGCGGCGCCGATCTCGCGGACGCCATGCCGTAAAGCGTCGACAAACGGCGGCCGCGACCCCCCGAATTGGACGAAAATTGTCGCCGCAATCCCATCCCCCGCGAACCGGCCGCGCCGGCGATCGCCCGAAAAAGCAACCAATTCCGAGAGGAGGTCATCCATTCGGCGTCGAGCTCATCGCGTGGCACGGGCGCTGCAGATGCGGCGGGCCGTGGCCATGCGCCTTACCCGCGGCTTCACGCTCGTCGAGCTGATGATCGTCGTCGTCATCGTGGGCATCCTCGCCACGCTGGCGGTCGTCGGGTATCGGCAGATCGTCCAGTCCTCCCATGTATCCGAAGCGACCAGCATGGTGCAGAACATCCGCGCCGCGCAGGAAGCCTATCACTCGGAGACCCAGCAATACGCAGGCGTCTCCCAGTGCATTCCCAACGGTCTCACGGGCGGCTGGTATCCGCAGGATCCGGTCTACCAGGTGGAGGTGGGCTGGGGGGCGCCGTACAGCGCAAGCAGCGGCACCTGCGGGAGCGTCACCGGGGTTCCCTGGACGAGCCTCCCGGTGCACGTCGATGGTCCGGTGCTGTTCGGGTACGCGTGCATCGCGGGAGTCGCGGGCGCCGGACCGTCGAGCACACAGATTCCGCAGAGCAACATCACGGTCAACGGGGCACCGCTGACCTTTCCGAGTACGCCGCCGACCGAGTGGTACGTCATCTCCGCCGTCGCTGACCTGGACGGCAATACCGCGAACTACACCCAGATCTGGGCCGACTCATGGACCAACCAGGTCTTCGTGAGCAACGAGGGGCTCTGACGGGCACGGAAGATTTCAACGACGACGAGGGGCTGTAACGACACACGAAAGGATCGGGAATCTCAAATGAATCGATGGCTACGCAAAAAGGAACGAGGGTTTACGTTGATCGAGCTGATGATCGTCGTGGCGATCGTCGGCATTCTGGCCGTACTTGCCATTTATGGTGTCCGCAAGTACATCGCCAATGCGAAGACGGCGGAGGCGCGAAACTCTCTCGGACAGATCGCCAAGGACGCCGCGACGGCGGTCGAGCGAGAGAAAGGAACGACGGCGATCATCGGGGCGGGCGGCAGCTCCGCGCTCATGCGCTCGTTCTGTTCCTCGGCCGCCAACACGGTTCCGCTCGGCGGCACGGTGCCGCAGGGCCAGAAGTATCAGTCGCAGAAGAGCGACTGGGGCAGCCAGGACACCGCCACGTCCGGCTGGCAATGCTTGAAGTTCTCGATGGAAGAGCCGCAATATTATGAATACGAGTACACGGCGTCCCAGACGTCGGCGGTCAGCGGCGGCTTCACCGCGAACGCCCACGGCGATTTGAACGGCGACGGCGTCACGTCTCAGTTCCAGGTGCAGGGAAGCGCCCAGAACGGCGACATCGCAATCTCGCCGAACATCCAAGAGACCAACCCCGAGGAATGACCATCACGGCAGCGGGGACCGGAGCGCTCGGCGATGCCGTCGAGCGCTCCGCGCCGTTTGTCGGGCAACGCGGCGATGGGACCATGACCGTTTCTCGCATCGAGCGGTTGACGCCCTGGGTGGTGGGTGCCGTGTTCGCGCTCCCGGTTCTCATCGCACGGTACCCGCCGATGGCCGACCTGCCTCTTCACGAGGCGAGCGTCGGCTTGCTCCGCCACTGGAGCGACGATCGTTTCACGCCAAAGACGCTCTACGAGCTCAACCTCGGCCAGTCCAATCAGCTTTTCTCGCTTCTCGTTCTGCTCTTCTCCTTCCCGCTGCCCATCACGTGGGCGTCGAAGATCGTCGTTGCCGGCTCGCTGTTCGCCCTTCCGCTCGCCGCGGCCCACTTGGCAGCACACGTGCGAGCCCCGCGATCGGCCGTCCTGCTCGTCGCTCCCATCGGATTCGGGTGGCTTTTCTTCTGGGGGCTGATCCAGAACATCATCGGCCTCGTCGTGCTGCTCGCGTTTCTTCCGACGATCGATCGGTTCGCGACGAGGCCCTCGTGGCGAGGCGCAGCAGGCATGTGCGGCGTCATGGTGCTGTTTCACTTCGCCCATCAAGCCATGATGTTCGTGGCCTGCATTGCGCTGGTGCTCTGCACCATCGGTTCACCCGTCCGATCGAGCAAGTCCATGCTCATCCGCGCGGTCCCGTGCGCGCTGGCAGGCTCGCTCATCGTGCTCGGGACGCGGCTGGCCTGGGGGCTGGCGGGACCCCGGCTGCTCCGATCCGCGCCGTACATCTTTTACACCTTCACCTGGAAGCTCGAGAGCATCCCCGGCGTGCTCTTCGGCGGTTTCGAGCCTTACGTCCGCAACTCGATGATGTTGATCGGGGCCGTCTCGATCGTCCTTTTCGCCGTCGATCGCGCACGCCTGCCGTCGGAAGGGCCTTCCTCGTTCGCCGGTCGCATCCATCGCTGGCGCTTCGAGCTCTTCGCCCTCGTGCTGTTCACGCTCTATCTCGCGTCGCCGGCGTCGCTGAAGAGCACGACGCTCATCTATCACCGCTTTCTCCCCCCGGCCTGGGCGGTCCTCGCCACCTGCATCGGAGCAGGAACGTCGCAGGTACTGACCCTCGCGCGCCGAGTCATCTGTGCAGCGCTGCCCGTCGGCTCGCTGCTCATCACCTGGCCGACGTTCGCCGACAGCCACAGGATCTACTCGGGACTCGAGGGCATCGTCGATCGGATCGAGCCCGGCAGCACCGTGATGGTGCTGAAGCTCGGACGTGAGCCGCCGCATCGTCTCTGGAGCCCCACGGTCGCGATGGGCCACATCGTGGCGCTGCGCGGCGGCCGCGCGCTCTTCGATTACACTCAGTCGCCCGTCTCTCCCGTGGTCCAGCGCCCGGACAAGGAATGGGTCATCGAGATGGATCGACTGGAGGGCAGGCCTCTCGAGCTCCGCCCGGCATGGGATTTCGTTCGATTTCGCTATCTCGCACTCGTCACGTCGACGCCCGGTCTCGGCGAGGTCGTCGGGCTGGCGCTCCGCGGCGACGCCCACCTCGTGGCGAGCCAGGGCGACTGGTTTCTCTTCGAATCGAACTGGCCAGTGGTCCCGACCGATGCCGACGAGGCGCCGGTGCCGCTGCCGCCTCCGCCGACTCTGCAGAAGAAGCTGAAGGAAATCGCCCGGGAGCTCGACGGAGCCGAGCTCGGACGAGTCGAATCGAACGCGGCGGCCGCGCCCGGCGGCCCCGGTCCGTTACCGGGGCACTAATTCCGCCGAGGCCGGGTCGCGCTCGACACCGACGTCGCCGGCAGCCCGATGCATCACTTCCAGCCGGCGACGCGCTTGCGGCGTCCGCGGGCTCACGTCCACGACGAACGCGTGTAGATGGGCCATCCGCTGGATGATCTTCGATCGCGAGCCTTCGAACGCGGGATGCCTCAGGAGCGCGGGCTGAAGCTCCTCCAGCCACCCCTCGCCGCCGAAGTAAGGCCAGCGCTCGGGACCGTACACGTATTTGGCCGCGAGCACGGCGCCCTCCTCGGGCGGCGCAAACCGGGCGCCGCCCCGTACGGTGAACATCTGCTTGAGCCGGTCGGCGACACTCTGTCCGGGTGCAACGGGCAGGTCAGGCCACCACGGCGCGTCGAAATACACGTGGTCGCGAACGCGCCCGATTTCCCAGAGAGCGGGAGCCAGGACGCCGGTCTGCCAGACCTCGGGCGCGGAGACGCCGCCCACGAGACGAACGGCCAGGAACCCCCAGTTCTGAGGATTGCACGTGGCCACGACGAGGACCTTCCGGGCGAGCCCGGCGAGTCGGCGCAGATACGCCCGCCAGTCGCCGACAAAAGGTAGCGCGTGGTACACGAGGACCAGATCGCTCGCAGGCAGGCATTCGATGCCCTCGGTCGCAGCCACCACGCGTACGTCCACGGAGGCGTGCGGCGCAGCGCGCCCGTAGACGGCGCGCGCAAGCTCGGCCGCTCGTGGGCTCGTGACCGCGGAGACGACTCGCACTCCGTCGCGCGCAAGACCGACACAGTGAACACCGCGAACACCTGCCATCCCGTCGACGGGACCTTCCAGGGCGCTCTCGACTCCATAACGTGCCGCCCATTGCTGCATCAGTTGATAGAAGCACCAGCGCTCGTAGGCGGTCCCCAGTCCTCGATCGTGCTCGACGACCTGCATGGGCAGCACGGTCATGGAACCCCGGCTCCCGCTCCGGCCATGTTCGCGCCGACCCTGGCCACCGACTTCGCATCGAGCAGCAAGTTCGTGTAGCTCGCATTCGCCAGCGGACAGGCGCACGCGTGTGCGCGAACGCTGCTCCGGAACGAATCCGCGCTCGGGGCATGCCAGACGGCTCGAAAGTCGTACCCGTGATCCCGCACGTTGCCCATCGATTCGGCACGCACGCAGCAGCCCCAGACGTGCCCGTCCGGGGCCAGATGAGCGCTCGCCCATCCTGCGTAGCAATCGATGACCTGGCGTCGCTCCTCGAGGATCCGAGCCGAAAGGTCGTAGTATTCGAGCCGGAGCGACTCTACCAGACGCGCGACGGGATGCGTGGAGCGGCTCGAGCGGATGGCGCGGCTCAAGTGCTCCACCGCACGGCGGTAGTCCGCGGGGTCCGGCGCGATGTGCTTGTCCATCGTCTTGAGCTCGACGCGATTCTCCGCGACCTCCGCGATGTACGAATCGGGGCGGAAGATGGCACGCGCCTCGCGTTCGATTTCGGGGATTCGCCCGACGTTGAACCTGGAAATCACCGTGTGAACGCCGAGCACGACGTGCGGGTACGTTTTCTTCAAATCGTGGATCAGCTCGGCGACCAGCTGCAGCTTCTCGAAGTTGCGCTTCGCGCCGCGGATCCGATCGTGCTCGTCCCCGATCTCGTCGACCGAGAGGTTCAGGACGAGCTGCGAGCCGACGGTGTTGTGCGCGATCTTCGGGAGCAGCTGGAAGATTCGTTCGGTGACGATCCCGTTCATCGGAATGTTCACGATGCTCGGCTCGATCTGCGTGCGCACCAGTCGGACGACTTCGTCGAAGTCCGCGCGAACGAACTGATCGCCCCCCGAGAGCGTGACCCATACCGGCACTTTCTCGAGCGTCGGGAAAACCCGGGCATACTCGTCGACCGAAAGGTCATCGACCTTCTTCTGCCAGATGTCGCAGGTCGCGCAGCGCGAGGGACACGAGTAGGTGACCGAGACGGTGAGATTGATCGGCAGCTGGCGGGGCCAGCCGGTCGCATGGGCGGCGCGATACCCGGCCAGCCTCGCGACGAGCGGCAGCTTTCTCACGCCCGCCGCTCCGGTGGATCGGGCCGCGCCGAGAGTCGGCGGGGTCTCTCCCGCGGCGGCGTGGCGGTCGATACCCCGTTCACCGCGCCCAGCGACTTTGTCGACTGGAGCACGCGCCACGTGCGGTGCTTCCCGCCGACGATGCGGGCGTCCCAGAAGCCCATGAGCCGCGCGGCGACCTCGGTTCCGACGGCAGCAGCGAGGGCGACTCTTCCGAATGGATCTTCGCTCTTTGCCACGTCGAGCGCAGCCTTTGCGACGAGGCCGCGGTCGAGCGTCGCGACGTCGTAGCCGAATGCGAACTCGAGCCAGTAATGGCCTCGTGCGATTCGCCGACGTTGCTCGAAGTACTCGCCGAGCGTCTCGGGCCCATGGTTGGTCACGATCGCGTCCGGCGCGTAGCCCAGCTCGTAGCCCTTGGCGCGGACGATGTCCTCGATCGACGCTTCGTCCACGACCGACAGCTCGCTCACGTACTCGACGAGATGCGAGCGGAATGCGACGATCTCGCCCATCTTCGGCACCTCGAGAGAGACCCGGTGGTGCAGCTCCCAGACGAGCCTGACCATGCGGCCGACCAGCTTCGAAGGATCGTTGTTGGGTACGGGACGACCTCCGACCATGCCGACCTTGGAGTTGTCGCGCAACGCGACGACAAGTCTTTCGACGACGTCACGCTGCAAATCGAGATCGGCGCTGCAGAGAATGACGACCTCCGCGCGCGGGTCGCGGAGCTTGAGGTATGCATTGATTGCCGCGACCTTGCCCTCCCGGCGTTCCTGCACGTGCACGTGCATGCCGGGGCGGCCATGGCCAATCTCGCGCGCGACCTCGGCCGTGTCGTCGGTGCAGCCGCTCGCGACGACCACGATCTCGAGGATCCGCGCCACGCGGGTCTGCTGCTCGATGAGGGCGGTCAGGAGTCGCCGGATGTTGGCCGCCTCGTTGTGAGCAGGGACCACGATTGAGACATTCATGTCTTGCCTATCGCGCCGACCTGCACCTCTTGCGTGGAGGCACGGCCCCGCGTCATGTAAAGGATGGCCCCCACCACCCCCGAAAGATACCAGAAGAGACGAAATAGAAGGCAAACCGCCAGCGCGGCGCTCGGAGCGATACCCGCGAGGCCGAAGAAGAAAACGTAGGTGGCGTCCGCGGTCCCCCACCCGCCTGGAAGAGCCGGAACGGCACCGACGATGAAGGCCATTGCCGTGCCCACGTATACCCACTTCTCGTCCGACGGAACGCCCCCTACCGCGTACACCAATCCACGAATGACCACGAACTGCACGACGGCGACGATGACGCTGAGAACGACCGCTTTGGCGATTGCACCGGGAGCGCGTGGATCTCGGACATAGGCAAGCACCGGGGCGACAGCCCGTCCGATTGCGCCGTCGAGCCATCGCGGCCGAGCACGGGCAAAGCGCGCAATGCTCCGGAGCAGAACGAGACCGGTCGCCACGGCCACGGGAATCGCCGCCAGCGCGAGCTCGAGCGGGGCCGCCGCCACACGAACGCTCGCGCTACGCGACGCCATCCCGAGCGTGGCGGCCACGGCCGCGATCACCGACAGACCGATCGCCCGATCGAGCAGCACGGATGCGACGGCGATCGGCGCCGGGGCCCCGACCCCATTTCCACGTCCCATGACCGAGGCAATTCGGAGCGCGTCCCCCCCGATCCCGCCCGGAAGCACCACACCTCCCGCCTGCGCTTCGATCGTGATTCGCCAGACGCGCCAGACCGTGAGGTCGATGTCCGCGAATCCGAGGAGCGCCTTCCAACGCCCGGCCCACGCGAGCGTCCCGAGTCCGTAGAGCGCGAGCAGCGGGGCGAGTATGCCGACGCGGGTGCGCGCCATCGTCGTCTCCAGTCCCGGCTCGCACCGGAGCCGAGCGCACTGCGCGGCCCCGATGGAGACATCGCCCGAGCGCAGGTGCAGGACGCACCCCGTAGGCTCGTAGGAGACGGCGGCACGCGTCGATTTCGGCGCCGCGGGATCCCAGCATCGGTCCCGGAGAGGGATGACCCACGCGACGAACCCGAGCGCGACGAGCGCCAGCACCCAGGACGCGAGTCGCCGCACCCCCGCACGACGCCCGGTCACGATACTGCACCGGCGGCAGCCACCGCCGGCCATTCGCCGCGCAGCGTTCGGGCGATCCCCTCCTCGTAGGAAACATGCGGGGTAAAGCCCAGCGCGCGCCGGGCCTTGGTCGTGTCGAATCGAACGGACAGCGTCATGACATCGAGCTTCTCGTGGTTGATCGGCGGCTCGCGACGGGTGAACGCCACTCCGCCATGAGCCATCGCATCCACCGCGGTGGCAAGTGCCCGGGCAACGGAGATGGGGACGTGCGTTCCCGGCAGGTCGCGATCTACGGCACGGGCCACCTGGGCCGATAGCTCGGCGAGGGTGGTCGTCTCCGGACCGGCAAGAATGAAGTCCTCACCCGCAGCCGCCGCTTCAGTCGCAGCAAGCCAGACTCCATCGACGATGTCGTCGATGTGCGTGTGATGCAGAGTGTTGTTCCCGGTGCCGACGATGCGATAAATGCCCGCGCGGATCATCGCCGCCATCTTGTCGAGCATCCCGTTGCGGTCCCCCGGACCGTAAACGATGGTCGGACGAACGATGACGAGCTCGATGCCGCATTCGCGGGCGATCCGCCGGGTCCGCATCTCCGCCTCCACCTTGGTGGCCGCGTACATCGTCCGCGGCGCATACGGATGACTTTCGCTCACCGGCAGGTCGGCCGGAAACCCATAAACTCCGACCGAGCTGACGAGCACGAAGCGACGAACCCCCGCCGTCGCGCATGCCTTCATCGTTCGCTCGACCAGATCCACGTTCGACGCCCTGTACTCGGTCGAGTCGACTCCGTAGCGGTGTCGTACCGCCGCTGCATGAACCAGCACGTCCACGCCCGAGAGCAGCGCGGGATCGACCAAAGCGTCCTCGAGCGGGCGAGCGCCGGCCGGGGATTGCACCGTCGGACTCCGGACCAGCGGCAGGACGCGCGATCCACGCGCATCGAAGCCGCGGACCAGATGCGCTCCGATGAAGCCGGCGGCGCCGGTGACGGCCAACCCGGGCAGACCTGCCATGCGGGCACGTTCTTATCACGTTCTACCCAGGCGGCCGGTCGCGCGGTGAGCCGCAGCGAGCGATGGCGCATTCATAGGGCCCTCCGCCATCGGCCGATGGCGCGCCTCGGGCCATCGGACTCTCTTCAAGAGGCGAGCGCGGTGGTAGAGATGGATAATGCAGCTGTCCGTCACCCGAGGGCGCGCTCGCGCGCGCCGTTTCACCCCGCTCGAGCTGTCGATCGCGTTCGCCCTCGGGGGCTCGACTCTCGCCGTGATGGTCCCCGCGTTCGTGCATCAGCTTCATGCCTCGCGCTTCGTCGAGCCCATCCAGGGGCTCACGCACCTCGGCGCGGCTGCCGTCGCCTATGCGCGCGAACACACCGTCGAGGAAGCATTTCCTGCGAGCACGCCGTTGACTCCGGACGCTCCCCCGAGAGGCCGCTGCGAGGTCGACCCGCCTGGCGCCTGGGAGCAACCGACCTGGAAGGCGCTCGACTTCCGCCCTGTGCCGGCGGGCGAGCCCCATTGCTTCGCCTTCGGATTCGACAGCGCGCTGTCGCCTGGCAAATCGACCTTCCGAGCGCACGCCCACGGCGATCTGGACGGCGACGGGATCGTCAGTACCTTCGAAGTGACCGGCGAAGCCGTCAGCGGCGACGCACGCGGCCCGAGGCTCGATCCCGGAATGTTCATCGACGGCGAGGTGGAATGAACGGCTCCACCGTCGGTGCTCTCGTCCTCTTTCTCGCGTCCGCGGCCGGCGTCGCGGGCACGCAGCCTCGTCTCGCCGCGCTCGCACACTCTGCGAAGGAGTCCGAGGATGTCTACGTCCTGCCCCCCCCCGCTCCGCTCCACGTGGCGACGCTCGGCTGGGACGCTGCCGCGGTGGATCTGCTCTGGGCGAGCCTGATGGTCGATTACGGCACCCACTGGTCGGAGCACCGTGAGTTCAAGGACGTGCCTCGTTACCTCGACGCCATTCTCGAGCTCGAGCCGTCGTTCTGGCTCGTCTATCAATACGCGGACACGATCCTGGCCTATCGTCCCCTGCAAGGCACCGAAGAGGACGCGCGCCGGGCACGAGCGTACCTGGAGCGGGGAACGAGGGAACGGCCGAACGACTCGCGGGTATGGTTTCACTACGGGCAATTCCTGGCATTCATGGGCCCCTCGTTTCTGCACGATCCCCAAGAAGCCGACGCGTGGCGAGTCGACGGCGCCTCCGCGCTGGGGCACGCGGTGGATCTGGGCGGTGGCGCCGAGGTGGCGCTGTCGGCCGCGACGATCCTGACGCGCAAGGGCGCGCGCGAGCAGGCGATCGCCTACCTGCGCAGAGCCTACGTGTTCACCGAAGGAGTGGCCGACGTGCACGAGACCATCGGCCGCAGACTCGTCGCTCTCGAGACGAGCGCCTGGAACGACGTGGCGGACGCGGCCAGAGCCGTGATCGATGCGCGCTGGAAGCGCGAGATGCCCTTCGTCGCCCGGGAGCAGTACATACTGCTGGGGCCACGTGTGGCTCCTTTTGGATGCCAGGGCATCGAGTCGGCGGACGACCCGAGCTGTGCCCGGGACTGGTCGGCGGTCCTTTCGCAGGCCCAGGTCACTCGACCCGAATCGTCCGTAGGCTCACCATGACCAGCTGCGACGAGCCGGGGAAAACGGCCCACACGCTCACCTCGTAGAGACCCGGCTCCGCGTCAGGGCCCAGCGAAGCGTCAATCGAGAAATCCCGCCCGCTCACGTGCACGGGTGCCGGCGTCGAGTACCCCGCCGGCCAGTAGGTCCGGTACGGCGCCGGCACCGAGTAGCTGCGCCGCTCGTTGAGCTCTGCGACCGGGATGGCGGCCGAGGGGCCGCCATGCGCGATGCCGACGCCGGCCGGCGTGGCGGGTGCCGCCGTCGTCCCCCTGACTCGAACCACGCCCCCGCGACGCAGCGTGTGCGGGATCGGAGCATAGGTGCCGTATGCGTCCACGAACTCCTGCGCGAAACACGGAGCAGGAATTTCGGTTGCCGTGGCCAGCGGCTGGGCGACGCCGATACCGAGCTTGTTATGGATGGGGTTCAGGATATTTCGTCGATGTCCGTCGTTGGGCGGCTGCTCGTGGAAGAACATGGCCTCGGCTCGCTCCACGTTGCGGGGATCGATCCGCGGTTGCGGATCGAGGGCCCGGGTGCGCTCGTCGGTGAAGCAACTCGCGTTCTCGAGCACCATGTCGGCCCCCCCCGCATCGGTGAGCCGCTGTTCGGGGACCGAGCCGTCCGTGCCCCAATGACCGAGAAATCCGTGAGCGGCCATGTCCTCGGCGTGGCCTTGCCCCGCTCGACTCGCCGCGCCTTCGTCGAGCTGGACCGGCGCGACACCCACGGAGGCCCGATCTCGATTGACGAGCTCGATCATGTAACGTCGCGCGCCATCGCGGGTCAGAAAGGTCACCTGGGCCTTCGCGCGCGGCTCGGAGGGGTGCGACATTGCCCAAGAGCTCGCGGGCGCGCCAGTGATCGGGCCGGTGTTCCCGGGCGCCGTGGCCGCGTCGGCGGCGAAAGCCGAGAGCGCCGCGGTCATCGAAAGCAACGGACGCAGCCGCATGCGCGCTGCCCATGGATGTAGCGCATTCGCGGCGGTTACCACGTCGCCAACTCGTGCGATCATGCGCTGGCGCGATGAGTCTCGAGTCGATCTGTGGACAGCTCATCCTGGGCGGCTTCTCCGGGGCGACATTGCCCGGCTCCTACGCCCGAGCGCTCCGGGCAGCGCGGCGCTGCGGAGCGATCCTGTTCGCACGCAACCTGGGGCCGGATCCAGAGCAGGTTTCCGCGCTTTGCCGTCAGATGCGCGCAGCAACCGCCGCACCGCTTCTCGCAATCGACCAGGAGGGCGGCCGCGTCGCGCGCCTCCGCGCACCCTTCCTCGAGCTGCCGAGCATGCGCGCCGTCGCCACTCTGGAGGACGAGCCGTTTGCCGAACGCATCGCTTCGGCGGTCGGCGCGGAGCTGGCGGCCGTCGGGGTGAACATCAACTTCGCGCCTGTGGTCGATGTCGATACATGCCCGGACAATCCCATCATCGCGGACCGCGCGTTCGGCGCGGACCCGAAAACCTGCGAGCGCTTCGGGGCAGCCTGGATCCGGGGCCTGCAGTCGACGGGCATCCTCGCAACCGCAAAGCACTTTCCGGGTCACGGCGACACGTCCAAGGACTCGCACGTCGATTTGCCCTTGGTCGCCCAACCGCGTGATCGGCTGGATCGAGTCGAGCTCCCCCCCTTTCGCGCGGCTGCGGCGAGCGGCGTCGCGGCCATGATGACCGCCCACGTCGTCTACCCCGCGCTCGACCCGCGCAACCCGGCGACGCTCTCCCATGCGATATGCACGGTTCTGCGCGAACACATTCGGTTCAACGGAATGCTTTTCAGCGACGATCTCGAGATGCGCGCGATCGCAGACCACTGGCCGATCGCCGACGCGGCCGTGCAAGCGATTGCGGCGGGGTGCGATGCGCTGCTCGTGTGCCATTCTTTCGAGGAGCAGGAGGCGGCCGTGGACGCGTTGGTGCAGGAGGCCGAGCGCTCCGAGGCGTTCCGGGAGCGCTGTCGCCAGGCGTTCGCGCGCGTCGCCCATGCACGAGGGAGAATTGCGGCACGGCCGCTGGACGGTGACGACCTGCGGCGGGCCGTCGGCGGAGCGCAATCGCGCACCGTGGCGGAAGAGCTTTCGCGGAGGCTGTCCTCGGGGGGTCCGTCGCGATGACGGCGCAAGGGTTCGCCGCGCAGCGCATCGTGACGTGCGATCCGGAACGCGTTGATCCTCTCGGCGTGATCGAACCGGGCGCGGTCGTGTTCGAGGCCGGTCGCATCGTCTATGTCGGACCGCGGGACCAGGCACCCGCGAGCGCGACTCTCCTCGACATGGGGGATCGCGTCGTGACTCCCGGGCTCGTCGATGCGCACACCCACGCTTGCTGGATCGGGTCGCGTCACCTCGAATACGCGATGCGTCTCGGCGGCGCCGATTACCGCGACATCGCGCGAGCGGGCGGCGGAATCAAGGCCACCCACAAGGTCGTTGTGCAAGCGAACGAGGAAGCGCTCGCCGAAGAATTGGCCGCACGCTTGAAGCGCATGGCATCGCTCGGTGCAACCACCGTCGAGGTCAAAAGCGGGTATGGGCTCGACGCAGCTCACGAGCTCAAGCAGCTCGAGGCGATAGCGCAAATGGCGACGCGCACCGATCTGCCGAGCGTCGTGCCGACGTTTCTCGCTCTGCACGCGCTGCCGGACGGGGCAGACCGCGCGCGGTACGTGGACTCGGTCGCATCCGACCTCGTACCGGAGGTCGCCCGCGCGCGGCTCGCACGCTTCGTGGACGCGTATGTCGATGTCCACGCCTTTGCCGTGGACGAGGCCCGACGGGTGTTCGACTCGGCCATCGCACATGGCCTCGGTGTGCGCCTCCACGCCGGTCAGTTCGCCGACGTCGGCGCGGCTCGGCTCGCGGCCTCGCTCGGTGCCGCCTCGGTCGACCACCTGGAGCACGTCGACGAGAAGGCTCTCGATGCCCTCGCAGGAGCGCAGGTGTCGGTCGTTCTATTGCCGATCGCGAGCTTCACTCTCGGTCATCGCCCACCGCCCGTCGCGCAGATGCGCAAGGCCGGCATCGACCTGGTCGTGGCGAGCGACGCCAACCCGGGCACGGCGCCCAGCGAGAGTCTTCCGCTGGCCCTTGCGTTTTCCGTGCGAGCCTACGGGCTCACTCCGGAGGAGGCATTGCTCGGGGCAACTCGACACGCCGCGGCGTCGCTCCGTCTGGAGGATCGCGGCATGCTCCGCGCCGGCAAGCGGGCGGACATCGTCGTGTGGGACTTGCCCCACGAGTTCGCCATCGTGCAGCCATGGGGCGTCGCGAAGACGAGACAGGTGGTGATCGGCGGACGGCCGAGGTGACGGGGAGGCGGCGGCCCCGCAACCTTGCGCCGATTCGAGGTCAACCCGCCGCGCGCGCGGGCCGTCGGGCCGACGGGGCCTCTTCGTCGCGGACGTTCACCTGCGATCGGTGCGGGCTGCGGTGGCGTCGCGACGCCGCTTCGTCCGGTCGCTCGGGCAGCCTCGCATTGAGGCGGGCCCCGGCCAGAATCGCGTCGCAGAGCGATTCGTAGTCCATGCCGGCGGACGCCGCAATCTTGGGCAGCAGCGACGTGGGAGTCATTCCCGGGAGCGTATTGACCTCGAGAACGTACTCGTTCTCGCCTTCGGTCACGAGGAGATCGACCCGACAAGCACCGCGACACGACAGGGCTCGCGCCGCCCGCTCGGCCAGATTCATCACGCCGCGCAGGCGGGTCGACGGCAGCCGCGGAGGGGCGATGTACTCGGTGAGCCCCGGCGTGTACTTGGCGCGGTAGTCGTACATGCCTTCTCTCGGCAGCACCTCGATGGCCCCGAGCACGCGCTGATCGAGAAGGCCAACGTGGACCTCCATGGCACGGACGAACCGTTCGACGAGCACCTGGTCGTCGAACGCGAGCGCGTTGTCGATTGCCGTGGCCAAGTCACGTGGGCCGTCGACTTTCGCGACACCGATCGACGAACCCTCGCGCTGCGGCTTGACGATGGCGGGAAACCCGAAGCTCCCGTGCAAGGATGCGAGATGCTCGAGGTCGTCGCGCGTCGCAACGTAGTAGGGAGGAGTTGGCACGTTATGGAGTCGGAACAGCTCCTTGGCCTTGATCTTGTCCATCGCCAGGGCGCTCGCCAGCACCCCGCTGCCGGTGTACGGAATTCGAAGGAGCTCCAGCATCCCCTGGACGCAACCGTCCTCGCCCCCGCGACCATGCAGCGCGATGAAGACCACGTCGACCTCGCTGGCGAGAAGCCGCGCGGACAGGTCGAGGTCATCGGGTCGCCATTCGAGGCGGGCCACATCGTAGCCTCGGCTCTCCAAGGCGGTGGCGACCCCGTCTCCGGTCCGGAGCGAGACCTCGCGCTCCGCGCTGCACCCGCCCATCAGAACCCCGACTCGCCTTCTTCCCATCGGACCACCCTTTTCACGCGAATCGACCGGCGCCGACGGCTCGCACGGCCTCGCCGTACATTTCTACTGCCACGGGGCTATGACCGCGCGGCGCCGGAATCCCGACTGCGAGGCCATCCGAACACGGGATAACAGGCGCCTCGCTTACGGGTCAACTTCGTGACAAGGGCGTCAGTCGATTTCGACCAAGACGACGGTGATGTTGTCCTTGCCTCCCCGCTGGTTCGCGAGCTCGACGAACCGACGGACGCACTCCTGCCCGCCGAATGCCACAATGGCGGGAATGTCCTCCTCCCGCAGGTAGCCGTGCAGTCCGTCGCTGCACAGCAGAAACCGCATGCCGGCGCCGAGGGGGACGCATCTCGTATCCACTTGCACGTACTCTCGGTTGCCCACGGCGCGGGTGATGACATTGCGATGCGGTGAGCGTGCAGCTTCCTGGGGAGTGATGAGGCCCTGTTTGAGCTGCCAGGCGATGAGCGTGTGGTCCTCGGTGAGCTGCTCGACGGACCCATCGAAGACGCGGTAGATGCGGCTGTCGCCAACCTGCGCGGTGACCGCGTAGTCGCCGAGGATCAACAGCGCGCTGATGGTCGTCCCCATCCCGCTCTTGTCGCGATCGATTTCCGCGATGGAGTAGACGAAATACGTCGCGGCCTGGACGGCGCTCTCGAGCAGTCTGCATGCGGCCCGAGAGTCCTCGTCCGACAGCGGATCGACCAGCTCTCGAAGCTTGCCGACGCTTCTCTTGATCATGCCGTACATGGTGTCGACTGCCTCTCGACTGGCCACTTCGCCGGCGGCGTGGCCACCCATTCCATCGGCCACCACGTACAGTCCCAACTGATCGTCGATGAAAAACGCGTCCTCGTTCGAGCTTCTCTTTCGCCCGAGGTCCGTCAACGCATGCCCCGTGCGCCGGAGCGGGGGCGGCGCGACGGCCCCCTCGCTGGCAGGCTGTCCGCTGGGCGGCACCGGAGTCGGCGGAGGCGTCGTGGTGGGTCGGCGGCTCTCTCTCGAGGTCATCGCACGCTCGCTTAGCCGTCCAGTATAGCGTGAGACGGCCTCCGATAGACGGAGAGACGATCGACCGGGCGGCCCCGGGGATAACCTCCCGCCGCGGCTCATTCTTCTCTTGCCAAGTTTGCCCAACTCTTGCCCCAACTCTTGCCATCTCTCGCCGTCCGCTCGCCGCTCGTGGGCCGTGCAGGCGCGCGGAGGGCGCCCGCTTGCATCCCCGCCACACCCCTGCATTAAGTCTCGCGCCGCCTTTCAGGGAGAGAGCTACCACCGCCGAGCCCTTGATCGTGCTTCGCGAACTTCGAATCCCCCCCCTACCCCTGCCCGGCGCCCGGCGCGCCGGTGTGGCGGGCGCGGACGTCGCGCTCGCCGCGCTCGTGGTGGTCGTCGTCGGCCTGATGATCGTGCCACTGCCGACCTGGGTGCTCGATGTCCTCATCTCGACCAACCTCTCCGCAGCCGTCACGATCGTGCTCGTCGTCCTGTACGTGCCTGACGCCATCGGAATCGCGACCTTCCCAACGCTACTCCTCCTCACCACGCTCTTCCGCCTCGCGCTGAATGTCGCTTCGACGCGCCTCATCCTGCTGCAGGCGAATGCAGGTGAAGTGATTAAGGCCTTCGGCACGTTCGTCGTGCGGGGCAACTACGTCGTGGGTGGGGTCGTATTCGTCGTCCTGACGACGATTCAGTTCATCGTCATCGCCAAGGGATCCGAGCGGGTCGCGGAAGTCGGAGCCCGTTTTGCGCTCGACGCAATGCCCGGCAAGCAGATGGCCATCGACGCGGAGCTTCGCTCTGGAACGATCGACGCTAACGAAGCTCGCCGCCGGCGCCGCGCCCTGCAGCGGGAGAATCAATTCTACGGAGCGATGGACGGCGCGATGAAGTTCGTCAAGGGCGACGTGATTGCATCGCTCGTCATTCTCGTCGTCAACGTCCTCGGGGGACTGGCCATCGGCGTCGCCATGAGAGGCATGCCTCTCACGGGTGCGCTGCGACGCTACGGTCTACTCACCATCGGCGACGGGCTCGTCACTCAGATCCCCGCGCTCGTTCTGTCGACGGCCGCGGGCGTGCTCGTGACCCGCGTCGCGAGCGAGGAAGCCGACACACCGCTCGGCGAGGAGCTCGCACGGCAGCTCTTGAGCGTACCGAAGGCCATCCAGGTTGCCGGTGTCTTCGTCCTCCTGCTGGCGGCCGTGCCGGGCCTTCCCGCGCTGCCGTTTCTTGCTCTCGGCGTGGCGCTGACGATCGTCGGACACGCTCGTGTCCGTGCGACGACCATCGAACGACAGCGAGCGGCGACCGACGCCGCCCCGGGGCGCTCGCGAGCAAACCGTCCCGACGAGCCCGCCTTCGTGCCACTCGTCGTCCCGTGGAGCGTACAGGTGAGCGCAGATCTCGCGCCCGTTCTGGAGCTCGAGCCCGACGGCCTGCGGGCGGCCACCGCGGAGGTGCGGCGCCGCCTGTTCGCGAGCCTCGGTGTCCCGCTTCCCGCGCCCCGCCTGCGCGTTCAAGAGGACCTCGCAGATCGCACCGCCGTCCTCTCGCTGCACGAGGTTCCATCTCGGATGCTGTCGGTGCCCGCCGAGCTCGAGGGCGCGGAGGCGGCTGCGTGGCTCCGTGAGCGCATCGTCGAGACGGTTCGCGCGCGAGCCGCCGATTTCTTGGGGCTCGCCGAGGTGCAGCGGCTCCTCGACGAGCTCGAACAGTTCGCACCGGCTACCGTGCGCAACGTCGTCCCGAAACCCTTGAGCCTCGTTCTGCTGACCGACGTTCTGCGTCGCCTCGTGGAAGAGGGCGTGAGCGTGCGCGATCTCCGCGGCATCCTCGAAGCGCTGTCGACCGTGGCATCGACCGAAAAGGACGCCCTCAATCTCGCCGAGTACGCGCGTAGCCAGATGCGCCGAGCCATCACATACCGGTTGACGGAGGGTGCCGGTCACCTCGACGTCGTCCTACTCGATCCCATCCTCGAGGATACCGTGCGCCGCGCAATCACACGCACGGCGTCGGGCTCGTTCCTGTCGCTGTCGCCCCAAGCGGCGCGCGACGTCCTCGCGTCCGTGCGTCTCGCCCTGAGCGAGGCAGCAGCGTCGAAGGCGCGGCCGGCGGTGATCCTCACCCAGCCCGATATCCGGCGATTCGTACGCAAGCTTCTCGAGGTGGACAACCCCGACGCGTTCGTCGTGAGCTATGCGGAACTTCAGCCCGAGGTGTCGCTCAAGCCGGTCGCTCGGGCCGTGCCCGGCTAATCAGACCTTCTGCCGGACCATTTTGCGGGCAACGGCGCCGCTGCGCACGAAGAGCTGCTTGGCTTCCTGCTGCAACATCGGATGGACCCGTTTGCCCGCCACGAACATCGCCAGGAGCTGGGGGCTGATCTCCGAGAGCTTCCTCAGCGCTCGGGAGGCCCCCTTCATGTCCCCGACCCCGGCGTAAGCGAAGGCACGGGCACGCCACATCTGGATGCGCATCTCGCCGTAATCGGGGTCATCGGGGTTGAACACCTCCAGAAGCTCGACGGCCTTCCGGGCTTCTCCGGTGCGTCCCCACGCTTCCCCCGCAACCGCGGCGAACATGACCCGAGTCTTCACCTCTTGCTGCTTGCCGAGCTCCATCTTGTCCACGAGCGCTCTCGCCTCCTGGACTTCTCCGAGCTGCAAGTGCAGGCTGGCGCGCAGGCAACGGACCTGATCGGCCATCGGCGCGATCTGCTTGGCCAGATCGATCGACTCGAGGGTCGCGAGCGCTTGGCGGGGATCCTGCTGCATCTGCAGCTGGGCCCGGGCGATCGTGGCCTGCACGTCTCCCTTCTTGAAGTCGGTCTCGAGCTTCTTCAGCGCCTCCACACGGCCTTCTTCCGTGGCAGCCGCCGACCGGAGCAGCGCCCCGAGCTCCCGTGACTTGTTGACGTAGCGGACGATCCAGACCATCGCCCCCGTAGCGACCAGCGTCAGCGCGCCGGCGACGATGACCGGAATGATTGTCCAGCGAAGCGCGATGACGGCGGCAACCCAAAGTGCGAGGACGATGATACCGACGCGCAAGAAGACTTTCTTGAAGTCGACAGCAGGTTTGGCTGGACCGTCCTGCGGCGACGCGAGGTCGCGGAGCTCACGCTGCAACGCGGCCGGGCTTCGCTTCTTCTTTTTCCTCGCGGGTGTCGGCGCGCTCGCCGCGGCTTCGGGCTTCGACTCGTTGGGCACGGGCTAGAGCTTCGCGATTAGCTCGCCGAGCCTGCCGGCGCAAACCCCCGAAGCGGCAGTTCCACCGAGACCCGCGCGGTCCGGCGGCTTCAGGCGACTGCCTCTCTCAGATCGCCCCGCGCCGTCGATGCACGATGCTGCACCGAGTCGTTGATCTTCACGCTGACGATCTTCGAGATTCCAGCCTCGGGCATGGTCACTCCGTAAAGGACGTCGACCATCTGCATCGTTCTCTTGACGTGAGTGATGAGGATGAACTGAGACTGATCCGTCATCGATCGGATGAGCTCGTTGTACCTTGCGACGTTCGCCTCATCGAGCGGCGCATCGACTTCGTCGAGGATGCAGAACGGCGACGGCTTGATCTGGAAGATTGCAAAGATGAGACTGACGGCGGTCAGCGCTTTTTCCCCGCCGCTCATGAGCTCGATGCTCGATAGCTTCTTGCCCGGCGGCTGCGCGACGATGTCGATGCCGGTCTCCAGCAGATCGTCGGGGTCGGTCATTCGCAGCTCGGCACATCCTCCGCGGAACATCCGTGGAAAGATCTCTCGAAAGCGTTCGTTGACGGCGGCGAACGTCTCCTCGAACAGACGACGTGATTCCCTGTTCATCTGGGCGATGGCGCGCTGAAGATCCAGGAGAGCTCTCTCGAGATCCGCTTTCTGCGTCGTATAGAAAGTGAAGCGGCTCTCGGCCTCGGCGTGCTCACGCATCGCATCGAGATTGACGCCGCCCATTCGCTCGATGAGCCGCACGAGCTCCTCGATGCGCGCACGCGAGACTCCGTCCGGAGGCGCCCGCATGTGATGGTCTCCCACGACGTGCGGCAGATGCATCCCGCGGAACTTGTCGGCGACCCCGGCGACGAGATGATCCATCGCGATTTGCCGCTCACGAAGAGCCATCTCGTGCGCCTGGAGACGCTCGCGGACCGCAGCCGCTCGCACGCGAAGGTCCTTGATGGTCCCCTCGCGGTCGATGAGCACGCCGCGCAGTTCCTCGGCCACGGCGCGCACTCCTTCGAGCTCCGTGTTCGCCGCCCGCGCGCGATCGAGCGCCGATTGAAGGCCCTGTTCGTGGGCTTTCAGATCGGCGGTCGTCTCGTCGAAGCTTCGCGCGTTGGCCGTCAGCTCGGCATCGATGCGGGCCGTGCGCTCCTCGAGTTCGGCTGCGCTTCGACGCAGCCGCGATTCCGCGCCGCGCGCAGCGGCCAGACGCTCGCGCACGCCGGCAACGGCGATCTTGGAGGACGTCACCGCCTGGCGATGTGCCTCCAGACGCTGCCGCGCTTCCTCCAGCGCCGTTTCGACCTGAAGCAGCTCCTCCTGCGCGGTCTCGACGAGGGCACGGGACTGCGACAGCGCGTGCACGGCTCCGTCGCGCTCCCTCAAAGCCTCATCGAACGCACGCGTGAGCTCGGTATTCTCGATCTCCAACGACTCGAGACGCCGAGCCACGGTCTCGCCCTGTGCCTGGGTCTTCTGCAGATCCTTTTCGGCGGTCACCAGCGCAAGCTCGCGAGCGTGAGTCTCGCTGCGCACCCGGTCGAGCGCCACCCCCGTCCGGGCGATCTCCTGTCTTGCCGACTGGTGCGCCTCGATTTTTCGCGACACGATCGTGTCGAGTCTCTCGATCTCGTGCGCGAGCTCGCGCGCTTCGCGTTTGCTTTCGAGCATCCCGGCGGCCAGTTCGTCCTCCTGGCCGCCGTCGATTCGACCGTCGGGGTGCAGGACGGACCCATCGAGGGCCGCCATGACGCAACCGACACCCGCCGTCCGCAGGCGCAGCGCGCTCTCGAGGTCCCGCACGACCAGGCAATCGCCGACCAGGGTGTGAACCAGCGATTCGTCCTCGGGCTCGTATCGGAGCGCATCGACGAGCCTGCCCAGAGCCCCGTCGTCGGTCGGGAGTGGACCCGCGCCCGCGCCCGCAACGAATGACGAGCGCAGCGGGACGATGGTCGCCCGGCCCGTGCGTTGTCGAGCGAGCCCCTCGAGCAAGGAGACCGCGGGACGCACGTTGCGGACGACGACGTGCTGCAATTTCGCGCCGAGCAAGCCGGCCAGCGCTTGCGTGAGGTGCTCGGGCGCCTCGATGCGATCCGCGACCAACCCCGCGACGCAAGGGTCCCCCGTTCCCACGAGAGTCTTCGCGCCGGCACCGACGCCCTCGAGGCGGGCATGCATCTCTTCGAGCGCCCCGTACCGCGAACGCTTGCGCGAGAGCTCTGCGCGACTCTCCTCCAGCGACCGCTCCAGCTCGACGATGAGCTGTTTGCTTTCCGCCAGACGCGCGTCGAGCGTCGACTTCTCGAGGACCGTCGTCGCGTGGGCCGCGCGCAGGTCGTCGATCGACCGCGTCATGTCCTGGACGCGCACGTCGAGATCCGCGCGGGCCTGCTGCAACGAGCGCGCCTCGGAGTCGACGCGTTCGCGGCGGGCCGTCATTTCCGTCCCCCTCCGCTCGAGACCAGCGAGCTTTCCCTCCGCGCGCGCGATCTCGGCACGCGCGTTGGCAATGGCGTGACGGCGCTCCGCGGCCCGCCCATCCGCGATCGCGTGCGCTGCGGCGTAGTCGGCAAGGGCTTGCTCTTGACGGGCGACATCGGACGCAGCCACCGCTTCCGCTTCGCACAGCCCCTCGACCTCCCGCTCCGCGAGCCGTTGCTCGGAAGCCAAGCGGGTGCAGTGCTCGCCGATCTCGCGACCCTCTGCCTCGGCCTGCTTTTGTCGCTCGACGAGCGCGGCGAGCCTATCCTTGGCGCGCAGGATCGCTGCCTCTTCGGCCCGCACCCCGTTGCCTGCCGCGAAACTGGCGTTGGTCGCCTCACCCAGGCGCTCGTCGCACGCGTGCACGTCCAGCCGCATGACCTCGAGCTCCGTTTCCCGCGTCGACAGCTCGCAGCAAACGCGCTCGTGGGCGTCCGCGGCCTCCGAGACCTCCCCCGTCTCGAGCTTGATCCATCCGAAGAGCTCGAGGTACCGGTGGGCGGCTTCGTGAAGCTGGAGATCCTCCAGCTCGTTGCGATAGGAAACGTAGCGCTCGGCCTTGGCCGCCTGCCGTTTGAGGGACACGAGACTGCGCTCGATCTCGGAGACCAGGTCCGCCACGCGCAGCAAATTTTGCTGCGTGAGGTCCATCTTCTTCTCCGCGTGCTTTTTGCGAGACTTGAACTTCGTGATTCCGGCGGCCTCTTCGATGAGGAGCCGGCGATCTTCCGGCTTGGCGCTCACGATGAGCCCCACCTTGCCCTGCTCCACGATCGAGTACGCCTTCGTGCCGGCGCCGGTCCCGAGAAACAGGTCGGTCACGTCGCGCTGACGAACACCGACCTTGTTGATGAGATATTCGCTTTCGCCCGATCGGTGCAGCCGGCGCGTGACGGCGATCTCCGCATAGTGCTTGAACTCGAGCGGGAGCTCCCTTGGCTCGTCGTTGTCGAAGGTGAGGGTCACCTCTGCAAAATCCTGCGGGGCGCGGGACTCGCTGCCGCTGAAGAGGACGTCGTCCATCGATCGACCGCGAAGATGCCGGGCGCTCTGCTCGCCCATGCACCAGCGAATCGCGTCGACGATGTTCGATTTTCCGCATCCGTTGGGTCCCACAATCGCCAGCACGTCGTGGTCGAAATGCAGGACCGTTCGGTCCACGAATGACTTGAAGCCGATGAGCTCGAGCTTCTTGATCTTCATCGCGACTTCATCTCCCGGTTCATTTCCCCAGCCGCCGGCGTAATACCCTTCAGCTGTATCGCCCATCGTCCGTTCAGTGCAAGAGCGAATTGAGCCGCAGCGGCGCCTGTCCCACGAGCTCTTGCAGCATGCTGCCCGGCCTTTTCGCGGTCGAGCGGCGCGGCGCGGCGCGGGGGCGTCCGCTTACCTTCCCCCGCATTGGCTCTTTGGCACTCCACTTGACAGAGTGCCAGTCCGGCCATAACGCTTTTGAACATGCCTACGTATGAGTATGCCTGCACGGCGTGCGGCCACGCGTGGGAGGAAGTGCAACGGATCACGGAGCCGCCCCTCGATCTGTGCCCGAGCTGCAAACAATCGTCTGCGCACCGCCTCATCAGCGGGGGCACCAACTTCATCCTCAAAGGCGGCGGCTGGTACTCGGACTTGTACGCTTCGCCCAAGCCCGCAGCCAAGGCGGACTCCGCGACCACTCCAAGCGCCAGCGAGCCGGGCAAGTCCGCTCCCTCGAACGGCGCCAGCTCCGAGGCGGCGAAACCGTCCCCCTCGACGGCCGCGACCGGGTCTGCCCCTCCGTCTTCTTCGTCGCCTTCGCCGTCCTGAGGACGGGAGCAGCGGATCGAACGCACCTGGCTACGCGCCGCGGGGGACGCGGCGACGGGGGCGACGGGCCTGGGCACCCCAGACCAGCGCTCGGGCCTGCGGCTCCGTGATGCCGAGGGCCGGTGCGAGTCGAGCGAAGACAAGGGCCGTCATCCGGCCCTGCGGAGGGGACGCCACGAGGCGCAAATCGTTTTTCCAGAGCCGCGCATCTTCCGGAAAATCGAGCTTCTCGAGCGCATCGATGAAGCCGCGTTCGACCGTCTCGTCGATTCGCTTGCGTCCAGCGAGAAAGCGCTTCGCGACCAGGGCTCCTCGCGCGAGCGCGTGGAACGCCGCCATGGCCTGCATCCACGGCTCGGGCAGGCAATCGCCAGAGACAACCCCTTCGAGCCGCGAGATTCGTCTGCGCAGCTCTTCGAGCTCGATCTCGTCGATCTCGCGAAGGGCGCCGGGAAAGCGGGCCGAGAGGGCGATCATCTGGGCCCGGACCTGCGTCGGAGCTTCGACTCCCGCCGCGTGCGCCAGGCGCATCGCAAGCATCTGCCTGTACTTGCGAAGAAGCTCGCTCGCCTCCGCGTTCACGGATCCGGTCGTCGGCGTCATCGCTCGCGACTTTACTCCATGCCGGGGTGCGGCGCCGGAGCGGCCATGCCGCTGTCGCTGCGGGATTCGAACGCGCTACGCTCGGGCGCCATGCGGGGTCCTAGGTCGGCGAGCATATCGTCGTGGCTTGCTCTCGTCGCTTCGGCCCTGATCCTGTCGTGCAAGCCGGCCGGTTCGGCGGTGAACCTGCACCGCGACGTCGACAGCGATCCGGTTGCCCTTTTGCCTCCAGGTCCCGCGCTCGTCGCCAGCGTGGACGTGCGCGCCCTCTTCCGGGTCCAGGCGCTCGTGGAGAGCGCGACCCAGGTCGTCCGGGCGCTCTTGCCGCTCGATGACTCATCCGGATTCGACGGTTCGCGAGATGTCGACCGGCTCATCGTGGCGCAGTACCGCGCTCCGTCCGCCGAGGGCAGTTGCAGCATCGAATACGTCGTCGCCGCCATCGGACGATTGGACCCGGAGCGGCTCGCTGCCGTGCGAACGACGAGAGACGGATTACCGATTGTATCCGAGCATTACGCAGGCTTTTCGCTCCAGTCAGCCGGCCAGGTCAGCTATGCGGCGCTTTCGCGCCGACTGCTCCTCGTCGGCACGAGAGGAGGCGTGCGACGCGCGCTCGATCGCACCGGGGCGAGGGCGCTCGACCGGGTCGTCAAGCCGTGGGTCGCCGACACCATCGAGACGAGCGGCGCGGCGCTCTCGGTGGCCGCCGATTTCGAATCCGCGCCGATCACCACCGGCGCCGTCGGCGCGATCGACCTATCGTGGATGGGCGGCTTGCGCATCGCGCACGTGACCGGCAATTTCCAGCCACCCGGGATGACCCTTGCCGCGACGCTGAGCTATGCCGACGCCGGGCAGGCGACGCGCGGCGCCGACGGGCTGCGGACCCTCGCCCGGTGGGTAAAAACCGTAGGACCTCTCATCGGAGACGTGCACTTGCAAGACCTACAGATCGCATCTCAGGACCACGACTTGCACTGCACGTTCGTACTCGACGATTCGACCCTTCGGACGCTCGGCGTGGTCGCGCTGCGCTTGCTGCCGCCCCCGGGGCCCTGACGAGACCGGGGCTCCGCGATGTCGACCATGGATGAGCGCATCGACTTGCCTGCCCCAGGGTCGCCTCGACCGCTGCCGATCATCGCCATCGACGGGCCCGCGGGGGCCGGCAAGAGTACCGTCGCGAAGCGATTGGCGGATTCCTTGGGGTTCATTCTCGTGGACACGGGCGCGATGTACCGGGTCGTGGCGCTCGCCGCGCGCAGCGCGGGAGTGTCCTGGGACGACGACGCTGCCCTGGGAAGGCTGGCGCGGGGTCTGGTGGCGCGCGGCGCGCTCTCCTTCGAGCGAGACGCTCGACTCGGTGTACGGGCCGTTCTGGACGGCGCCGACGTCACCGACGCGATTCGCGCCCCTGACGTCGGCATGGGCGCCAGCGCAGTGTCGGCCCATCCGAGCGTGCGAGACGCGCTCCTCGATTTCCAGCGACACGCGGGCCGGCGCGGCGGCGTCGTCCTCGAGGGGCGAGACATCGGCACGGTCGTGTTCCCGGACGCCGAGATCAAATTCTTTCTCACGGCGCGCCCGGAGGTGAGAGCACGCCGTCGGTTCGACGAGCTCGTCGCCCGAGGAACTCCGGCGAGCTTCGAGCAAACGCTGCGGGACGTTCGGCAGCGCGACCTGCAGGACACCACTCGCCCGGTCGCGCCTCTCCGTCAGGCCGCCGACGCGATCCTCGTGGACAGCTCGGAGATGAACATCGAAGAGACCGTCGCCCATATGGCCGAGAGTGTCCGCAAGCGGGGCGCAAGGTGAGCCGCACTCCGGGGGCTCTGGCCGCGAGCGCCGCGGTCGTGATCTCGCTTTCGTCGTGCGCGAACCCCCCCCGAGCCCCGACCCGGTCCCCGCCCGTCGTCGAGGCCCGGTGGCAGGACGTGTTCGACGTCGCTCCGGAGCTACTGCTCGTGATCCGCCCGAACGCGCTTCGAGCGAGCGGCGCTTACGGCCCGCTCCTGAAGCGGGTCCAGGAGCTCGCCCGCGAGCGCAGTCGTGTCGTCGCCGCAACCTGCGCCATGGACGCGATCGAAGACGCGGACGAGGTCGTGTTCGGACTCTACTCGATCGGCGGGGATGGCGCGGACGCCGACGATTTCATCGCAGCCGTCCTCGGAGTGCGTGCGGACATCGATCCGGCCACGCTCGTCGACTCCGACGGGCACCCGCTGTGGACCGCGGGACCTTCCGGCCCCGTGCGCGAGCTGGTCCGCCAGCGCGACCAGCAGGGGCTGCCCATCGACGCCTCGCTTTTCGAGCTTCCGGGTCGCACCTGGGTCATCGCTGCCGGCCCCGCGCGAGCCCGAGCCCGGGAGGCGCTGGCTCGCCCTCGAGGACGCCCGGACCCCGTCCCCATCGCCGCCGACGCCCTTGCCGTGCTGCGCCTCGACGGACCTTCGTTGTCCTCCCGTGTTCCTGCGTTGCACGCACCTTCCCCCCTCGCTCCGCTCGGGCGCGGCTTGCAGTGGGTGTCCTTGGAGCTCGCCACGGACACCCACAGTCCCGTTCAGGCCCTGCTCGCGTATTCGACCGCCGGGGCAGCGGCTGCGGCCGAGTCCGTGGCACGCGACGCGCTCGACGCCGTGCGCCGCCGAAAGCCGGAGGGATTCGCATGGATCGGTGACGCCACGATCGGCCGCCCCTCCGCGGGTGCGGCGGTCGTGCTGTCCGCGCCGCTGCCGTCCACGTGGCTCGTTCCCCTCTCGCAAGCCAGCGGCTCGAATGCCTCGAGCGCGTCCGCGCCGTGACGCGCCGCCGCAGAGGCGGCCGTCCCGGGGGCTCCCAGCGCAAGAAAAAGCCGCCTCGATTGGCCGCCCGGTCCGCGCACGACGTAGTCCGATCAGCTCCCCTTTGACAGAGCCGAGTCCGGGGGCTACATGCCCGGCTCCGAGCTCGTGTTCCGCAGGGATTGGTCCATCCTGCGGCCGAGCAGCTCGGAAACTCCAACTCACGCGTGCGCACGCATCGCGGACCGATCGAGGAGACACTTCCCACCCCATGTCGACCCAGACCCCCACAGCCCTGAGCCCCGCAGGCAAAACAACGGAGCAGACTGGAAGCCACGCCGACAGCTTTGCCAGTCTTTTCGAGGCCAGCATCAGCGCGGGCGATTTCGGCAAAGAAGGCGAGATCGTCAAGGGCACCGTCGTCGCCGTGCAGCGCGACAACGTCGTCGTCGACATCGGCGGGAAAAGCGAAGGCATCATCGCTTTGGCCGAATTCGCCGACGCGCAAGGTCGTACGACGGTCAAGGCCGGCGACGAGATCGACGTTTACATCGAGAGCCGCGAGAACGACGACGGCCTTGTCATGCTTTCCAAGGAGAAAGCCGACAAGATGAAGGTTTGGGATGAGATCTCGGCGGCCTGCGAGCGCGACGAGCTCATCGAAGGAACGATCAGTCAGCGCGTCAAAGGCGGGCTCTCGGTGACGATCCGCGGCGGCGTCAAGGCATTCTTGCCCGGTTCGCAGGTCGACCTTCGTCCAATCCGCAATTTGGACAAGCTCATCGGACAGACTTATCAATTCAAAGTCATCAAATTC
>DASPUY010000205.1:0-12799 GCA_035622655.1 Polyangiaceae bacterium
TGTTCGGCTTGAACGCTCCGGGACCCGCCGTCTCGCTGGTCTCGAGGGCCGGATTGCCCTTCCAGTGGACGAACCGGTTGCACAGCGACTGGTCGTCGGCCGGCCAGCGGGCCTCGTCCGTCGAACCGCCGGGAGCCGTGCTGGCGGGCTTGGGCCCGCCGCCGCACCCGAAGAGCATCGCATTCCAAATCACGGCTCCCCAGACCACGGCGTGCTTCATGGGGCTCCTCCGTCCGAGCGGCTCCCACCCGAAGACGTCGCCGCGGCGCTGGCCCGAGCATCGGCGCCACCACCGCCGGCGGGCGCCGTATTGGCCGGGAGCGCCTCCGGGGTTCCTCCATCGCTCGAGAGCACCAGGGCCGTTGCGGGGTCGGGACGCCCGCTGCCGTCGCGGTCGACCGCGATGGTCAGCCTGTCGCCCTCCCAGGTCCACCACTGGTCGACGTGGCCGTCCCCCTTCGTGTCGCGCTCCCGCCGCGCCGGATGCGGGGGGCGTCCCGTCTTTGCGTCCACTGGAGCGCCTGGATCGAACCAGTCCCATGTGTCGATCCGATGCCGCCCGCTGATGTCGTACTCGCGCTGCGACAGCTTGCCATGGTCGTAGAGTTCGATGACGTTCACCGCGCCGGTGTCGTCATAGCAAAACTCGCGACGGCGAATCTGCCCGCCCGCGTCGAAATATTCGTAAAGATCGGGTTTTCCGTCGCCATTGAGATCAACGACGCGGCAAAGTTCGCGGCCCGATCCGTCGTAGTATTTCGTGATGTCGGGCTTCCCGTCGCCGTTGGTGTCCAGCGTCTCGGCGCGCTCCCCATCCCCCCCGCAACGTTCATGCTCGAGCTCTTCCGACCGGGTCGAGGCTTGCGCGACCTTCGGGGTCGGGACTGCGTTGCTGCTTTCACAATGCATCGCACCGCCGAGAAGGATCGCCCCAACGACGATTCGCACCCCAAACCAATCGCGGTCAGGGCGTGCGTCGTTCATCCATCCCATCCTCACGCTCAGCCTTTCTCACGCAAAGCCTTCACTGCTGCCGTGACAATACGCGCCTGCGCCACGCCTCGGCAAGGCATCGCAATCGAGCGTCTTCTCCAGCCTCGGCAGGCGCTTCCTGAGGTCGCGAGGTCGTGCACGACGAGACCTGGACCGCACCCACGTCCTTGCCGGGCTCGGGCCGTCACTCAGGCGCGTAGGTGCGAGAAGGTCGGTGCAGGAGGCGCGACTGCAGCGGGCGCGCTCGGGAACTCCCGGCGTTCCCGAGCGCGCCCAGCGGCTCCCCCCGGCCCATCATCGACCTGGAGCAAAGCCCCGCTTGAAGGGGCACATATGTTCACGTAGTGTATGTCGTGTGCATTTGGACGGCGTGCTGCGCGCGACGGCTGGTCGCGGGGCACGGCGTCGGCTACATGCGACCGTTCGTCCTGTCCGTGGCCCCAACCCGTAACTTCTCGGCATCACGGGACTTCACACCTCCTGCCTCTTCTGGCGGTCATGTCGCGAAAGAAGATCTCCACCACGATCTACGTGACCCCGGAGCAGAGCGAGCGCCTGCGCCTGCTGCATGAGCGCACGAAGGTTCCGGTCGCCGTCTACATCCGGGAAGGGATCGATCTGGTGCTGCGCCAGTACGGTCATCTGCTACCCGGGCAGCTTCCTCTCGCTTCCGAGGCCTCGCCGCCACCCCCGTCCGTCGAGCCCAAGCCTGCGGCCTCTCGACTGGAACGGTCCGAGCGACCCGATCTGACCGAGCGACTGGGCGATCCCGCGCTCGAGCGAGCGGTCGGCGGCGCGTCAAGCAAGGCTTGACGGCGGCAAGCAGGGAGACGGGTCGCGGTCTACTCAACCGTCCGTTCGAACTCCGCACAAAAGCGTCTTCCGATGCCTGCACCTCAAGCTTTCATCCGAAATTTTTCGATCATTGCGCACATCGACCACGGAAAATCGACGCTCGCGGATCGGATTCTCGAAATCACCGGCGCACTGTCCGAACGAGAGCGGCGCTCGCAATTCCTCGACAAGATGGACATCGAGCGTGAGCGGGGGATCACGATCAAGGCGCAGACCGTGCGCCTGGCCTTCGCTTCGGCCGACGGCCAAACCTACGAATTTCATCTGATCGATACGCCCGGCCACGTGGACTTCAACTACGAGGTGTCGCGTAGCCTTGCAGCCTGCGAGGGCGCCATCCTGGTCGTCGATTCGACCCAGGGCGTGGAAGCGCAGACGCTGGCGAACGTCTACCTGGCCATCGATCAGGGGCTCGAGGTTCTGCCGGTCCTCAACAAGATCGATCTGCCGAGCTCGGATCCGGAGCGAACCAGGTCACAAATCGAGCAGGTCGTCGGTCTGGATTGCTCGGAGGCCATCGCCGCGAGCGGAAAGACGGGGGCTGGCGTTCGCGAGATCCTCGAGCAGATCGTGCGAAAAGTGCCCCCGCCCGGGGGTCGTCGCGACGCGAGGCTCCGGGCGCTCGTCTTCGACTCCTGGTACGACAGTTATCGAGGGGCGGTCGCGATGGTGCGGGTCGTCGACGGCGTGCTCCGAAAAGGCGACAAGATTCGCTTCCTCGCGACCGGAACCGACTACGAAGTCACCGAGATGGGCGTCTTCCAGCCGTTTGCTTCGCCCCTCGACGAGCTTTGGCCGGGCGAGGTCGGCTTCATCGCCGCCAACATCAAGAGCGTTCACGACGTCAAGCTGGGAGACACGGTGACGCATGCGGTGAGCGCGCCCGGACGGGGCCCGCACCACCAGGGGCCCACCGACGAGCCGCTTCCGGGCTTCAAGGACGTGAAGCCGATGGTGTTTGCCGGGGTATATCCGACCGACAGCGCGGACTATCCGCAGCTCCGCGATGCCATGGAGAAGCTGCACCTGAACGACGCGGCGTTCACCTTCGAGCCCGACGCCAGCGAGGCGCTCGGGTTCGGTTTTCGGTGCGGTTTTCTGGGCCTGCTGCACATGGAGATCATCCAGGAGCGGCTCGAACGCGAGTTCAACCTCGACCTCATCACGACGGCCCCCAGCGTCGTCTACCACGTGCACCTGACGGCCGGAGGAGAGATGATTCGGGTCGAGAACCCGGCGAAGCTGCCCGCTCCGTCGACCATCGATCGAATCGAGGAGCCGCTCGTCACGATGGCGATCCACGTGCCCGCGGAGTTCGTCGGTCCGGTGCTCGCTCTTTGCCAGGATCGACGGGGCACCCAGAAAGGGATGCAGTACACGGCCGCCGACCGGGTCATCGTCACGTACGAGCTGCCTTTCGCAGAGGTGCTGTTCGACTTTCACGACCGCTTGAAGAGCATCTCGCGTGGATATGCATCGATGGACTACGAGCTCTCCGGCTACCGCGCGGATGATCTCGTCAAGGTCGACATCCTGGTGAACGGCGATCCGCTCGACGCGCTGTCCATCATCGTCCATCGGGAGAAGAGCTATCCGCGCGGTCGAGCGCTCGCCGAGAAGCTCAAGGAGTTCGTACCCCGTCAGCAATACGAGGTCGCGATCCAGGCAGCCATCGGAGGAAAAATCATCGCCCGCGAGACGGTCAAGGCTCTGCGCAAGGACGTTACCGCGAAGTGCTACGGGGGCGACATCAGTCGAAAGCGCAAACTGCTCGAGAAGCAGAAAGAGGGGAAGAAACGGATGAAGCAGGTCGGAACCGTGGAGATCCCCCAGCAAGCGTTTCTGGCGATTCTCAAGGTGGACTGAAGCTTCGTCGCCTCGTGTGCGGGGCGTCGTCTACGAACCTCTTGCTGCCAGCCGCCGCTCGAAACTACCCTTGCAGGACATGAGGACGTGGTTTTCGATGGTCACCCTGCTCGCGACGGGAGCCGTAGCGTGCGGCTCCAGCTTGCCGCCGCCCAACGACGATTGGGCCCAAGCCCAGGCCGACCTCGGCCGGGCCGAGGCCGGAGGGGCGCCGAGCGTCCCAGATGCCAAGCTTCACCTGCAGCTCGCCGCGGAGGATCTCCAAAAATCGAAAGATCTGATGGGGCAGGACAATCGCCGGGCCGAGAGCCTCATTTCGTTGGCCCGGACCGAGGCGCAGCTGGCCCTGAGCCTTGCCAAGGCGGCCCGTGCGATGGATAGCGCCATGCAAGCCGAGGCCGACCTGCAGAGGGCGAAGGGAGGAACGCAATGAATTGGAGTCGTCGCGTGATCGCCGCACTGTCCTGCGTCGCGGGTGTCGCGGGAGCGCTGAATGGCTGTGGCGGCGAGCGGATTCCCCCCAAGGCTCTGGTCGACGCCAGAAGCGAGTTCACCCGGGCCAAGACCGGCGTCACCATCCAGCTCGATCCGACGGACGTCCATGAGGCCGATCTGGCGCTGCAGCGAGCAGAGAGCGCGTGGAATGACGCGCCGGACGACCCGCTCACCATCGATCTGGCCATCGTTGCGCAACGCAAAGCCCAGATTGCCGAGGCGGAAGCTGCGGCGCTCAAGGGCCAGCAAGACGCGGAAGAGGCGAAGCGTCAGCTTTCGTCACTCATGTCGTCCCAGCTGCAGGCGGCCCGCGGCCAGCTCGATCAGACCAAGCTCGCGCTCTCGAGGACGCAGGAGCAGCTGCAGGCCGAGCAGAAAGCGTCTGCCGAACAGCAGCAGAGGCTTGCGGATCTCGAAGCCAAGCTGAAAGACGCCCGGGACACCATCGCCAAGATCGCAGCCGTCAAGGACGACGACCGGGGGATGGTCATCACGCTGCAGGGTGAAGTGCTGTTTCAGACCAACAAGTGGGATTTGAAGGCGGGCGCCATGGCCAAGCTCGATCAAATTGCCGAGGCGCTCCGGGGCAAGGAGCAGCCCATGGTGGTCTACGGGTTCACCGACAATGTGGGTACGCGCGACTACAACATGGATCTGTCGCAAAAGCGGGCCTCCGCGGTTCGCGAGTACCTGGTCAGCCGCGGAATCCCGCAGGATCTCATCACCGCGCAGGGCAAAGGCCCGGACAGCCCGCTGTCGGACAACAATTCGATCGAAGGCCGGGCGGCAAACAGACGCGTCGAGATCGTCGTTCAGCCGAAAAAGAGTTGAGCGGCGGGTGAGCCCCCCGTCACGGTGTCTGCGTGCTGCGCGCGCGGTCGGGACGCATAGGTGCTACACGCGTCGGTTCGATGGCTAGACTGGCGACGCAGGGTGCGGCGGAGGCGCGGCGGGCGTGGGCGGATCGGGCCGCGCGAGGTGACGTCGGCGAAGGCGGGCGCATCTCCTACGAGGGGTCGCACTCCTTCGGTGCCGATTCCGTCCATCGATGGCGCCTGGGCAACGGCCTGACGATCCTCGTCCTGGTCGACGTCACCGCTCCGGTCGCCGCGTACCACACCTGGTTCAATGTCGGGTCCCGTCACGAGCGGCCCGGCAAAACCGGCCTCGCTCATCTGTTCGAACACCTGATGTTCGGCGAAACCGAGAACCTTCGCGCCGGCGTCTTCGACCGCAAGCTCGAAGAAAATGGTGCGGAGACGAATGCGGCGACCTGGGTCGACTGGACCTACTACCACGACCTCCTGCCGGCCGACCGCGTCAAGCTCGCGGTGAAGCTCGAGGCCGAGCGCATGAACCACCTGGTTTTGCGAGAGGCGCAGGTCGCGAGCGAACGCGAGGTCGTCGCCAACGAGCGGCGCTACCGTGTCGAGGACGACGTCGAAGGTCTCGCGAACGAGCTCTTGTACAAGACCGCGTTCGAACGCCATCCGTACCGCTGGCCGACGATCGGATGGATGGCCGACATCCAGGGATTCACGCCGGACGACTGCGCGGGTTTCTATCGCACGTACTACGCGCCGAACAACGCCGTCGTCGTCGCGGTGGGCTCTGTCCGAGAGCGCGATCTCGTCCTCGCGATTCGCGACGCATACGGGTCGATCCCGTCCCAGCCGCTGCCGGTCGAGGACATCGAGCCCGAACCGCCCCAGACTCAGGAACGTCGAGTCGAGTTGAGAAAGCCGGCGGCGAGCGAGAGGTTGCTCTTGGCGTTCAAGGGCCCCGCCCTCGGCGACGCGGACCATGCTCCCTTGACGGTATTGAGCGAGGTCCTCTTCGGCGGACGTGCGTCGCGTCTCTACCGGTCGCTCGTGGTCGATCGGGAGCTCGCCACCGACGTGCGCGGTTGGGTCTCGACATTTCGGGATCCGGGCCTTTTCGAGTGCTGGATCACGGCCCGCAGCCGGCACACCGGCAGCGAAATCTTGCCCCTGCTCGACGAGGCGTTCGGGCGGGCGCGGGTCGAGGCAATCAGCCCGGACGAGCTCGCGCGTGCAAAGTCCCGGCTCGAGCTCGGGGCGCTCCAACAGCTCGAAACCGCCGCCGGCAAGGCCGAACAAATCGGCTTCTTCGAAACGGTCCTCGGGGATCCCGGATATGCCTTTCGTCGCGTGGAGGCGTTTCGGCGCACGACCGTGGGCGATCTCCGGTGGGTGGCTCGCCGTTACTTGACGGACACGTCGCGCACGGTGCTGCGCGTGATCCCGGAGAGCGGCAGCGCGCCCGCGGGCGTGGCCCAATGAGCCCCCGTGCCTCGGCGCCAGCGACTCGCCTCGGGCTCGACGGGGCAACGGTGGTGCTGGTCGAGCCGTCTCACGACGTTCCGCTCGTGTCGATCGTGGTCTCGCTCCGGAACGGGGCGGCCGCCGAACCACCGGAGAAAGCCGGCCTCGCGCGGATCGCCATGCGAATGCTCCGACGGGGCTGCGAGGGCCTCGGCTCGGAGCAGGTGGATTTCATGATCGACGCTCTCGGCGCCGAGATGTCGGTGGACACTTCGACGTCGACCGTGGCGATCCACTGTCAAGTCATCGCCCGCAGCGTCGCCGCCTTCGTCGACCTTTTGGGGCGGATGCTCGAGTCGCCGACGTTCGCCGACGCCGAGCTGGAGCGTTTGAAACGAGAAAGCATCGCGGAGATCGTCGAGGCTCGCGACAACGACCGCGTGGTCGCGCAGAAGGCAATGCAGCGGACGCTTTTCGAGGGGCATCCCTACGGGCGAAGCGCCGGCGGGACGACCCAGACGGTGGCTGCGATCACGCGTGACGACGTCGTCGCCTTCTACCACCGGCACGTCGTACGAGCGAACCTGGTCCTCGGCTTCGCGGGCGATGTCACCCCCGAGGCCGCGCGTGCCCTCGCGCTGCGCCTCGTCAGTGGCCTTTCCGCCGGCGAGCCGACGGCCGATGCGACCGCCGAGCCAACGATGGGGACGGGACGACGCCTAGTGCTGGTCGACAAGCCCGAGCGAACGCAGACGCAGATGCTCATCGGGACGCTCGGCACGTCACCGCACGACGACGATCATGTCCCGTTGGTGGTCGCAAACGCCATCTTCGGGGGCACGTTCACGTCGCGCTTGATGAAGGAGATACGTTCCAAGCGCGGGTGGTCGTACGGAGCCAGCTCGCGGGCCTCGATCGACCGCCACCGGCAGGCGTGGGTCTTGTGGACGTTCCCGGCCGCTCAAGATGCGGCGCCGTGCCTGAAGCTCTCGATCGAGCTCATCGACCGGTGGGTCAGCAGCGGAGTTTCCGCGGCCGAAGTGAAGTTCATCGTCCGTTACCTCGTCCGATCGCACGCCTTCGACGTGGACACCGCGGCCAAACGGCTCCATCAGTCGCTCGACGTCGAGCTCCTCGGGCTTCCCGAGGATTACTTCTCGTCGTGGGTCAGCCGGGTCCGGGCAGTGACCCCCGCCGCGGCGAGCGCAGCCGTGCGGAACCGCATTCATGCGATGGATCTGCTTGCCGTCGTCGTCGGGACCGCCTCCCAAGTGCTCGAACCGCTTCGCGCGTTGTCGGGGCTCGCCGAGGTGACCGTTCAGCCGTTCGATGCCGAGTGAAGCCGTACCGAAGGGCGCGACCGCGCACGAACGTTGCCAGACCGGAGAACGATGCTGGAGCTCGCGATCACGTGCGCGTTCATTGTGGCCGGGCTGCTTTTGACGTGCTCGACGGACGTCGTCCGGCCGCCCTCGCCGTCATCCGTCGAATGGCGTCCCGGCAGCCCCATCGGGAGCGACGCGTCGGCTGTGGCCGCCCCGCCCCAGCCGACCATCGCACTGGGCTACGCTTCGGCGCTCGAAACGCCCGGTTTCGTTGCGCTCGGGCCCTATCTCGAAGCGGACGCTCGCTTTTTCTTTCCTGGCGTGGAAGAGGCAACCGGGCGGGACGCCGTCATCCGCGCGCACGAGCTCTGTTCGGGGCATTCTCCGAGCGCCGCGTTGCCGTCAGGCACGTACTGCGGGCGAGCTCCGCGCAGCTCCTGCAGTGGACGCTGGGCGGCGTCCAGACCTCGACCTGGTTCGGCGTGAGCCCGACGCGCCGGGCGGTGGCGTTCGACCGTTTTGCGGTCCTCGCGACGCGCCAAGACGGCGCCGTTTCCGACCTGCACGTTTACTTCGACGTCGCATCTGTCGAGGCTGAGCTGGGCCGTAGCGCGAGCGACCCGCATGCAGCCTCGTCCGCGGCGAGTCCTGCCGGACCGCCGCAGGTGGCATGGCAGAGCGGCTCCTCGGACGAGATGCACAATGCTGCCGTCGTTTGCCGCTGGCTCGATGCCGTCGATTCGATCGACCGTGCAGCGTACTTGGCCTGCTTGTCGGAGGATGTCGAGCTGACCACCCCCCAAAGCCCGCAGCCGGCGCGCGGCAAGGAGGCGGCTGCGAAGGGCTTCGAGGCCATTCACCGGCAACTTGCCGAGCTCGAAACGCGAATCGACGCGGTCTGGGCGATCGGCGACTTCGTCGCCGTCGAGTATTCGATCACCGGGGAACAGACCGCGCCGATCGGGTGGGTACCGCTTGCGCGCGATCGCGTCGTTCGACTTCAGGTCGCCGACGTGGCCGAGCTTCATGACGGGCGAATCACGCGCGTTTGGCGTTATCTCAATCTGGCCCAGGCGAATGCGCCGGGCCCCTGATCGTTCACGACAGATAATCCCGATCGCGAAGTTTCTTCGGGATGTACTCCTCCGTAATGAACGAAATGCTCTTGGTGAGCAGCGAATCGACTTCCATCTTGAAGCCGTTGTCGATGATTCCCTGAATTTCCCTCTGCCACTTGGGGTCCTTGAACCACGGATACGCTTTCATTTGCTCGGCACGTGTGACGTCTTCCTTCGTCAGCTTGATCTCCGCGGCCTTCGACATCTTGAATTTCTTGTAGTCGGACGCGCTCATTCCGAGGAAGCGCACGTTCGGAACCGCCATTCGCATGGATTCGTACGCGAGATTGATGCTGCCCTGCTTGAGCACCGAATAGATGTAGAGTCCCCATGGATCGTTGTCCACGAGTACATAGATCGGGAGCTTCAGTTCGAGCGACATCCGCTGCAGCAACCTCCGCGCGCCGCGCGCGGCCTGTCCTTCGCTCGTCATCAGAATGCAATTGTGCTTTTCCCAGAACCTGTCCTCGTTGAGGCGGTGCCACACGGCCTGTTTCTCGACCAGCAAGATGAACTCCGCGGAGCTCTTGACGAACGAAAGCATGTCGGATTCGCATATGCTCGGGATTCCCCAGCCCCCGCGCCCCATGCGCGACAGGTCGATGATGTCCCCGGCGTCGTTGACGGTGAGTCTACCGACGACGAGCCCGCGCCGGTTGGCAAAGAGGTGCAGCTCTTCGCGTAGCGCGTCGATTCCCACCTCCAGATCTTCGATGATCGGGTCGCTTTCGTTCTGATCTTCGAAAGTGTTTTCTTCGGAGCCCTCGAGGGTGTGCTTCGTCATGTAGAACATCTGTCGGATGCTCACGGTCTTCTCTTCGTCGAGCAGGACCTTGCATTTGCTCGCGATGAGCAACGTCTGCATGAACTTGCGCGCCATCGCCGTGTTGAAGAATTCGCGCGACTGGGTCTTGTCGCCGAGCTCGATGATTTTCTTCCGTTCGTTGAAGGCGACGTTCGAGAGGGTTCGGGCGCGAATTTCGACTGCAGGATTGCCGCCCTTCTCGACCGTCCCAAGGACACCGCGCGCGAGCTTTTCGATCTTCGACAGCGTTCGCGCGTCGCGGTCGGTCCGGTTTTTTTGGGGTCGCTTTCGGGAAGCCATCGATCACTCCACGAGCCTCAATTGCTCGGCCCGCTTGGGCCTTCCGACCTTCGGCTTCGGAGCCGCCGGCGCCGGAGTCGGCGGCAGCGCCGGGGAGCCGTTGGTCGGACTCCCCCCGGGGGCATCCTCCGCGAAGCGCACGAAATTGGGAAGGGCGTTGAAGAAACGCTTCTCGGCCTGGTCTTTGGGCACGCCCAGGATGTCCGCAATCGCCTGGGCCACCTCCGGAATGTACTTCCGGAAGAGGCTCCGTCGCTTGTGCTCACGATCGGCGTGGGCCCGCGCGCGGATGTGCGCCGCAAGCTTGCGGGCGCATTCCTTGACGGCAAGCCCCATCTCGCGCAAGAGCTCGTCGTAGTGGGCGACCGCCTCCTTGGCTTCGCTCGTGAACGGCACCCAGACGCTCGCAAGATGCACGACGATCGCGAGAGGCGCGATGGGAAGGCTTCCCTTCGGCTGCTGCAGCTCGTAGTTGCGCCAATTCGTCGAATAGACCGACTCGCTGATGGCGCACGCCTTCGGCTGGTACTGCAGAGGCACGCGATTCGCAAAACGGATGATCTCCGCCGGCTCGTCCAGCGGGAGGTCGCCTCCGTATGCGAGGGCGACTTCGACGACGAATGGATTGCCCCGATAGACGGACGGGGGCCGCGTCGTCGAGACGTAGAACTCGGCGCGGGGGAAGCGCCGCTTGAGTCCCTCGATGAGCAGCTCCTCGCCGATCGGCACGACGGCCGTCGCCGGCGGGGCGAGAACTCGGACCTCGCCGAGAGCCTTGTGCAGTCGCTCGAGGGCCTCGCCGTGGATTCTCTCCGCCGGAGTCTTCGCGTTCACCTTGGCGCGCTCGCAGACCTGCGCGGCGACTGCGGACGACACGCGCGAGAAGTCGTCGACGAGGACTTGCTTCACGGTCTTGCCCGCCGAATCGGCGAGCATCGTATGAAGCATTCCGAGCTCGACCCCGAGCGGGTGCGGCTTGATCTCTTGCGCTTCCCGAGGCAGCTCGTGGGACACGCGCGGGAACTCGAGACGCTCTCCCTTGGGCGACACGAAGGTCAGCGCGAGATGGGGGTTCGCCACGGCAGTCTGTTCGATGTACTCCTGCACCCCAGTGCGGCCCCCGCGGTACGAAGCGACGAGCTCGATCTCGACGCGCGTCCCGTGATCGAGCCGCCAGTCGACCGTGTCCTCGTGCACGACGTCGGGCTGGTTGCGCTTGGTGTCGATTCGAAGCTGGACGCGGAAGGCCGGGCGTCCCTTGCCGGTCCTGCTGGTGATGACGACCGGCTTCCCGGTGGTCAGCTGTCCGTACAGGCCGGCGGCGCTGATGCCAATCCCCTGCTGGCCACGCGACTGTTTGAGTCGGTGGAATTTCGAGCCGTACAGCAGCTTGGCGAAAATCTTCGGAATTTGGGGCTTGACGATGCCGGGTCCGTTGTCCTCGACCACGACGCGGAAGCGCGAGGGTCCCGAGGCCGCCGGTCGTTCGGGCTGGGGGCCTCCCTCGGCGCCGCTCGATTCCTTCGTGCTGGCTCCCGCCACCTCGCGAATCTCGACGAGAACGTCGGGCAGGATCCCCGCCTCCTCGCACGCGTCGAGCGAGTTGTCGACGGCTTCCTTGACGGTCGTCAGCAATGCCTTGGCCGGGTTGTCGAAACCCAACAGATGTCGGTTCTTCGTGAAGAATTCGCTGACCGAGATCTCGCGCTGCCGCGAAGCCATCGATTCGGCCGTGGCTCGCCGCTTGGGCTCCTGGGGACCCATTGGGCGTTCGCCTCCGGATGCATCCTGCGTCTTCGACTTGGGCATGGCTCGCTCTCCACGTGTTCCCGCTACGGGCAAGCCCGCGTCTCGGCAAGCTGGGCGAAAGCCCTCGTCGTCGAGCCCGCCGCCGGTTGTCGGAAACGATCGTTTCGAGCGATGCACGCGCTCGGTATGCTTCCGGACGACTTGATCCGCAGACCCGAGATCATCTTGACGCTTCTCACAGCGCTCAACTTACTCAACTACCTCGATCGATACGTCGTGTCCGCTGTCGTTGCTCCCATTCAAGCGGATCTCCATTTGTCGAATTTCGCCGCGGGCTTGCTCCCGACCGTCTTCCTTATCGGCTACTTCGCGACCAGCCCAATTTTCGGCGCATTGGGGGATCGCCTGGCGTTTGCAAGCGCGCGGTCGATTCTCATCGCGCTCGGGGTCGCCGTATGGAGCGCCGCGACCGTGGCCTCGGGCCTCTCGCGGGACGGCGGATCGCTCGTAGCGTCCCGAGCCGTCGTGGGCGTCGGCGAGGCAAGCTTTGCGACGCTGGCGCCCGCGATCATCGACGAGATCGGCCCGGATGGCCGCAAGGGGCGCTGGATGGCGTACTACAGTGCGGCGACTCCGATCGGCGCGGCCCTCGGGTACCTCGTCGGCGGGGCCGTGGCGCACGGGCGGGGGTGGCGGGCAGCCTTTTACGTCGCGGGCATGCCCGGCCTCCTCGTGGCCGTGCTCTGCGCGTTCATCACGACTCCGGTTCGCCCTCGCGCCGCGTCCGGAGCGAAGCTGTTCGGCTTCGCGTGGCACTTGATGCGTATCCCCCTCTACGCCCACGTCGTGGCGGGTTACTGCGTATACACGTTCGCGATCGGCGGCTTTGCCTACTGGGCGCCGAAATACTTACACGCGCGCTACGGTACGGAGGCCGGACGCAGCGCCGTCGCCTTCGGAGCGATCACGGTCGTCGGCGGCGCGGTGGGCACGCTTCTCGGGGGCTGG
>DASPUY010000206.1:0-6758 GCA_035622655.1 Polyangiaceae bacterium
CGCCATCTTCGGTCTTCGCCCCCGCCGCTCAGGCGTATCGGGCCCAGCACAGTGTCGAAACAACGGGGCGCGATCCCTTGGCGCTCGACGCGACCTTGCGTTTGGGCCCCGAGACGCCCAAGCCGAGCGACGCCGCGGTACGTACGAGAACACTCATGGATAGTCTTGCAAGCGTCGAGGGCTTTGTCCCTTCGTTTTGCGTCCGATAGAGTCGCGCCATGTTGGATCGCGATCGAATCGTGGCGGCCTACCGCGCACTGGTTGAGAAGATGCCCTCGGCGCCTCTCCCGTGTTTCCGTGTTGTGTTCCCCGACGGAGGGTCCGCGGCGATCGGACACGGAGCGCCAACGTTCTCCCTCGTCGTGCGCGACCAAGACGGCGCGAGCGCGCTGGGGTCCATGGACGGGCTCGCGATGGCGGAAGCGTTCATGGATGAGCACCTCGACATCGAGGGGAATCTGCTGGCGGCCACGCGCTATGCCGAGGTGCTCAACGATGTGCATCCGATGATTTTTCTCTGGCGCCGCCTGCAACCGATCTTGCTGGGGCGCGAGCGCGTGAACCCGAGCTGGATCGCCCAGCATTACGATTCGGGTAACGTGCAGCTTCACGCAATCGACCGCGACTACGACACATACACCCCGGGACATTATGCAGGGGACGACGACACGCTCGAGGCGGGCGCAGAGCGCAAGCTCGCCATGGCGTTCGAGCAGCTGGGGCTTCGACCCGGAGATCACCTCCTCGACGTCGGCTGTGGCTGGGGCGGAATGATCCGCTACGCCGCGCGCCGGGGCGTGCGAGTGACAGGCATCACGCTGTCAACAGACCAGCTCACGTATGTCGCAGCGCTGATTGCCCGGGAGAAACTCGAAGCCGATGTCCGGCATCAGGACTTCTTCACGTTCGAGCCGGGGAAGCGCTTCGACGGTGTGACGATGATGGGAGTCATCGAGGATCTGTCTGACTACCGGCGGACGCTGCACTCCCTGGGGCGGATGATTGCACGTGGCAGGCGCGTGTATCTCGACTTTGCCGCCTCGCGCACTCGCTTCGGGACACATTCGTTCGTCACCCGCTACATATGGCCGGGCACGTTTCGCATGGTGTTCATGCCGGAGCTGATGGAAGCAATCCGCGAGTCGCCCTTCGAGCTAGTGCACCTGACGAACGACCGGCGCAATTATTACCTATGGTGCAAGGGCATGCACGAGCGGTGGGCCCACAACCGCATGCGCGTGGAGGCGGAATACGGCAAGCGCACGTGGCGCATGCTCGCCCTGCTCTTTGCCGGTTGCGCCGCGATGATGGACTACCCCTCTCACACCGTTACCGCCTTCCGCATGCTCCTCGAGCTTCCACCCGACGGTAACGGCATCTTCTCAACGTCGAGGGCCAGGCGCGCTGCCGACAGGTTCAGCAGCGCCGCGGCGGTGATGCGCAGCACCGCCGTCCATGTGGGGGAGCGGCTTGCGGGAGCGCTTCAAACTCGCGTTTCGCCGAATTCGCGATGAGCTTGACCACCACGTCACGAGTCACCGGCGGCTGCCCGGGTTCGGCGCCTCTTGTCCTCAAGAGCAACCTCTACGCGTTTCCCGAGCGGCTTCAACGACGGTTGCTCTAGAGACCGTGGTTCGGCCACACTGGCGTTTTTCCGGCTTTGAAGGCGGCTGCGCCAATCGTGTGTTTGTCCCGGCGCATGAACATCGAAAGCACCATCTCTGCCTCGATCCGCAGGCGCTCCTCGAGCGTTCTCCCGATGCCTCGCAGCATCGTTTCCTTGTCGGTGCGGATCGCTCCTTGGGGAAGCATGGCGATCTCGCGAGCGAGCGCAGTCGCACGGTCGAGCGCCCTGCCGGCGGGCACGACCTCGTTGACCAGGCCAATCCGCTCCGCCTCGTGCACATCGACGCGCCTTCCCGTTATTACGAGCTCCATCGCCTTCGCAAACCCAACCACCAGGGGCAGGCGCGCCGTCAGTCCGTCACCACCGACGATGTTCCACCGCCGTTCGAGCGCTCCGAATTCGGCGTTCTCGGCGGCAATGCGGATATCGGCGAGGAGCGCCGTCTCGAGGCCTGCGGCGAATGCATGGCCGTTCACCGCGGCGATGACCGGCTTGAAGACGTCCACGCGGCGCGTGTAGCCGCAGACGCCCGCCTGCACATACAAGTCGCGCCGGTACTTGTCCCAATCTCCAACGTCGATCCATTCGGCGGCATCCTGAAGATCCCACCCCGAGCAGAAGCTCACCTCCCCGGCGCCCGTGATCACAAGAACGAAGGCATCGTCGTCGTCGCGAAAGCGCTGCCATGCGTGCTGAAGCTCCTCGTTCATCGTGCGGTTGATCGCGTTGTGATGGTGCGGACGGTTGTAAACCAGCGTCGTGACGTGGTCCTCGGTCGTGTAGAGGAGCGTTTCGTAGCCCATGACGCGAGCTTGGCACCACTCGGGGTCGTCTGACAATGGGCCGTCCCGGCTACCGATCGCTCTCGGGGCGGATGACATGACCTGCGCGATTTCCTTCCAGTCGAATCGACGGTTGGCGCGCAGGATGAGCAGCGTTTGGTCGTCGACCGGAAGACTCTCACGAAGCTCGACGAAGCGGCTTCGCGCTTCCGTCCGGGCCGACGCGAGGGTGGCCGTGCGGATCTTCGGCTCGATGGCCGACAGAACTCGGAAAAGCCCGCGCCGCGCCCGCTGGATCGATTTTTTATGTTCACACTTTCCGCAACCCTCCTCTCCTTTGGCAAGGACCGATTGGGCAAGGACGAAACTAGGTCAGGCAACCCGGGGCTCGGGAGCCCGACGACGGAGAGGTAAGTCATGAAAACGACGGCGATTCTGGGACTGATGATGGTGCTCGCTGGCACCGGATGCGCATCGACGAGCTCCGTGGCCTCCTCCGCCGAGCGCGGGTGGTCCGGCGTCGCCTGGCACGACGGTTCCACGATCCGTGTCGGAGAGGCGCACGTGATGGCGACCCGCCTGAACCCGCTCGCGCGCATCGGGCTGGCATCGCAGGGCGGCGCCATCGCGGTGAGCTACGAGCCGCCCGGGCGAGCGCGAACCGTCGCACTCGTCGACGCCGAGTCGCTGCAGCCTGCCCCGCAGCCGGAGGGCCTGACCTCGCCGCAGCCCGACGGCGCGCGCACCGTTTCAAACACCCCGGACGCGGCCACCCCGGCCCGGGTGGCGCTCGAAGGAGGGCGCTTCGTCCTCGTGTGGAAGCGGGGCAGCGCCGACTGGGGCTACCGCGCCCTGGCGCAAGAATTCGCGTCCAACGGCACGGCGCTCGGGGTCCCGGTCCCGATTTCGCCACCAAACGTCGACGTGATGGGAATGCCGCAAGCGGTGACCACGGACGGTCGTCACGTGGTCGCCACGTTCGCCGGCGCCACGGACCGCAGTGTCGAGCTGATGGCTGTGCCAATCGAGGTGCCATCGGCCCTCGAGCCGATCGCGGGCAAGTGAAGCCCATGAGCATCCACCACCAGAACGAGGCACCGATGGTCCCCCTGGGCATCGACGGTCGCGCAAGCGCCTCCATTCGACTGACTTTCGCGCTCACCCTCTCGCTCACAACCGCCGCGTGCGCGGTGACGCGCGGGCCTGCCTCCTCGGCCGTCGATGCGAACAGCGTCGCGGCGCCGCCGCGGAGGTGTCTCGCGACGGCCTCGCCTCGCGTGGTCGCGTCCCGTGTGTTCGTCCCGGACGGTGTGGAAGTCCGGTCGGAGGATCACGGCTTTGCCATTCGTTTCGCCCAGAACAAGTCGAGCTGTCTCACGCTCGAGGGACCCTCTGCAGCGGGCCCCTTTGGCCCGTCGGGCGGCTCGCCCGCGTGCCCGGAACGCTCGGGCGAGATCGCGGCCACGAGCGACGGAGAGACGATGCTTGCGAGCGAATCGGGCGACGCCCTGGCGCCCCATATCCTGCTCGGCATCGTGACGTACGATGTCCCGCTCGCGGCGGGGGCTGCGCACCTGACGGGCAGCTCACGAGGCATTGCGTGGCACGTCTTTCAGCCGCCCTCGCCGTCCGAGACGGGCGCACGAAACCCGAAGCTCGTGTCGCTCGGCGACGAGCGCTTCCTACTGCTGTGGGTCGAGGGGGATTCCGAAAAACACCAGGTGCGCGCACAGCCCCTCGCGGGATGGGGCAACGCCGTGGGCCCTGCGATCGACCTGTCGCTGCCGGACATGGACGTCATTGGAGCGCCGAGCGCCGCGGTCGCACCGAACGGCGAGGGGCTGGTCGCCTTCCTGGCATCCGGCGAGCGCGGGTTTGACGTGCTGGTCACGCCGATTGCCTGTGGAGAGAGGGCGACCCTGCAGGCTCGCGCCTTTTTTCCGTCCCCCGAGCACGAGACCCCTCGCTGAGTCGCCAGGCGATTGCACCTTCCCGCACGCCCACGCAACTCTCTTTTTTCGCGAAGGACGAAGGAGGTCCCTCATGACCGAGGTAGCCAGCTCCAGCATTTCGCCGGCCCGTGAAAATGACGTCGCGCATCGCCCGAGGTTGAGCTCTGTCGCCGACGGGAGGTGGAGCCACACGAGCCGACGCCGTGAGGGGCGACGGATCCAGGTCAACGGCCGCACGCTCTACGACTTCGCGAGCTGCAGCTACCTGGGGTTGGAGCGACGTCCAGAGCTCGCGCGCGCTGCGTCCGAAGCCGCGCACCGGTACGGAACGCAGCTGTCGATGTCCCGCGCCCTCCATGAGTGCGCGCTTTGGCAGGAGCTCGAATCGAAGCTCGAGGTCATTGCTGATCGACCGGTTCTGCTGGCCCCGTCGATGCCCGTCATGCACCGAGCGGCTCTGTCCGCTCTCGTCAGAGACCGGGACGCCGTCGTGATCGACCACTTCGCGCACGCAAGCCTGCATGACGCTGCGGCATCCCTTCGCGCGGTGCCCGTTCGACGGGTGCGCCATAGCCACATGGATCGCCTCGAGGAGGCGCTCGAGCAGCTCGCACCCGAGCACGAGCTGGTATGGCTGATCGTCGACGGCCTCTACCCGATGTTCGGCGACTTCGCTCCCTTCCTCGAACTGGCCGGGCTCCTTCGTCGATGGCCCCAACTGCGGTTCTACGTGGACGACAGCCACGCCGCCGGCTGGCTCGGAGCCCACGGCCGCGGCGGAGCGCTTTCGGCTCTCGATCACCGCGGCGAGGTGTTCGTCGCATTCTCGCTGAACAAATCGTTCGCGGCCGCAGGCGCCGCACTGGCCTTTCCGGACGCGAGCCTGAAGATGCGCGTCAGGCGCTGCGGAGGACCGATGCTCTTTTCCGGCTCGATCCAGCCTCCGATGCTCGGCGCCGCGGTTGCGTCGGCCGACCTGCACCTCGGCGAAGATCATCCGCGCATGCAAGTCGAGCTGATGTCTCGAATCGACTATGCGCTGGCCCTGGCAAAAGACGTGGGATTGCCACTCGTCACGCAACACCGGACCCCGATATTTTTCGTCCCGTGCGATTCGATGGACGCCATGACGGAGCAGGTCAAAAAGCTCCTTGCAAGCGGGTTCTGCGTGTGCCCGAGCGGATTCCCCGCGCCCATGAGCAGCTACGGCATCCGGTTCACCATCACGCGCCACAGCGAGGCAGAGGACATCGAGGGACTCGTGGCCGCGACGATGACCGGACGGCGCACAGCCTGACGGGCGCCGCATCGATGTCGGGGGTATAGGGGGTCAGGAGTCATCTCACGACGAAAGGACGCAGCCATGCGTTACAACCCTCTCGGAAAGACCGGTCTCTTCGTTTCGGAGCTTTGCCTCGGCGCGATGACGTTCGGCGGCCAGGGGATGGGGATGTGGCAGGCCATCGGCCAGCTTGGCCCCAAGGAGTCCGAGGCACTCATCGGCACGGCGCTCGATGCGGGCGTGAACTTCATCGACACGGCGGACGTCTACTCGGAGGGCGAGAGCGAGAGGCAGGTCGGGGCAGCGCTCAAGGCGCTGGAGCGTCCTCGAGAACAGGTCGTCATCGCCACGAAGGTGCGCGGACGAGTTGGACCCGGCGTCAACCAGGTGGGTCTGTCACGGGTGCACATTCTGGCGGGCATCGAGGGCAGCCTGCGGCGCCTCGGGCTCGATCACGTCGACCTGTATCAAATCCACGGATTCGATCCGGCCACACCGATCGAGGATACCGTGCGCGCGCTCGACGACGTCGTCCGATCGGGCAAGGCTCGATACGTCGGCTTCAGCAATCTGCCGGCATGGGTCGCCTCGAAGGCCATCGCCTTCGCCGAGCTCAGCGGGCTCGCACGCTTCCAGAGCGCGCAGGTCTACTACTCGATCGCAGGTCGCGACATCGAGCGCGAGATCGCGCCGCTCTGCATGGCCGAGGGCGTGGCCATCCTGCCATGGAGCCCACTGGCCGGAGGCCTGCTCTCGGGCAAGTTCGACCCGGCCAAGAAGGGGCCGCCGGACGCGCGGCGAGCCTCGTTCGACTTTCCGCCCGTCAACATGGAGCGCTTGCCGCGCGTGCTCGCAGCGCTGCGCCAGGTGTCCGGAGCCACCGGCGCTTCGGTCGCGCGCGTCGCGCTCGCCTGGCAGCTCACGCGGCCCTTCGTCACCAGCATCATCGTCGGCGCCAAGAGGCAGGAGCAGCTCGTCGACAACCTTGCGTCGGTCGACCTGCGGCTCTCGCCCGACCAGGTCAAGATCCTCGACGATGCAAGCGCCCTGCCGCTCGAATACCCCGGGTGGATGGTCGACTTCCAGAACGCACGCGATCCGCGCGGCATCGGGCG
>DASPUY010000207.1:0-18475 GCA_035622655.1 Polyangiaceae bacterium
GTGGTGGCCGACTCGCTCGATTACGTCGCATCGAAGCTGGAAGCGGCGACTGCGAAAGGCACCGCGCTGAACGCGGCGGTCGCCGAGTTGCTGGCGGCCATCGTCAAGGAGCACGGGGCGGTCATCTTCAACGGCAACGGATACTCATCCGAATGGCACGCGGAGGCCGAACGACGTGGGCTGCCCAATCTGAAAACCACGGTCGACGCTCTGCCAGCGCTGCAGCGCCCCGAGGTGATCGAGCTATTCAGCAAATACAAAGTACTCTCGCCACGGGAGCTCAAAAGCCGCTACGAAATCTACTTCGAGCAGTACTGCAAGTCGATTCACGTGGAAGCCAAACTGGTGCTGTCGATGGCGAGAACGATGATCGTCCCGGGAGTTCTGCGCTACCTGGGCGAAGTGGCCGAAACGATGACCGCTCTCAAAGCCGCGGGAGCCGTCGCGGACGGCGCGCTCCTGGCACGCGTCAGCTCCCTCGGGGTCAAACTCGAGGAAAAGATCGATGCGCTCGAAAAAGCCTATTCGCACCATCATTTCGAAACGATCGAGAAGGAGGCCGCCCACCTCTGTCATGGCGTGCTTCCAGCCATGAAAGAGGTCCGTGACGTGGCCGATCAACTCGAGGCGCTCGTCGCCCGGGACCGGTGGGGATTGCCCATCTACGAGGACATGCTGTTCATCAAGTGACGCAATGCGGTCCACCGCCGCGCCTCTCCCGCGGCGGTGCGCTCTCGCGAAGCGCCGAGATACGACGTCAGGGTGCGCGACAGGAGTTCGTTGTCGGGAACCGGCTTGGATCGTGGCTCTGGACCCGACAATCGGAAGTCCGGAAGCAAAAATTTTGGAGGGATTCGGCGCTGGCGACGGGCGGGACCCCTAATCGCTCGAGACGTTCGTCCGTTTTGAGGTAGTGGCTGACCCCTCGCCGTCGACGCGGAACGCCACGACTCCATGCATCGGCCCGGGGCAGCAAGGAAGGCCCACGCGGTGTCCATGGACTCGTTCGCACTGGGGAGCTTTTCGATGATGCGCGAGCAGCTCGCCGCTGCGGCCGTCGACCTGTTCGAGGGGTACGGCATGGACGTCGAACGCCGCCCATCGGCCGAGGCGCCGGGAGACACCCAGGGCGTCTTCGCGGTCTCGGCCATCGGGTTCAGCGCAGACAAGCTCCGCGGCGCGCTGGTGCTCGTGGCGGCGACCCCCGCCGTCCTCGCGTGGCGCTGCGCCATCGACGGAGGCCACGAGGTCACGGACATCTGCGACACGATTGGTGAGTTCTCCAACATGCTGCTCGGCCGGCTGAAGGGAAAGCTCTTGCCCGAGGGGCTTTCGATCCACGTTTCCACGCCGACGACTGCGCTCGCACAGAATCTGTCGCTGGCGCCGTCGGGGGCAATCTCGACGTGGCTGATCTTCGACGGTCCCACGTGGCACGTCGCCGTTCGGCTGCACGCGAGCTTCGATGACGGCTTCCGCTTGCACCGCAACGAGCTTGCCGGCGCGCCTGCAGAAGCAGGTGACATGCTGATTTTCTGAGGCGACAAGTGATCGAGTGGAGAGGCCCATGAGTGTCAAGGTTCTCGTCATTGACGATTCGTTGATGGTACGGCAGCAGGTCGCACGAGCCCTCACGGGCGCAGGATTCGTCGCCATCGACGCTTGCGATGGACGCGATGCGCTCCTGAAGCTCGCGGAGAACCCCGACATTCGCCTTGCGATATGCGACGTGACGATGCCCGTGATGAACGGCCTGGAGTTCCTCGAGCACCTGAGGGCGGACGGGCACGCGCTGTCGGTCGTGATGCTCACTACGGAAGGTCAGCCCGAGCTCATTCAGAAAGCCAAGGCGCTGGGCGCAAAAGGATGGATCGTCAAACCCTTCAAGCCCGAGCAGCTCGTTGCCGTCGCCAAGAAGCAGACGGCGGCGGCTGCGTGAGCCCGTGACTCGTCTCGCCACGCATCGCGAGTGGGGGCCGCCCGACGGCGCGAGCGACGCGTCGCGCATCACGCGGCGCAGCGTCCTCCAGGGAGCTGTCGGAGCCGTCCTCTTGCATTCCTCTCGGGCCCGCGCCGAAGTGCAGCCCGCGGCCGTCGAGCCCATCGTTGTTGGGATGTCCACCGCGCTGAGCGGACCTGCGAGGGCCCTGGGCACGGCCATGATGAGGGGTGTTCAGGCCTATCTCGACGTTGCAAACGCGCAGGGGGGTATTGCGGGAAGGCCCCTTCGTCTCGAGGCGCTCGACGATGCCTACGAGCCGGCACGCTGCTCGGAGAACGTACGCAGGCTCATCGATCAGAGTCACGTCTTCGCCATCGTCGGCAACGTCGGCACTCCGACCGCCGCCGTCACCGTGCCGATCGCCAACGAGAAAAAGGTTCCGTTCTTCGGACCATTCACCGGCGCCGGCCTCTTGCGCAAGACCCCGCCGGACCGCTACGTGGTGAACTTCCGCGCAAGCTACGCACAGGAGACCGCGGAGATGGTTCGCGGCCTGGTGAGCGACTTGCGTGTGAGCCCCGAGCGCATCGCGTTCTTCACCCAGGACGACGCCTACGGAGACTCGGGGTACTCCGGCGCAACTCAGGCCCTCAGGGCCGTCGGCTTCGATCGACCGGAGCGTCTGCCGCACGGGCGCTATCCGCGCAATACGAGCGACGTCGAAGGCGGGCTCGCCAGGATACTGGACCCGCGCGTATCCCCCGCCGCGGTGATCATGGTGGGGGCCTACTCGCCGTGCGCGAAGTTCATCAAGCTGGCCCGACGCTACGGGCTGCGCGCCGTCTTCGCGAACGTCTCGTTCGTCGGCAGCGAAGCCCTGGCTGCAGAGCTCGGCCCGGCGGGCGAGGGCGTCGTCGTCACACAGGTCGTTCCCCATTACGACAGCGATCTACCGGTGGTCCGCGAATACCGCGCCGCGCTACTGGCCGAAGACGTCGGATTCGTCTCGCTCGAGGGGTTCATCGTCGCCCGCGCGTTCGTTCAAGTCATGCGGCGAGCGGGCGCGAAAGCGGACCGGGAATCGTTCATCGACGTCCTCGAGAGCGGTGAAGGCTTCGATCTCGGCCTGGACGCACCCCGGGCGCTCTCTCGCGACGTGCATCAGTTCAGCAATCGTGTCTGGCCGACGTACATCCGTGGAGGCCGGTTCGTCCCGATGCGGTCGTGGGGCGATCTGGCGGGGGGGAAATGACACCGTGAAGAGTCCGACCAGCATCGAGCGCAATTTGATTCTTTTGGGGGGGGTCGGGCTCGGCCTCTTCGTTGTTCTCGTCGGGGCGCTGTTCGTCGTCCAGACGACCATGGGGACGCAGCAGCGCCGCCTCCAGCAGATCATCGTCCCCATCCAGCAGGACGTCGCCGGCCTCGAGGGCGCCATCGCAGCCGCCTTCGCCCGCGAAGCGGACGTGTCGTCGACCGGCTCGACCGCTCAGCTGGAGCCGATGAGAAATCGCACCGATATCGAGCGACGCCTCACGCAGGCCCGTATCAGCCTCAAAAGTCATCTGGTGGAAGCCGGAGACGATCGCCTGCGCAAGCGTGCCGAAACGATGAACGGAACCGTGGAGGATTTCCTGTCCGCAGACGCCGCGCTCTTCGCGTCCATGATGCGGACCCACTCGCTCGATTCGGACTTCCGAGCGCAGCTCGGTACGAGCGACAGCGAGCTTCATGATCAGATCGTCCGGGTCCAGGATGTCGCGGGGCGCGCCAAGCTCGCGCAGGTCCTCTTGCTCCGCCGGATCGCCACCGGTGAAGCGAGCGTCCAGGAAGTCGTGTCGGGGCCGGTGCGCGTCCGCGGCGAAGCGGCACAGGACCTCCAAGGTTCGATCCAGCGCTACGCCATGCTCGTGGCACTCATCGGGACGCTTCGCGACGCCGACGCGCTCAATTCGATGATCGCAAACGAGCTTCCGCAAGCCCACGCCCGCGTCGTCGAAGACCTGGGCCAGCTTGCCGAGCTCACGACGAGCGACCCGGATCTGGCCGCGCGGGTGACGGACCTCCAAACACAGTTCGAGAGGACGGGGCAGCGCACGACGGATCGCTCGGATGCGCGGTCCGTCGTGTCCCTGCGTTACGCGACATTCACCGAGCGCGTCCACGCCTCCGAGATCCGGGAGCTGTGCCGCACCACCGCCCAGCGTCTTCTCGTCGACGCTCGCGGCGTCGAGTCCCGCGCCGACGAGATTGCCACTCGCGCGAGCCGAACTGCGGCTGGCTTGACGCAAGCCGCGCGCTACGGCTCTCTGCTGCTGGCGCTTCTGGGCATCGGAGTCTGCGCCTTCTCCGGACGCCGCATCATGCACAGCGTCGCGGAGCTTCGCGCCACCAATCAAAACCTGTCGGATTTGAAACGGCAGCTGCTCGACGTCAACGAAGGTCTCGAGCATACGGTGGCGCAACGGACGAGCGAGCTCCGCCTGCGAGAGCGATCGCTGCAGCTCGTACTCGACACGACGGGCGACGGACTGATTTCCGTGGCCACGGATGGACGGCTGCTCGGCGAGAGGTCGCGAGCAGTCGGCGACTGGTTCGGGTCGCCCCCGCCCGACATGCTCATCTGGAACCTCCTGTATCCGAACGACCCTCGGCGCGCCCTCACCTTCCAGCTGGCATGGGCGCAGCTCATGTCGGACGAGTTGCCATTCGACGTGGCGCTCGAGCAAATGCCGCACAGCATCGAGCAGAGCGACCGGCTCCTGCAGCTCGAGTACAAGCCCGTACGCGAAAAAGGCCGCCTCGTGAGCATGCTCGTGACTGTGCTCGACGTCACTGCGCGCCGCACGGCGGAACGCGCCGAGCGCGATGCGCGGGCGGTCCAGGCGATCCTCGCCAACGTCCTCAAGGACCCGGCCGGATTCCGCCGAGGGATGGCCGAGCTCGCCGAGCTCACCCGTATGGCAACTCATGGCCGCGGGCCGGCCGAAGTCCGGCGCGCGCTGCACACCCTCAAGGGCAACGCGGCCATCTACGGGCTGTCCTCGCTCACCGAGTGCTGCCACGCCATCGAAGAACGGCTCTACGACGACAGCGAGCAGCTCATGTCCGCCGAGGATGCGCGGATGCTGGAATCGTCGCTTCGCACGACCATGTCGTGCGTCGAAGAGCTCGTCGGGCCCGCGCAGCTCGATCGGCTCGAAATCACCCGCGAGGACCTGGCGGCCGTCATCCGACTTCTCGATCAACGACGCGATCATGCCGAAGTGCTCAGCTCGATCGAACGCTGGCTTCGCGAGCCGACCGCACGACCTCTCGCCACTCTCGCCGCGCAGGCAAGACGCCTCGCATCCCGGCTCGGCAAGCAGGTGGAGGTGGACGTCTTCGACGGCGGCGTCCGTGTAGACCCCGACGCCTTCGCGCCCCTGTGGATGAATCTCGTTCACGCCATTCGAAATGCCGTGGACCACGGAATCGAGCCTGCCGACGTGCGGACCGCGCGGGGCAAGCCGGAAGAGGGGCGGCTGGTGCTTCGCTGCCAAGACGCGGGGGACGGAACGATCGTCATCGACGTGACGGACGACGGCGGCGGGATCGACCTCGAGGCTGTCCGCGCCGCCGCACGCCAGCGCGGCCTCGCCTGCGCGACGGAGGACGACCTGATCGACGCGGTTTTCCTCGATGGGCTCAGCACGCGCTCGACCGCGACGGACGTCTCCGGACGCGGCTTCGGCCTCGGAGCCCTGCGCCACGCATGTTCCAAGCTGGGGGGCACGGTCCGGGTGTCGACGACGGCCGGCCTCGGGACCACGCTGAGCATCCGCATTCCTTCGGCCGCGCGACGTCTCGATCGCTCCGTCGCGCGGTCCGCTTCCCGCCCCCCTCCAGCCGCGCGCGGGTCGAGCGCGAGCTCACGTGTCGCATAAGGTGACCGTCAAGCGTCTTCTGCGGCCGAAGAGCCATTCGCACGCGAGCCCACCGGTTCGAGCTCGCGCGGACCCGCAGCGTTGCCGAACAGCAAGACGCACTCCGGAGGCGGCAGCGGCTCGGCAAAGAGAAGCCCTGTGCGAGCTCGCATCCGATGGTTCTCAAAAACTCGGCTTGCTGCGCCGTCTCCACTCCTTCGGCGACGACTGCGAGGCGCAGACTCCGGGCCATGGCTACGATGGCGTTGCAAATGGCAACGTCGTGCGCGTCGCTCGGAACGCCGAGGATGAACGAACGATCGATCTTCAGGACGTGAATCGGAAGCCTCTTCAGATACCCGAGCGACGAGTAGCCCGTGCCGAAATCGTCGACCGCGATGCGAATCCCCATCTGGCGCAGAGCGAGCAAGTTGTCGAGGATGGTCGTCCCCGGCACCGCGAGACTGCTCTCGACGAGCTCGACTCCCAGGGTCGCGGGCTGCAGACCCGCGCGCAGGACGTTCGAACGAAGCAGCTCGATGAAGCGAGGGTCTTCGAGCTGTGCCGGTGCGAGGTTGATGCTGATCCGGATGGGCCGTCCAAGCTCGCGTTTCCAGCGATAGGCCTGCTCGCACGCCGTCCGAATGACCCAATCGCTCATCCGGACAATGAGCCCGCTGTCCTCGGCGACGGACCGAAAGCCAGCCGGCGCGACGAGACCCTTCTCGGGATGCTTCCAGCGGATCAGCGCCTCGACCTCGGCGACTGCGCCCCCCCCGAGCGCCACGATCGGTTGATAATGCAGCACGAACTCGCCGCGCTCGAGGCCATGCCGGATTTCCGCCTCGAGGCTGATTCGGTCGAGCGTCTGGCGGCGCATTTGCGCCTGGAACACCTGGTGTCGCGCCCGTCCAGCTCGCGTGCGGATCCGGCCTCGTAGAACAGCGCGGGGGCCGGCTCGATGCCGGCATCGCGCAAGCCCTCCTTGTAGCCCTCGTACCGTTCGCGCACGTCCGCCTGGCGCGTGGAGCCGGCAAACGCGATCCGCCGATGTCCATGCGCCACGAGGTGTGACACCGCCTGCCGCGCCCCACCTTGATTGTCCGGCAACACCGCACAAGTGTCGTACCCAGGCACCCGGCAGCTCACGGTGACTAGCGGCTTGTGCGCCGCGGCGATCCGGTCGTAGTGCGCGCTCCCGGCGAGATCCGTCATGCCGAGCCACGCGTCGATCCGGCGGTGCGCTGAGCGGCGCCGCGCACCGGACTGCGGTCCAGGAATTCGATCGCGATATCGAGAACTTCCGCGCTGCGCTTGCGCATGAGCGCGCCTTCCGGCCCCAAGAAGCGGCGACTCTTGGACTCGCGCTGGCACCGTTCTGGGCGCTCCAGGGCCACTGGGCCGAAGGGCTGAGGTCGCGCGAAGATCTTTTGGCGCAGCCGACGCTCGCGCCCGGCGTTCGCGCACGCTGCTTGCTCGCGGCGGCGAGGCTGGCGAGCCTCCAGAGCGACCGAGCAGCGGCAGAAAAGGACATCGAGTCCGCTCGAAAGATTGCCGAGGGGATCGGCGACGCGGCGGTGCTCGCGACAGCCGCTTATGCGCGAGGCTGCGTCGCGCTCGTCCTCGACGGCGACTACGCGACCGCGCTCGCACGGCTGGAGGAGGCGCTCGTGCGCTTTCGGGAGCTAGGCGACACTGCGGGGACGGTCGACGCCCAGGAAAAGCTGGGACTCTTGGCACACTGTCAGGGCCATCACATCGCGGCCGAGCGGATCTGCAACGAAGCGCTCGCCCTTGCGCGCCTGCGCGGCGACCCGACGCAGACGAGTGCGTTCACGCGCGTGCTTGCGCTCGTTGCGCGCGCCCGGGGGGACTATGACGCGGCGGCGGCGCTGCTCGATGACCGCCTCAGGACATGCGAGTGGCTGGAGGACAGGTACGGAGTAATGGATGCGCTCTTGAGCATCGCGGAGCTCGCGCGGTCACGCGCAGACATGGATCACGCGGAGACCACGTACCACCGGTACATGGCGCTTCGCCGCGAGCTCGTAACAACGTCGGGATTGCCCGCGCGGTCAAGGACCTGGGGGAGCTGGCGCGAACGGCAGGCAACCAGGACGAGGCCGCAGAGCTTTTCCATCGCGCCCTGGCGATGCTGCAGGCGTGCGGCAACGTCGGCGAGACGCTCTGGACTCAGCGGAGCCTCGCGGAGATCGCGATGGACCGGAGCGACACTGCCGAGGCACGAAAGCGCTTCGTTGCCAGCCTCGATGCCTATCGCGAAGACACCCACCCGGTTCTGGCCTTGCTGTCGCTCGGTGGCCTCGCGGCCATCGCCGCGGCGCGCGGCGAACCGGACAAGGCAGCGCGGCTCATCGGCGCAACGGAGGTGCTGTTCGAGAGCAGCGGGGCCCTGCTCGCGGTGGGCGACCAGGCCGAATACCGTCAGCGCGTCGCCCTCATCCGGAGACAGCTTGACGAAGACGTGTACGAGGACGGCCGCGCCGCAGGGCGGGCCATGTCGCTCGCCGACGCCGTGGCTCTGGCGTGCGATGGTTGTTCGGGCGACGATCTGCGGGGGTTTTGAGCCGGGGCACGACCTGCGTGCACGTTGCGCTCGTGATTGTGCGATGCGACAAATGGTGCTCGCGATGGAACCATCCGCCGATTGGAACCCCGAACAATACGCGCGCTTTCGCGACGAGCGCAGCCGGCCGTTCTTCGAACTTCTCGCCCTCGTTCGCCCCCGCGACGCAATGCGGATCGTCGACCTGGGCTGCGGCTCGGGCGAGCTGACCGAGAGGATGCACGTCCAGCTCGTCGCGAGGGAAACGCTCGGAATCGACACGTCGGATGCCATGCTCGGAATGGCTGCGGCGCGGGCCGGCGGAAGCTTGCGGTTCGAAAAGCACGATATCGCCACGTTCACGGCGGCAGAGCCCTTCGAGCTGGTATTCAGCAATGCGGCGATCCACTGGGTCGACGATCACCCGCGCCTTCTTGCCCGACTCACGAGCCTCCTCGCGCCCGGCGGCCAGCTCGCTGTCCAGATTCCTGCCAACGACGATCATCCCGCGCATACGGTCGCGCGTGAGCTTGCACGAGAGGAGCCGTTTCGCGGGGCGCTCGGGGGATACGAGCGCGTGCTGCCGAACCTGAGGTTGGACGCCTACGCGTCGCTCCTTCATCGGCTGGGCTTTCGCGAACAGGTCGTGCGCATGAACGTGTACCCACACTTGCTGGCGGCACGCGAGGACGTGGTCGAGTGGGTCAAGGGAAGCCTGCTGACGGACTACGAGAAGAGAATGTCGCGCGAGCTCTGGTCACAATTTCTCGCGGGCTACCGAGAGCGTCTGCTGCCGCAGCTGGAGGGTACGAAGCCCTATTTCTACCCGTTCAAGCGCATCCTGTTCTGGGGCGCACTGTGAGGAGGGCACTGTGCGGGCGAGGATGGGCCTGAACCCGCTCCGCACGAACCTGGCGACATGCCCGCCACCCCGCGGGCATCGAAAAATGGACAAAGCCGCGAATGTCATGTGCACTTGGACAATGAAAACCGTGCTCATGGCGGCCCTGGTGGTCGCGGCCGCTTGCGGTGGAGTCTTGCTGGGCCTCGGCGCTCAAGTGCTCGGCCAGACTGCGGCAAATCAACCTGAAAGGGGCCAGCGCGTCGCGCATTCCGAGTGATTGGGCGACGCGCGGGGACCGGGCGCTTGACCGGGTGTAGAGTCCCGGTGCATGGCTTCCTTGCCGCGCCCGCGCAATTCGCTGGAACTCGACCCCGACGCTCCCCCCAGCTTTTCCCGCCGCAGCTTCATCGGCGGCGTGCTGGCGTCCGGCGTCAGTGCGGCATGCTTCGGATCACTCGGTCGAGCGAGGGCCGACGGAGGCCCTTCCGGTCGGTCCGTGGGCGTCGCGGTCGTCGGTCTGGGCAAGCTGTCCCTCAACGAAATTCTGCCGGCGCTGACGCAGACGAGCCTGTGCCATCTCGCGGCAGTCGTCAGCGGCCACCCGGAGAAGGCTGCGCGGGTCGCCGAGCAGTATGGTCTGCCCTCCAAGAACATCCTGACGTACGAGACATACGACCGCATTGCCGAGAATCGCGACGTCGAAATCGTCTACGTCGTGCTCCCGAACAGCATGCACGCCGAATATTCGATTCGTGCATCGAGGGCTGGCAAACACGTGCTTTGCGAGAAGCCGATGGCGGTCTCCTCGCTCGAATGCGACCAAATGATCACCGCAGCACGCGCCTCGGGGCGCCAGCTCGCGGTAGGCTATCGGCTGCGCTTCGAGCCCTACAACGGCGAGCTGATTCGCCTGGCGCGAGAGAGGGAGCTCGGACCCATCAAGGTCATCGACACGGCCGCCGGGTTCGCCATGGGACCCGACGTCGGGCAGTGGCGCTTGAACAAGAAGCTTGCGGGCGGGGGCTCACTGATGGACATGGGCATCTACGCACTGCAGGCCGCCCGGTACATTTCGGGCGAGGAGCCCACTTCGGTCAGCGCGCAGCAAACGATCACCGACGCCGCCAAGTTCCGGGGCATCGACGAAACGATCGTATTTACGCTGAAGTTTCCGAGTGGCGTGGTCGCCAAGTGCACCAGCAGCTACGCGACGGTCGTCAACCGCTTCGAGGTCGCCGCCGAAGGCGGCCGGTTCGGGCTCGACCCGGCGCAGTGGTACCGAGGCATCAAGGGCTTTCGCAGCGACGGCAAACCGTTCCAATTTCCGGACGTCAACCATTTCGTCGCCGAGCTGGACGATTTTGCGTCCTGCGTTCGAACAGGGCTTCCGTCGCGCGTTCCCGGTGAGGAGGGCCTGCGGGACCTGCGCCTCATCGAAGCGATCTACCGATCGGCCGAGACCGCGCGGGAGATCAGGCTGGTCTGAGTATCCGGGGGGCCCCGAGGGGGCTCCGAGGGCTCCGCCCGGCTCCGGGGGCTTTGCCCTTTCCGCGGTCACTGAGCTTCGCAGGGCGCCGTGGCGCGCGCCCGGCCCGTGACCGCGACGTACGCGCGCAGGTAGTCCGCGTGGGGATACACGCCAGTCACGGCCACGTGATCCACGTGACCAGTCACGCACCCCTGCGCTGCACGGAAGGTCAGCTCCGGGCCGAGCTTGTCGGTGACGACATGCATGCGGGCGCCGATGTCGAGGCGAAGGGCCTTGCGCGCGTCTTCGCGAATGCGGTCTCCGTCGGTCAAGGCTTTGAGTGACAGGAGCAGGCTACGGGTCTCGATCGTCGGCTCGAGGTCCGGCACGGACAACTCGTCATCGACGACCGCCGGATGACCGACCAGGTAGATGTCGCCATCGAGGTCGGCGTCGATGCCTAGACTGTGCACCGAGCCGCGCAAGTGCATCTTCAGGACGAGCGCCCCCTGGGATTCGTAGACCTCAGGCGCCTCGAGGTACAGGTCGGGGTACTCGGTCGAGAACTGGCGGCGGCCGTCCGTGAATGCCGCGCTCATGGCGCGCGTGAGCTCGTCGTATCGCGCCGCAACGGGGACGGTCACGGTGAAGGGCCCCGGGGTCAACGCGGCGACGTTGGACAGTGGCGGCAAGGGACCGGCGTCCGTGTCGGCCGCGTCGATGCACGGGAGGGTGACCACGGGGGCCACCACGATGGCCAGGTCCTTTTCGATCCCGTCGGCCAGCACCGTGGGGGCCGCTTCGACCTCCAGCACGCGCAGGCGAGCGCACGCGGTGGCGTCCCCGACGGAAAGCTCGAGCGGCCGCGCGAGCCGCGCGCTCGCCTCTTGCAAGAGCGGCCGCAGGTCGTACGTGAAGTCTTTGAGTCGAGCCGCGATGGGCTCCTCGATCGCCGTGTAAACGTCCGCGAAGCGATCCGCAAGCTTCACGCCGGCATCGTTGGAAGTGACCGAGACGTCGACCGATTGGAGGCGCACGGCGTAGGCGGCGCTCACCACCGGCTCGGCCACCACTCGAACGGTGAGCGACGCGTGCATGGCCTTGAGCGGCAGATCGATGACGCATCCGACGTTGGTCGTCAGCACCAGCATCCCCCGCGCAAATTCGAGTGCGACGGGACCTCGCTGCCAGGCGTAGTGCCGCATGGATCCCAGCAAGGGGAAGTTCCCGTCGCCGCGGGCAGGCGTGGCTTCGTCCACCGCCGTCGCAAGCGCCGCAGAGGCGACGGCAAGGTGGATCACGACGCGGGCCGGTGCGAGCTCGGCCTCGGGCGAACCGGGAGATGGGGGCGGCCTCGGCGGATATACGGGCCCGAAGCGCGCACACGCCCCGATGCCCGATATCGCGACCGCCGCGGCCACAAGCCCCTGACGCGACGCCCGACACACCTCCGCTAGCGACACGCTTGCCCAAACCCTAACGGGTCCGCGCTCGAACATCCACAGCGCATCGAGCTGCAGACTCGCTTTGGAGCGGGCCTCGGCCACGAATCACCGCGGCGACGACAGCTCCGATTCGATGCGCGACGCGTAGGGACTTCGGGGATTTTGCTCGAGGAATGCTCTGGCGGTTCGACGCGCGGCTTCGCTGTCGCCGAGTTTTCGGAAGGCTTCGATGCGCAGGACGATCGCCTCGGGCTCCAGCTCGCCCACCGGAAAGCGGACTCCGTACCCGTCGAGAATTCTCAGCGCCCGGGCGGAATCGCCCGCGGCGAGCGCGCGGCGCCCGTCATCGAGCACTCCCAGCTCCGCACGGAGCGTCGAGTGCGCGGAGGGATAGCGCCCGGCGTTGGCAGTCGCCTCGTCTCCGGGGGAAAGCTGGCGACCACGCGAGGCCGTGACCGCTCGTTGCAGGGGGACCGGTCGTTGCGGGGTGAGTTGCGGGATGACCGGTGGTTGCCCGGAGACCGGTGGTTGCCCGGAGACCGGTGGTTGCGCCGCCGAGTCGAGCGCGGGCAGCAACGCAGAGGCGGCCGGCGGGGCCCGTCCGACGGTCTGGACTGTCGGAACGGCGACCTTCGCCGTTCGAGATGCGACCTGGGACCTGGCGATCCACGGTGCGTGCTTCGCCATCATGGCGTGTATCTCGTGGAAACCACCGCCGTGAAGGGCGACGGCGCTGCCCGCGATCCCGACGGTGGTGGCACCGATCACTCCGATCCACTTGAGAACGACCACCGACCCCGCCTTGGCGATTGCCGCACCGCTCTCGGCCGCTGCGCCCCCGACCGTCAAGCTCGCCGCTGCCGCAGCGCACGAGGCCACAAGCGCCCGCTGCTTCGCCCCCGGTGGGGCGCAGGCACGCCCCGCGCGGAGCAGGGCACGCTCCGCGTCGGTCCCCGCCCCGGCAAGCAGTCGCTTCGGATCCGTCATGGGCGATCTCCACGCACGGAGTGGCGCTGCACCGCGTGCATCCTGCGGACGATTGCGTGAAAGGTCTCGCGCGCTCGGCGAAGGCGCGATGCCGCTGTGCCGACGGGGATACCGATGAGCGCGGCCACCTGCGCAACGGTGAGCTCCTCCAGCTCGAAGAGCACGAACACCACGCGCAAGTCGAACGGGATGGCGTCGAGGACCCTGCGCAGAACCTCGCGAGCGCTGCGCTCGTCGACCAGCTCCTCCGGCGAAGGCACCCCGGCTGCAATCGCGTCGAGATCCGGGACGTCCGCGATCGGTCGTCGTCGAGCGGCGCGACGCGCTTCGGAGGCCACGCGCAGTGCGGTGGAGAAGAGGAAGGCCGCCTCGGCTCCCGGCGCCACCTCATCGAGGCGGCGCGCCAGAACGCACATGACCTGCTGCGCAGCGTCCTCGGCGCTCGATTCGTCGACGCCGAAGTGGCGCACGGTTCGCCACACGAAATCGTAGTGTGTGTCCACGATCCGACGGAGCCGCGTCGGCGTGCAAGCAGCGGTGCTCGAGCGACGTGCGGACCCGGCGAGGGGTTCGTCGGCGAGGTCGACCGACAGGGTGGCAGGGTTCAATTCGCGGACGCTCATGACCCGGCCCCCCCCGGGAGGCCCCCGGAGGAGAATGGCCGCAGTTGGTGCTTCGGATCATAAAAAATCGATGCCCAGGCCGATCCCGGCGGTCGCGCCCACCAGCGGCACCCGGTCGATCAGGACCTGCGGCTGGAACACGAACCGGTCGTCGATGGCGCGGAGCAGGACGCCGACCTCACCGTCGATGAACAGCGGCCAGGGCAGCGCCCACTCCAGCCGCAAGATCGGGCCTGCAGCCAGCCAAGCGCGCAGCCGATCGGCGGCGCCGGAAATGCCGAACCCACGCCCCTCGAGCGCGCCCGCCTCGGCGCGGACGCAGGCTCGGGCACGCGCCGCCCATCGAGGCGAAGCCAAGGGACAGACATCGAGACGACCAACGGTCCACGTGAAATTGGCCGAGCCCTCACCGACCACGTCGAGGGTGCCGCTCGTGGCGCGCAGAAACGCCAGGCGCACGGAAGGGTCCACCCATCCCGCCCGGTTGGCGCGCCATCCGACGTAGGGCGAGCCCGCGAGCAGAGCGTCGGGAGCAACGCCGGTCGCGACGACGAAATCGCCGCCTACAAAAAAAGATCGCGTAGCGGAAACTCCCACCGAAGCGTGGTCACCGGAGGCGACTTGGGAAAGCGGCGACGCCGCTCGATCCGCAGTCGACTCGGGGGGGGCGACCGCGAGCGGTGCGGCGGGAGCGACCGGTGGATTGATCAGTGCATTCTCGAGCGCTGGCGAGCCGGGCGGCAGCGGCGGGCAGGGCGCGATCCCCTCAGGCGAAGCCGGCGGCTTATCGATTTCAGCCAGGGAGCCCTGCGACGTCGCAGCTCGGGCCGAGTCGCCGGAAGGACCAAGGACGGGAGGCAACCCAGTCGGAAGGGGACCGTCGCCCCAGCGCGGGTCAATCGCCAGCGCGACGACAAGGGCCATGCCATCGACCACGTCGGAGCAGGTCTCGCCTTGGAGCGAGCGGCTCTTCTCGGGTCCGACCTGCGCGCGAATCGTGACTTGCCCGGTCGCGGGAGGGCCTGCGGTTGCCATGACGACGAACGTGCGCGCGGGCTCGTCCGGCCAGGCGGGGCGGACACGGTGGGTCCGCGCGAGGACGCGCCGCACGAACGTCGCCTGATCCGGACAACCCTCGGTGGCCTGGTACGAGAGCCGGATGGGCTCTGCGGGCTCGTCGGCGGTCGCGTGCGCTGGAAAACCCAGGAGTAGAGACCACGCGGTCGGCCCGAGGATGAGAGACAACGCCGCGGGTGCCACCAGGAACCGTCGCGGAGACCAGCTCCTCGCTGCAGTCACCACGCGATTCTGTCAGCCTCGGGCGGGGGGGTCGAGCAGTGCAGAGCCATGAAAAGCGCTTCCCGTAGCCGAAGGGCTCGTGCACACGCGGGCGACTACAACCAAGGTTGCGAAGCGACGTGGCATGACGAGACGATTTCGATCTCGGCGACGTACATCTGCGCGGAACCCATGCTGCCCGCGACCCCGCCTGGCCAGGGGATGACGCCCTCGTCGCTGGCGTATGTTGTCGAAAATGGTTCAGAGCTTCCCAGGACCGCCACGACACCGCCCACGAACACCGAAGAGATGTCCACCTGTCCCCCGGGGTCCAGCACGCCCACGAGCTCCGGTTCCGCATCGCCCTGGAGCACCCCGGGGATCGTCGGCGCCGCGAATGTGCTCGATGCAAAGTACGCGAGTGGCACTTGCCCGGTATTCGCGATGACGACGCTCGTCACACCCGGGCAGGGCGCAGCGGGCGGTTCGTCACACACGGCAACGTTTCCCTCGGACGTCCAGCTCGGAAGCTGGGCAGGTGCGGGAAATTCCCAATGCTCGGACGGGCAGCTCATCGGCACCTGAACGACGCCGTTGACGAAGAACGCGAACCCGGCCTCACCCGGTGAAGGCGGTGTCACGTCGAGCGCGGTCCCCGCGGGCGAATCCGGAGTCGACGTAGCGTCGTTCGTTCCACTGGACCCGCTCGGCGCGCCGTCCGACGCGATGGTCGCATCGGGCACGCTCTCCGAGGGTCCCGGGCCGAGACAACTGGTGATCCACTCGTTCAGAAGGCTAACGTCCTCCACGCTGGGGTAGACGAGGGCAGCTCCGGCTTCCGGCCCAACGATTGCCTCCGTAAAGGCTAGCGGCGGCGGCATCTGGCCGTTCGCCGTTCGCACGTAGATGAGCGAGGCGTCTGGATCGCCGGGAGTGAGATACGCCATGTTGCCTCCGTCCGGTGCGATGTAATCAGGCGACACCATCGTGAGCAAAAACTGATCATCGAGGATATCGTTGAGGGTGCATACGCACGCCGCCCTAGTCCCGGACGTGGCCTCGTGGCACAGAGCGCAGGACTGCTGTCGAATCGCAAGGGACTGCTGCTCGATGGAGACGCAAGGATTCCCATCGCCGAATGCAGCGTCCATGGCGATCGCCCCTGTCGAAGAACCTTGGTCCCCGCCGTCGACCGCAGAGGAAGCGCCTTGACCGCTGCTCGAGCCGGCCAGCCCACCGAGCAACACTTCACCGCTGCAGGCCATGACGAGCGCTGCGAGGGTGCTTCCCGCTGCTGCGACGCTGATCCACTTTCGCATCCCGAGCCTCCTCTCGTGAGCGCGTCAGAACAGGACGACGGCCAAACATCCGAACCCCCATGAATGGCCCGCCGGGGCCGAGCCGATCATGGATTCGACGTCGAAGGCCGGACCCCCCTCGGCTCGGACCTCGTTGGCCCTTTCAATCGAGGGAACGTGCGCGTAGCCTCGAGGCCGGAAATATGTGACAACTCGTGGAGTCGTGCGGGATTCGGGTGAAAACCGCGGAGAACGCGCGCTCGCACGCCCTGGACCCGGCCTCGCGTCGCCGATGAGCAACACCGCATTCAGCGCAGATCCGGCCGAGCTCATCGTGAGTCTTTGCCGGCAATTCTATGGGCAGGGGTGGGTGTCGGGCACCGGTGGAGGCGTCAGCGTGCGCGAAGGCGGGCGCATCTGGATTGCACCGAGCGGGGTTCAGAAGGAAAGGATGACGCCGGACGACATCTTCGTCCTCGACGAAGAGGGCCGCACGCTACGCGCTCCCCGTGAAGGGCTGCGCATCTCGGCGTGTTTGCCCCTCTTCCTGCTCGCGTACCGGTTGAGGGACGCGGGCGCAGTCATTCACTCGCACTCGATTCACGCCATGCTCGCGACCCTCATGTTCGAGCGCGACGTGCGCATCACGCATCTGGAGATGATGAAGGGCATCGCCGGCGTGGGCTACCAAGACGAGCTCGTCGTTCCCATCGTCGAAAATACCGCTCACGAGTGCGACCTCGCAGATGCGATGGCGGGCGCTATGCGCGCGTATCCCGGCACTCACGCCGTGCTCGTTCGCCGCCACGGCGTCTACGTCTGGGGCCGCGATTGGGTCGCGGCGAAGACGCATGCGGAGTGTTACCACTACCTCTTCGAAGCGGCCGCGCGGATGGCCTCGCTCGGGCTGGACCCGGCGGCCATCCCCACACGCGAAACCGCGGGGGGCCGAAAAGCATGACGACGGACATTGGTTGGCCAAGGAGGCAGACGATGCGTGCGTACTGGCTGGACACCGGCGAGGACTTGAGTGCGGACTTCTTGCGGCAAGATGGCCTGCTCTACGAAAAGCTTTCGCTCGACACGTTTCAGGAGCCCCTCGAGACGCTCAAACGCGACCGAGGCTACATCGCTCAAGACGAGATCGAGCTTCGACCGGACACACCGGGAATCGAAGCCATCTGCGCGAAGTTCGCGGACGAGCACTTGCACGACGATGACGAGGTGCGCTTCATTTTGAAGGGCGAGGGCATCTTCGACATCCGAAGCCGGGGCGACCGCTTCATGAGAGTCGTGGTCGAGCGCGGAGACCTCATCGTCGTCCCGGCGCAGCGCTACCATCGCTTCCAGCTGACCGATTCGCGAACGATCCGCGCCGTGCGGCTCTTCAAAGACGCGAGCGGCTGGGTGCCTCGCTATCGCGCAGCCTGAGCCACGTCGGTCGATCCAGACGGTACAAGACGTGATGAGAAAGCCGATGACCCGGCGCAAGCCCGGGATGTTCGAAGTCATCCTGCGGGGAGCGCTGCATCCCGAGGCGTTCCATCACGCGGATCGACCGCTCGTTACTCGGGACGGTGAATGCGACGATTTCGTTCAAGACTAGGCGCTCGAACCCGTCTCGCACCGACTCGCGCGCCGCCTCGGTGGCGTAGCCTGAGCCCCAGAACGGACGAGCGAGACGCCAGCCGACCTCGACACACGGCGTGAATGGCGCTTCGAAGCGCGCCACCGCGAGGCCGACATATCCGATGAACGGTGCGACTCCTGGGAGCTCGAGCGCCCAGAGGCCAAGGCGCTCTCGGACGAAGCTTGCTTCGAGGCGGTCGGCCAGGGAATCGCTTTCCTCGCGACTGAGAACTGCAGGCAAGTGCTCCATCACCCGGGAGTCGGCATTCATCGCTGCGAATGGCTCGCGGTCGGAGTCGCGCCAAAAGCGAAGCAGAAGGCGATCGGTCCGAATCTCGCGCGGGTCGCGCACGACACGGTCCACGACCTGGACCTTGTGGCTCACGCCGTCGGGCGAGGCGGTCATCCGCGCCGCCCGGCGGCGGCTGCTCCGCGCCATGGAGCGAATCGTCAACGACACCATTCGCCTGCCCTGGATCCGACGCCGAGC
>DASPUY010000208.1:0-7831 GCA_035622655.1 Polyangiaceae bacterium
AGAGCCTGTTTGATCGGGTCCATGGCCGCTCTGATATGACATGAGGTCTCATAGAGTGCCAGGACCTGACTGTGTTTTACTTCAGGGGCGACCAGAATATTTAGTAATATTGACGGACTAGAGGATTTCCTTTTCTGCACAAAAACATTATAGGGCCCCAGGTGCCGTCACAAAAACCCTCGCCGACGAGCCGCTAGATGTGCAATCCCGAAGCTCTCATTCCTCCCGGGCCTCGTCGCCACGGGTGACTCCCCTTCCGCTGGGGGGGCGTGGGGGCGGAGCGGCGGCGCTCCCCCCCACCGAAACTAAATCGCCGTCAGATCCCCCTGCTTTCCGGGCTTGAGGAGCTTCGCAAAGCTCTCCTTGTCGATTGCCTTCTCGAGAGCCGCGTCGGCCGAGATCACGCCCTCGCGCACGTAGCGCTCCAGCGACATGTCCATCGTTTGCATCCCCTGGCTTTGACCGGCCTGCATCATGCTGGGAATCTGGAAGGTCTTGTTCTCGCGAATCATCGACGCGAGAGCCGGAGACCCGATCAAGATCTCGTGCGCAGCGACCCGTCGACTGCCGTCCGCCGTACGCAGGAGCTGCTGCGCGACGATGCCTGCCAGACTTTCGGCGAGCATCCCTCGCACCTGCGGCTGCTCGTCGGCGGGAAATGCGTTGACGATCCGGTCGATCGTGGCGGGTGCGCTGTTCGTGTGCACCGTCGCGAACACCAGAATCCCGAAGCTTGCGAGCTGGAGCGCGAGCTTCATCGTCTCGTTGGTCCGCAGCTCACCGATGAGAATGACGTTCGGGTCTTCGCGGCCGGCGCTGCGTATGGCTTGAGCGTACGTCGACGCGTGCACTCCAATCTCTCGGTGCGTGATCGACGCCTTGCGTGGAACGTGAACGAACTCCACGGGATCCTCGATCGTCAGCACATGACACGCCCGCGTCCCGTTGATGTGATCGATCATTGCAGCGAGCGTCGTCGACTTTCCGGAGCCCGTAGGCCCCGTCACGAGAACGAGCCCGGCGCGCCGCTCGGCAAGCTTGCGGATCGCGGCAGGACACCCGAGCTCGTCGAGTGTGAGCACCTTCGTCGGAATGGTGCGAAAGACGGCCGCGAGACCGGTGACCTTGTGAAAATAGTTCGCGCGAAATCGGGCTTTCTGTTCGTAGGCGTAAGCAAAGTCGAGATCGAGGGTCTCCGTGATGGTCTCCTTTTGCTCCTCGGTCAGGATCTCGAAGAGCAGCTCCTCCATCTCCCGGGGATCGATTGGAGCGTCGCGCAGGCTGGCGAGCTGACCGCGCGCGCGAATCATGGGCGGGTACCCGATCCCCAGATGCAAATCGCTGCCCCGATCGGCGAGCAGCAGGTCGAAGAGTCGGTCGATGCGAGGCATCAGGCGCCTCGCTTTCCGAACAGCTGCCCCGCCTTGCCGAGAAGCGACCCGGGATCCGCTTTCTTCGGGGGCTCGATCGGCGGAGCCGCCGCACGCCGGCCATCGAGGGTCTCCTCGAGCTCGGCGGGATTCTCCGCGTACGATATCGCCACGTCGCGCGTGACGCGTTCTCCACGCACGAGCTCGGCCAACGACTCGTCGAGCCGGATGATTCCGAAACCTTTGCCCCGCTGCTGCAAGCTGGGAATCTGAAAGGTCTTCGCGTCGCGGATCAAGCTCCAGAGCGCGATGGATCCCGGCAGCAGCTCGGCGGCGGCCACCATCCCTCCACCACCCAGGGACGGCAGCAAGCGCTGGCCGACGATGAGATGCAACCCCCCTGCCAGAGTCATGCGCACCTGCTGCTGATCGGCGGGCGGAAATAGATCCACCAGGCGGTCGATGGTCTTGGCCGCGCTCGGCGTATTCATGGTGCCGATCACCAGGTGTCCCGTCTCGCTCGCGGCGAGCGCCATTCGAACCGTCTCGGTGTCACGCAGCTCGCCGACCACGATGACGTCGGGATCCTCGCGAAGCGAAGCTTTGAGCGCGCTGGCGAACGAGCGAGTATGCGTGCCGATCTCGCGCTGACTGATCATGGCTCTCTTACGCGAATGGACGAATTCGACGGGGTCCTCGACAGTCACGACGTGGTGGGTCGTCTCGCGATTGATGATGTCGACGATGGCCGCCAGGGTGCTCGTCTTGCCGTGCCCCGTCGGACCGGTGATCAGCACCAGTCCTTGGTGATGGTGCGTCGCCCGTTCGATCTCGGCGGGGAGTCCCAAGGACGTGAGCGTCGGGATATCGTTTGGAATGCAGCGAAAACACGCCTTGAGCCCTGTGCGCTGACGGACGACGTTGACACGGAAACGACCTTCCTCTTTGTGCTCGAGGGCAAAATCGCAGGAGCCGTGCTCCTCGAACGTGGCACGCAGTCGTTCGGGCACGATGCGCAAGACGCTGCGCTCGACCTCTTCGGCCGACAACGGCTCTCCGCTGCCGACGAGCTCACCCCCGATTCGGAGCAGCACCGGGCGGGCCGCCACGACGTGGACGTCGCTGGCAGCGGCCTCTCGCGCCGAAATCAGCGCATCGATCACGGCATCTCCGTGCGCGGCCCGGCGCGCCGGCCCTCGCGGTGCGGAGCGGCCGCGCGGCTCGTTCGACCCCGCTCGCGCAGGCATCGGGACCACCATCGCCGCGCGCAGCATGGGGTCGGACACCCCTTCGTGAGGGGTCGTGTCCAGGGGCGGCGCCGCCGGGCCCGGCTCGCCGATGCGAGGACTGCGGGCGACGGGCGATATCGGCGCGGCAGGAGGAGGTTCCCCCGGCTCGGCCGGACGGCCGACCGACGGCGCGCGGCGCATTGGGACGAAGCGCGCCTGAACCCGTCCTTCCCGCATGACCGCATGCACCTCGACCAGACCCCCGCCCTCGACCCGCGCCGTCCAGTGAACCGGCTTCTGCATGAGATCGTCGACGTATCGGCTACCGCCGACGGAAACGAGGAGCTCCAGAATCGCTTCGGTCGATTGAGCCGCCTCGTCGATCGGCTCGTACTTGTTCGACACGCGTACGCACGGCAGTCGTTCCGTCACCACCGCAAACTCGACAACCTCCGGTCGCGCGAGCTCGCTCAGCATCTGCTGGAGAAGCTTCATCCCTTCCGTAAGGCTACAACGGAAGGGCGGCCCCCCAAAAAAAGACCGAGCCCGGGAGGAGAACCGCCGGGCGGTGGGCGACGCGGCGGGAGACCGCGAGGTGACAGACCGCGGTCTCCGAGCCGACCGAGCTACTCTCTCTCAGCCCTGGCGTCGAACGAATGGCGTGCGGCCCGAGAACACACCGCCGCTTCCGAGCTCGTACCCGATACGAATGAGCTGATTGTACTTGGCGACTCGGTCGGAGCGCGACAGGCTGCCCGTCTTGATCTGCCCGGCGTTGGTCGCCACGCAAAGATCCGCGATGAACGCGTCCTCCGTTTCTCCCGACCGGTGGCTGATGATGGAACGATAGCCATTTTCCGACGCGACCTGGATGCATGCCAGCGTTTCGGTCAAGGAGCCGATCTGGTTGAGCTTGATGAGAATCGCGTTGGCAGTCTCGCTCTCGATTCCGCGGCGCAACCGTTCGATGTTGGTCACGAACAGGTCGTCGCCGACGAGCTGGATCTTGCTTCCAAGACGTTGCGTCAGAAGCTTCCAGCCTTCCCAGTCGTCCTCGGAACACCCGTCCTCGATGGATACGATCGGGTACTTGCGCGTGAACTCGTCGTAGATGGTGACGAGCTCCTCCCGACCGATGCTCTTCTTGTCGAACGTGTATTTGCCGGTTTTGCGATCGAAGAACTCACTCGCCGCGCAATCCATGGCCAGGGCGACGTCCTGGCCGGGCCGATAGCCGGCGGCCTCGATCGCTCGGACGAGAAACTGCAGCGCCTCCTCGTTCGACTTCAGCCTCGGAGCGAAGCCCCCTTCGTCACCGACCGACGTCGTGTGTCCTTCGTCCTTCAGGAGCTTCTTGAGCGTGTGGAAAATTTCGGTGCCGGCTCGGAGCGCTTCGTCGAACGACGGGAGGCCTGCGGGCACAATCATAAACTCCTGAATTTCGAGGCCGCTATCGGCGTGCACACCCCCATTGACCACGTTCATCAAGGGAGTGGGCAGAACGCGAGCCTGAACGCCCCCGAGGTAGCGCCAAAGCGGCAGATCGACGGCGTTCGCCGCCGCACGTGCGACGGCCATCGAGACGCCGAGGATGGCGTTGGCTCCCATCTTGCTCTTGTTCGGCGTCCCGTCGGTGTCGAGCAAGACCTTGTCGACGGCGGCCTGATCGAGTGCATCCATTCCGATGACGCTGGGCCCCAGCGACTGGTTGACGTTCTCGACGGCCTTGGCGACGCCCTTGCCGCCCCACCGCTTCTTGTCGCCGTCCCGAAGCTCGAGTGCTTCGTGCTCCCCGGTCGATGCACCGCTGGGCACCGCAGCGCGTCCGTGCCCCGAATCGGTTTGAACTTCGACTTCGACCGTGGGATTTCCTCGCGAATCGAGAATCGTGCGCGCGAGAACAGCGTTGATTTCACTCATGTTGGTGCGCCCTCGTAGCACGAGAGGCAAGCGCGAGCGAGAGTCCCCGCTCGTCGCCGAAGACGCCGAGATTTCGCGGGCGCCAGGATCATTGCCAAGGCTGCCAAGGCAACGATCTCGCGAGCAGGGTTGCGGGGCCCGAGCGCACGAAGCACGACGGCGAGCGCCGCACGCCGATTAGGCGTCGAACGCGGCCCATGCCGCGCGCAGCTGCTCGAACGTGTGCACCCGGCTGGCCGGCGGCAGGCTTTGCAGAAGAGCCCGCCCGTATCCCTTCCGGACGATCCGCTTGTCCAGGATCGCGACGGCCCCCGCGTCGCGCTGCGTTCGGATCAGACGGCCGAACCCTTGCTTGAGGGTCATCGCTGCGGATGGGATCGAGTACTCGGCGAAGCCGCTGCCGCCCTCTCGGTCGAGACGAGCACACCGCGCCGCAACCACCGGGTCGCTCGGCGGCGCAAAAGGGATCTTGTCGATGATGACGAGCCGAAGCGCCCGCCCTGGGACGTCCACCCCCTCCCAGAAGCTCATCGTCGCGACGAGTACCGCTCGGCCGCTGGCTCGAAACCGTGACAGCAGCATGTGCTTCGGACGTTCGCCCTGGACGAGCAGCGGCAAGTCGACGGCGCTGCGCAGTCGAGCGTGGATCGCGGCCATCGCACGCGCCGACGTGCAGAGGACGAACGCGCCGCCCTCCGTCATCGTCACGAGCTCCGCGATGCGCCGCGCAGCGGCGTCCTCGAAGAGCCGATCGCCGGGCTCCGGCAGATCGTCGGGCAAGTACAGGACGGCACGCGTCGGGAAGTCGAAGGGCGACGGAACGACGAGCTCCTCCGTATCGGTGGGAGCACCCAGGCGCGTCTTCGCAAAGTGAAATGCGCGGCCGGTCGCCAGCGTAGCGCTCGTGCAAACGACGGTCGGCACCGATTCGAACAGGCGCGCTCGAAGCGTCGGCCCCACGTCGACTGGACTCGCGCCCAGGAGCACGCTGCGCGCCCGGACGTCGATCCACCGAACCCATTCGGTGGCCTCGCCCCCACGGGTGGAGTCGCCGTTCAGAATTGCCCTCAGATCGTCGGTCAGGTCCGCGATGCGGCGCGCAACGAGCTGCAGCGCTTCCTCCGGTCGGGCGCGGGCGACGGCGTCCAGAGCTTCGAGCCGGATCTCCAGCGCCTCGTGCGCCCGTCGAACGTCCGACGTGAGGTCCCCGGGAGAAAGCATACGACGGGAGTCGCCCACCGAAGCCTGCACCGCAAGTCGTGCAAAGAGCTCGCGCGCTGCCTCGCGCATGCCCTCCAGCGTCGAGCGGACCGGTCCGCTTTTCAGCGCCTCGAGCGCGTTCGCCGCCGCGAGAGACCGCTCGGCATCTCGCGCAAGCGCCTCGATGCGAGCGGTCGACACGCGCACCCCGAAAAAATCGGTCGCAACGTCTTCAATCTGGTGGGCCTCGTCGAAAACGACGGCGTCGTACGCGGGGAGCACGCTGGCGTACTTTCCGCGCGGACCGCAGCGGAGCGCGAGATCCGCCAGAAAAAGGTGATGATTCACGACCACCACCTGCGAGTCCTCCGCTTCGCGTCGCATCCGGGTCACGAAGCATTCGGCGTAGTGCGCACAGCCGGAGCCGATGCGCGTCTCGCTCGACGACGCAACGTCCCGCCAGACGTCGGAGTCCTCCGCCAGGTCGTCGAGCTCGGCACGATCGCCTGTTTCGCTCCTTCGCGTCCACTCGACGATGCGCGCGAGCGCTCTGTCCTCGGCGCGAGCGGAGCTCGCCAACGCCTCGTGCATGCGACGAAGGCACACGTAGTTCGACAGGCCCTTCATGATCGCGGCCCGGTAGCTGATTCCGTATGCGCCAAGCGCCTCGGCGACCAGCGGCAAGTCCTTGACGAAGATCTGCTCCTGCAGGGCGCGCGTCGCAGTCGATACGACCACCTTGCGCCCACTGAGTATGGCCGGAACGAGGTAGGCGAGGGTCTTGCCGGTGCCGGTCCCCGCCTCCACGAACAGGTGTCGCTCGCCCTCGAGCGCGGCTTCGACGGCCTCCGCCATCGCCAGCTGACCTTCTCGGTGCTCCCAGCCCGGCAGGACCCGGGAGAGCGGGGAGCCCGGTCCCAAGACGTCTCGCGTTCGCACCACGCTCCTTCGTCTTTTAGCCCCAGTTGCCAAGGAAGGAGTGGGCCGATTCGCGGGCCGGCCCCGTTGAACTGCCCTGTCCCTCGTGGTACACGCGGCACCCGTTTCCCTTTGCACTCTCGGCCTCGAGCCACCAAGAGGCCATCGGGGCCTCCTGGCTACCGCTGCCATTCAAGGGTCGATCTCGATGTCTCAATCAGTGTTCCGCGGAACGAACGGCTCGCCTTCAAGCCAAGGCAAGGTCGTCCAGGTCATCGGTCCCGTCGTCGACGTTTCGTTCCCCGAAGGCAATCTGCCGAGGATTTACAACGCCCTGAAGATCACGAACCCGGGCATCTCGAGCGCCAAGGAGAACCTGACCCTCGAAGTTGCGCAGCACCTCGGCGAGGGCACCGTGCGCACGATTGCCATGGATACGACCGACGGCGTCGTTCGTGGAATGGGAGTGCGCGACACCGGCGGGCCGATCGCCATGCCCGTTGGACCCGAGTGCCTTGGCCGGATTCTCAACGTCATCGGCGATCCGGTCGACGACGGGCCCCCCGTGCGCGCCAAGATGCGGGCCCCGATTCATCGACCACCACCGCAGTTCGTCGAGCAGTCGACCAAGATCGAAATTTTCGAGACCGGAATCAAGGTGATCGACTTGCTCGCCCCTTACCGAAAGGGTGGCAAGATCGGCCTCTTCGGAGGGGCCGGCGTCGGCAAGACGGTGCTCATCCAGGAGCTCATCAACAACGTCGCGAAAGCGCACGGCGGGGTCAGCTGCTTCGCCGGCGTCGGGGAACGCACCCGCGAAGGAAACGACCTTTACATCGAGATGACGGAGACGAAGCTCCAAACCGGCGAGCCGGTCATCAGCAAGACCGCTCTCATTTACGGTCAGATGAACGAGCCGCCGGGAGCGCGCGCCCGGGTCGCGCTCAGCGCGCTCACCGTCGCTGAGTATTTCCGGGACGAAGAGAACCAGGACGTCCTCCTTTTCGTCGACAACATCTTTCGGTTCACCCAGGCCGGTTCGGAGGTGTCGGCCTTGCTCGGTCGCATTCCAAGCGCGGTGGGTTACCAGCCAACGCTGTCGACGGAGATGGGGGCGCTTCAGGAGCGGATCACCTCCACCAACAAGGGCTCGATAACGAGCGTTCAAGCCATCTACGTGCCCGCCGACGACCT
>DASPUY010000209.1:0-15768 GCA_035622655.1 Polyangiaceae bacterium
TTGATTGTCGAGCGCACTGCACTGCCGTGAAACAGGACCGGAATCTCGACTCCATCAACATAGGTTCGCGTCTCGGCGGGCGCCGCTCCCCACACGATGATCTGCCCGGCTCCAAAGGCGGGCCGCGCGACCCCCGGCAGATCCTCGACGATTTTGACCGGATCGCCCTGCGTGCCCACGACCTTGCGCGCTTGCGCGGCGGGCACGGTCGTCTCCGTGGCGTCGTGCCGTCGCCGGGCGCCGCGAACCACGACGTCCTGGACAGGCGGAGCGGTCGCTCGCGGAGGCGCAGCGGCTGTCGACGCCGCCACGGCTTGCCCAGCATTCGCCGGTGCGGCCGACAGCGCCGTCAATGGCGCGGCAGTCGTGCGCGCGACGGACGGCGGCGTCGATGGCGCAGCCTCGGCCGGAGCGATCGCCGACTGCGATGCCTGCCTCGGCTGCGGAGCGCTCGCGGGATCGCTCGCAAGCGGAGCGGCCCGCACGCCGCTCGCCGAGCTCAATGCTCCGACCAGCGCCAATGACGAGGCCCGTGACCGGTCCATCACGGCACCCTGAACTCCAGCGCGAGCACACCCGCGCCGAGCCCATGATTGCCGAGGGTGTCGGCATCGACCGCAACACCCGCCGCCCGCCCGAGGATCTGGCCTTCCAGGACGACTTGTACACTCCAGTACGCGATCGGCTGTCCGCACAGCGAGGTCGTGTCGACGCGCACGATGTAGCGCCCGGGCGGCGGCGGATCGGGCCAGATGACGTCTTCCCGGCGCAGTCCGTCGATGACGCAGTTCGCGTTCGAGTCGTCGTCCAGATAGCCGTAGCTGCCGCCGTCGACCTGGTTGAAAGGCGGCGGAGGCTCGGACGACGGGTTGCCCCAGTAGATCTCGACGCCGTTCGGATCGACGACGTGAAGATCCAGGCTCGATTCGGTGTCCCAGGTCAGAGTCACGACGAGATCGCCCGTCGGTGGCGGGTTGGTGGGCGACGTTTCGGCGGCGAGAGGCGCAGTGCTCGGTATGCCGAAATCGCCCGCTTGATCGACCGCCTGAACGACGAGGGTGTAATTGCCGCCGGGTACGATCGCGGCCGAGAATGCGGCCGATGCGGCAAAGCTCGGCTCGTCGGGTGTCGCGACGTTTGGAACCCCCGCGACGACGATCCAGTATCCGACGTCGCCCTGCAGCCCGAGCGCCGCCGCCGTCGCACCGACGCCGAGGGCCCCGCCGATCGGGTCGTCGACCAGGTCTGGCCAGATCTCGTTGGCGATCAGACTGATCTGCGTGACTCCCGGGCCTTGGGTCGATCCTGTCGGCATCGGACCCCGCACGAACTGCGCTCCGGGCAGCTGCATGAGGGCGTCGTAGCCCGCGTCGGCGGGCACACCGCTCGAGCACGAGGCACACGCAACCCCAAGACAGATGGACGCGGGTGGCGCGAGGCGGCGCATCAGAACACCAGCTGCGTTCGCAGAGTGAGCGCGTTGTCGGCGAGCGTCGTCGGCGCCCCGTTGGCGCCAATCCCCAGCGGGTTTCGATTGACGTCGTACTCGAGCAGCAACCGCGCTTGCGCGTAGCGGAGCATGGCAACGAGCGCGAGGGTGGCGTACGTGCGATCGACGGGAACGAGATTCACGCCGCGCTGTTGACTGGCGTCGGCGTCGGGATTGTAAAGATCGTAGCGGGCACCAATCATCGCCCAGCGCGTCAACTCTTGCGTGGCGCCGGCGGACCAACCCACCTCCCGCAGGTCACGCCCGGCGCTGATCGGGTCCGCGACCTCGAGCCCGCGATCGAGGTTGACTGCGTCGACGACTTCGGTGCGCAGCGAAAAGTCGCCGAGCGGTCCGAGCCTCACGAAGAGTCGCGCGTCCCCGCCCACCGCAAAACGATGGAACAACTGCGACCGCGTCGCCGGTGATCCGCCCACCGCGATGATCTCGTTCGGCTCGACCACGCCGCTGCCGTTTTGATCTTGCCACTCTAGCTGCGGCTTCGTCGCCGGCGTACCGGCATGAAAGCCGGTTCCCGAGTCGCCCGAGATACCCGCCTGAAAGCGAATCCCAGAAGCGATCGGAACGTCGATGCTCACCCGCCCGATGATCTCCTTGGCCGCTGCCGGGTCGAGGTCCGGGAAAACCTTGCTTCCGATGGGGCTGCCGTTCATCATGGCGAACGCCCAGTCGACGAACCGATAGCGCACGTTGAAACGCAGTCCGAGATCGAACTCGCCGGGGAAAAGGGCCTGCAGGACCGTCGCGCGCTCGAGAAATGGCCGCACCCAGTCGAGCTCCTGCACCTCGTAGCCGAACGGAATCCGCGTCAGGCCGACAGTGACCCCGATCGATGAGGTCTCGGCGCGCAATGGCCACCGGAACCCGACGTCGGCTTCGATCGGCCGCACCTGCGGACCGCTCGTCGTGTTTGCGTCGATCTCGAGCGCCCCTTGCAACAATCCCTTCTCGACGTCGGCGCGCAGGTGCCCGCGCCTCAGGGTGAACCGGTCCTCGTTGAGAGGTGCACCGGTCGACCCGTTGACCTGGTCCTGGGACGCTTGGTCGTAGACGACCCAATCCACCTGGAGAAACCCCGACAGATGCACGAGCGACTGCCCGCTTTCGAACCTCTTCCTCGCGCTGTCGAGCAGCGCCCGGAGCGCTTCGATGGCCGCCCCCTGCTGAGCAACCGCGGCTTGCAGCCCACCCTCGATGGGCGCTGGCCCGGACGCAGCCGAGTCGTCGGCGCGCGCGGGCGACGCAGCGGACGCCAGCGACGCCAAGGCCACGGCGCCCAGAGCGAGGGTGCGCATGGCACTAGGGATTGAGGGGCGCGAGTCCGCCATCGGCCGTCGCGGGGTAGACGACCCCCGCCTTGCTGATGGCCGTGGCATCGGTGCAGGCGTCAATGATGCTCGGGTAGCTGCCGTCGTCGATGTCGCACCCCGCGACGCCCGTCGTGGCCGGCGTCGGCGGAACTTCGCAATAGCCGTTGAAGCAGCCTCCGGTCTCGCAGGGATTGCTCGCCGAGCAGGGCACGCAGCTTGCCGGCAGCGTGGCGGCATTGGGGATCTTGCTGAGGAAATCGCACGTGCACGGTTCCGCAGGCGTATACGGCGTGAAGGGCAACCCATCGCCGGCGCGCTGCACTTGCATCGCGCAGTTGGGGGTCAGACTGACACTCACGACCACGCCGAGGCCGTCGATGGGTGCTCCGCCTTCGGTCAGCCCACCTGGAGGCGCTGCGCCCTGGTTGCCCACCACGAGATCCACCACGTATTTCACCGTCGGGTTGACCGGAGCACCCGTGTTGTCGATCGGCGTGATGTACACGGTGGGCGACCAGAGGGTGTAGTGGCCGTCGCGGATGTTCTGCTTGTCGAAGCTCGTCGTCGTCGAATCCGGGTAGTAGGCCTCGCTCTGCCCGAACGCCTCGAACGCGAGCACATTGACACCTTTGCCGCGGTTCGTGTCGTAGACCTCGTCGCCGAGGATCCCAATGGCCTGCAGGCTGGTCGACGCCGCCACCGCACTGAGAACATCGTCCGAGCTCGATTCGAGGTTACGGCCGTCGGCCGATCCTCCATCGGCCAGTGCGAGCGTCATCTGGGCGGCCGTGAGGCCGATGTTGAACGCCGTGGCGACCAACGTGCTCTTGGTCGCCGGGCGGAGGAAAAACTCGGAGGGCACGTTCCACTCCATGCTGCCGCCGAACGTGACGGGATTGTTCGCTCCGTCGCCGAACGCGTAGTAGGCTTCCTCGGCCGAGATGGACGTCTGCGTCGTGAATTCCGCAGTGGGGACGATGAACGTATAGGCCTGAATCGGGCCGTTGAACGTGCCGATGCCGGCCGGCGGACCGCCGAGCTCGCAGCTGCTCGGAAAGAGCGCCGAGATGCCCAGGTCGGGCGCCGTGCCCGCGCTAGGACTGGTCGTACACGTCAGCTCTGGATCCGACGTCGTCCACGACGGGTTCTCCGCAGTCGAGGGAATGTAAAGCAAGTTCGTATTTTTCGGGATTGGCGTTCCCTCGTAGAGATTCGGTGTGAGCGTGCACGAGCCCGTCAGCTGGTAAGCAAGCGTGATGTTGGCGTTGTCGCGCAGCTGGCGTCCGAGCGCCTTGAGCAACGGCTCCTGGGTGTCGCCTGATTCGATGTAGACGACCGTGCCGGGCAGGCTGCTGCACAGGGGGACCGCCGAAGCGTCGGCCGGAGCATCCGGTGTCGAAACGTCGGAAGCGAGAGCGTCCGCGGGCGGCGCGTCGGCCGCCACGGCGTCCGCCGCGGAGCCATCGTTTCCGCTCGTACTCGCGTCCATGGGCGAGCTCGCGCCCGTCGACGACGGGGTGGAGCTCGTGCTGCTCGAGCAGGCATAAACGCTTGCCCCAGCGAAGCCGAGCAGGGCCGACACAAACATACGATTCATCACAGCCTCCACGTTGCCATTCAAGAATGCCAAATAGGTCCTGGCTGACTTGTTTTCTTTCAACGACAAGAAGAATATATAATTGAATGAATTAAAGAATTTATTGCATGACAGGAAGAATCTTGATCGTTCGGACCGTGGTCCCATTGCTGTCGACCACGAACAGCCGGTGGTTGGTGGCGTCGTACGCGACATCGGAGAGGGCCGTGAACGACGTCGTCGGCCACGGGATCGTGACACCCCCGTCCGGCCAGATCTGGCGCACCTGCAGAGCGCCGCCGTCCACCGGCGGCCTGAATTCGTCCGTGTAGATGGATCCATTCGGGCCTGCGCTCAGCTGATCGGGCGCAACGACGTTCGCGTAGACCGCAAAGGCAGCGCCGTCGGCCAGACCGGCCCCGCCATCAGCAATCAGCGCCCCGTCGACCGGCACTGCGACGATGACGCCGTTGCTCTGGTCCGATACGAGCAGAGCCGACCCTTGCACCAAGAGCCCCACCGTCTTGCCGAAGCCCGTCGCAAAGACCGTCGTTCCGGTCGCGAGGTTCACGGTCTCGACCTCGCCGGATATCGCCGCGTCTCCGCCGCCCGAGAACGAGTCGCTGTAGACCGTCCCGGTCGAGGGATCGACCGTGACTGCGATGCGCTTGCGCGCAGGGGGGACGTTCGGCACGGTCGCGCTTCCTCCGTCGGGGCTGACCGTGTAGAGAGCGCCGCCGATACCGTAGCCGAAACGCGTCACCACGAGCGTGCCGTCGGCGAGCTCGGTGACCCCATTGAGCTTCGTCTCGCCCGCGTCGTCGAGAACCGGGTTGTCGGGGACCGTCGCGTACTTCTGAAACCCGTTCGCGTCGGTGTACGTCCAGACCTGGTTATTGAAGTCGTCGACGATGTAAAGAACCTGCTTGGCGTCGTCCCAATAGATCGCGTCGGGGCTCCCGTTACCGGACGGATCGAAGGACAGCGTGACGATCCCGCCGTCGGTCGCCGCTTCTCCAGCCTCGCTGCCGGCGTCGGCCGGCCCACCCGCTTCCGAAGTCGACTCGTTCGAACCAGGCCCGATCGTCGCGTCGGAGCTTGCAGCGTCGGGGGCCGATGCCGCCGAGGGGGTGCTGCTGCACCCTACGAGCCCCGCGCAGAGCAGGAGCAGCGCCCTGGACCCTTCGCGGCACACTGGACTCGTGCTTGCCACTCGGCGTCCGTCGTGAGATCGAACCAATCGTGTCAGGTTCCTGTTCACGGAGCAGCTCCTCGACTCGTGCTGTCGCTCTCGACGTCACCGTCCTTCGGGACCTCGCCGTCCTTGTGGTTCTTGCGGTCCTTGGGGGCACCCTCGCTGGGGGCCTTGCTGTCATTCGGGGTGCCCTGCTTGGGAGCTTCCCTCCGCTTGCGCGCCTCGCCGTGCGTGGGAGGTTCGTAGGCGATGGTTCCCGTTTGCTGGGCCTGATATCCGCGTACCGCAGTGAGATCGCGGCGAAACTCGGCGCTCTGCACTGTCTCGCACAAGCGAATCACTCGCCCGTCACCGAGCATCTTTGCGCGAACGAGAAGCCCGTACGGCTCGCGAAAAAGGGGCATCGATTGAAGGCCCACGCGATCCGCCCATGCCTGGGAGGCGAGCCCTACGTCTGCCTCGCCGCGAGCCAGAGCACATACGACCTCGAGGTGGGAAGGTAGAACGATGGCCCGCGCGTGCGCGGCGTGAGGGTCGATCCCGCGCCGACGCAGCTCCTCGTCGAAGCTTTCGCGGACGCCGGCCGTCTCGGGGCGGCTCGCCAACCTAAACTGGCCTATCTGGCGCAGGTTCCGCATCCGGATACCGCGGCGACACGCCAGGACCACTTGGCGATCGACGAGGTGAATGAACGCCAGGCGCTGATCGGCGACCGCTCGCGGGATCTGGGCGCCGTGAAAGCCGGCGGCAAGGACATCATCGCGCTTCAGGAGATCGAGGCCGCCTCGCCGATCCGTCTGGACGTAGCCGAACAAGGGCCGGCCCGAATCCTTCAATCGGGCCATCAGCAGCTCAATGGCGACATCGCCATTGGCCCCGACGAGCGTATCGGGTCTTGGCTGCGTCCCTTCGGCTTGCGTCGGGCGCTCGGCGGTGGGCTTGCGGGCAACCGTCGCACGCGCTGCGACGGACCAGCGCAGCACGTCTGCGGACGAGAATCTCCATTCTCCGCCGACGCGCAAACCCGGGAGCCCTCGTCGCAGCAGGCGGTAGACGTGCTTCGGATGAACCCGCAGCAGCTGCGCGACGTCCGACGTCGTCAGCAGCGCGTCGGCCCGCCGTAGTTCGTCACGAGCGAGAGGCGGGCGGGCGCGTTTCATCGGGGGAGCCATCGAACCGAGGGACGATGATGGCGTTATTTGCAACAACCGAGCCGGACGCATCTGCGCACGTAAGGTCAGTTGCACACCGCCGTCGGCGACCGCCTTGCGATGCCTTTGTCGCTTTCGTTTGTTGGTTTTCGAACAATTGAGTGTGCGGTTCCGAACAGACACCGAGGAATGCACCGCGGACCAGGACGAATCGTCGCGAGGCGCGTCCGACGCAAGCGTCAAGAAGAGGGACCAGGCGGGGACGGAGCTCGTTCCGGGAACAGCGGCGCCCTATCCCGCTTCGGCTGCGCTACCATGGTGCGGTGTTTTGCCTGGCCGGCACCTCCCGTTGAAGCAAGCTGCCTGCTCTCGCCAAGAGCTCCCTTCTCGCCCATGAATTCGGCCGATTTGCGCGGGTGATGGATCGGAGGGCGCCGCTGCCGATGACTGAGCCACCCAGCCGCTGGACGCTCGTCTCGCGCCCCTTCGAGCACCGCAATTATCGCTTGTTCTTCGCTGGACAGCTGGTGTCACTCGTCGGGTCCTGGACGCAGTCGGTTGCGCAGAGCTGGCTCGTCTACCGGCTCACGGGCTCACCCTTGTGGCTCGGAATCGTCGCATTTTGCCAGCAGGCGCCGGTCTTCGTGCTGGCCACGCTCGGGGGATCGGTTGCCGACGGCGTCTCGCGCCGCTCAGTCCTCGTCGTCACGCAGGCGACAGCGATGATGCTCGCGTTCACGCTGGCCGCGCTCACGCTGACCGGCGTCGTGGGCGTGGGACAAATCCTGCTTCTCGCCACACTCCTCGGCGCAGTCAACGCCGTGGATATCCCCACGCGCCAGTCGTTCACCGTCGAGATGGTGGGCCGCGATCACCTGATGAATGCGGTGGCCCTCAATTCGTCGATGGTCAACGGAGCCCGCATCCTGGGCCCGGCGATCGCAGGCTTCGCGATCACCGCCTTCGGCGAGGGGTGGTGCTTTCTCCTGAACGGCATCAGCTTTGTCGCCGTGATCGCGGGGCTGCTCGCCATGCGCGACTTGCCAGGCCCTGTCGGCGAAGCCAAGTCGGAGTCGATGCACGCGGGCGTCCTCGCTGGCTTTCGCTTCGCCGCCGCCGAGAGGCGAGTTCGCGCGGTCCTAGCGCTTTTCGCGGTCACCGCCGTGTCGGCCATCCCGCATTCGACGCTGATGCCCATCTTCGCAGCCCAGGTCTTCCACGGCGACGGCCGGACTCTCGGGTGGTTGATGGGCGCGACGGGCGCAGGCGCTCTGCTCGGCGCGCTCACACTCGCATCGCGTGAGCACGTCGAGCATACGCTGCACTGGATCGGCGGCGCGTGCTTCGTGTTCGGCACGATGGTCGTGCTCTTCGCCCTCTCGAAGACGCTGTGGCTGTCACTGCTTCTGCTGGTGCCGCTGGGCGGCGCCATGATGATCCAGCTCAGTGCCACCAATACCCTCCTCCAGACGTTGACGCCCGACGCGCTGCGCGGACGGGTCATTGCCATCTGGGCCATGATCTTCACGGGCTTCGCACCCGTCGGATCGATCGTCGCAGGCTCGCTCGCCGCCACCGTCGGCCCCTCGCGAACCCTCGTTGCAAGCGGCGGCGTGTGCGCGTGCGCTGCGCTCGTCTTCGCACGCTGGCTGTCGAAGACGCAGTCTTCGAACGAAAGCGCACCGTCGGGATCCAGTGGTGCCGAATGAGACTCGACAGACCTCGCCTGGCCGCCCGATCGCGTCACGAGTAGGGCCGATGGTTGCCCACACCCCCGGGCGCCTGTCGTCGCTCGGCAGGGTCGACGCTTCGATCGAGCGCGGGCGCAAGAAATGCGTGCGCGGGGCGTTGGCCCTTGCCCACCGATCCCGTTTGCGTCCACGGCGGCCGGGCGCAGAATCATCGGGGCGCGAGCGCCCCCATGCCCGTCCGCACGTTCGAGCACTCCCACACGACCTTGACGAAGCTCGCTCTGGAGGTGGGCGAGATGATCCGGGCCGAGGCGAGCCATCCGCCTACGCACGCCAGATTGCGCAAGCGGCTCATGAGCCGATTGGGCGCTCTTCGAGAGCAACTCATCCAGCACTTCGCGAACGAGGAGGAGGCGCTGTTTCCGTTCGTCCGCGAGACCGTGCCGGCCCGAGCGGACACCGTGGACCGATTGCAGGACTCCCACGACTTGATCTGCGGGTCGCTGATGCGTTTGGTGCACCTCGTCGAACACGATCGCCACGCCTTCGGCGGCCGAAGGCCGACGCTCGTGGGTCTCTACGAGCGGTTCGAGAATGCCTACGCCGAGCACGCGCAGGAGGAAGGCGCACTGTTCGAGGCGCTGGGCCGAGCCCTCAACGGTCGCAAGCGTAGAGAGCTGGCCGAGAGGCTGCAGGGCCTGTAGCCGAGCACGGCCGGCCCGCTCACGTTCGGCGAGGCGAAGGCCCGAAGGGCCTGGAGGCGCCGGAGGTCGTCGCTCGGGAATCTTGCAGAAGAACCGCGTCCGTTCCGAGGCGCGGCCTTATTGATCTCCAGCATCGCGGACAATCCTATCGCCCGGCCGCGCCGCCCCGGCTATCGTGTTCGGCGGCGGCAAGGGGGCCGAGAGCGCGATGATGAGGCTGTCCCGTGCGTCCGTCTATGCCTTCTACGGCCTGACGCATATTGCTTCACAGCCCCAAGGACGCTGCGTCCCTCTCTCGGAGATCCACGAGCGCTACGGCGTTCCAGAGAAGCATCTGGCGAAGATCTTTCAAGTGCTGGTGCGGGCGGGCCTGCTGGAGTCCACGCGCGGCGTCCGCGGCGGGTTCGCCCTCACCCGACCTGCGGAAAAGATTTGTCCGCTCGACGTCGTTCAAGCGCTCGAGGGGCCCATCGACGAGGCCGGATGTCTCCTGCTCGCGGAGAAATGCCCCAGTCATGGCGTGTGCCGCATCAACGCGGTGTGGCGGCGGGCGCAGCATGCGATGCTACGCGTGCTGAGGCAGTCGACGCTTGCGGACATGGTCGAGGACCCGCTGCATCCGCTCCGGACTCCGAGCAGCCTCGACGGACGCCTGCTCGATCGATGAGGACCGGACCCCGTGTACGACCGAAGCTGACACGCCGCGCAAAAGTAGTAAAGTAAGTCCTGTTTCGCGGCCTGGCTTCGACGGGCCGGGTCGCTGCGATCCTCTCGAGGAGGTGCTCCGTGACCGCAATTCCCGTGCTCGCTTCGCTGGGCGGCGTCGTCTTCCCGGGGATGCGCTGCGGGTTCCTGCTCGCGACCGACCCCGCGATGGCCGCCGTCCGCGCGGTTGTCGGGGGCTCGGACCAAGGCCGCATCGCCGTGTTCGCGGCGCGGGTGGCCGATCCCCGGTCGCACGAGGACCTGTACCCCGTCGGGACCGTCGCGCAGATCACAGCGGTGACCAAGAGCGCGTGCTGCGGCCGCTGGGTCGCGATCCTTCGGGGACGGGAACGCATCCGGTCCGTTGAGTACGTTCGCTGGGAACCCTTTCGCGAGGCCCGGGTGACACGGCTGGCCGACCCGCCGCAGGACGCGCCGCTTGAGGAGGCGCTCGCATCGGCCATTCGTCGAACCGTCACGGAGCTCACTGCGCGCAGGCCGCGTTGCTTGCACGCGGCGCGGGCTCGAGCCGCCGTCCTGGCGTCGGGCTCTGCCTGCGACCTTCCCGGTGCCGTCGCGGGTCTTTTCGTTCACCTGCCGGTCGCCGACCGTCAAGCCTTGCTCGAAGCCGAACCGCTAGGGGCGCGCCTCGAGGCCGTCCTCGACCGCCTGCACGCGCTTCTCGAGAGCGCGGAGCGGGACCCAGCCCACGCTCGTAGACTCTACGACTGAGCAAGGCACGATCATTGCGCTGGGGCGACGAGAGCACGCATGCTGAACGAATCACTGGGGTCGTGGGTGTTGCTAGTTGCCGAGCACACCAAGCCCGACGCGATTCGCTGGTGTGACGGCAGCGCGCTCGAGGCGCGGTCGCTGGAGGACCGGATGGTCGCTGACGGCCCCGCACTCCGGCTGAACGAAGAGCTCTTTCCGCGCAGTGTTCTGGTTCGCTCGAGTCCGACCGACGCCGCGCCGGCGGAGCACACGACGTTCATCTGCTCGCATCACCGAATCGATGCCGGGCCCACCAATCAGTGGACGGATCCGGACGAAGCGCAGCGCCACGTGTGGCCTTTGTTTGGCCGCGCGATGAAGGGCCGGACGATGTACGTCGTGCCGTACGTGCTGGGCCCGCTCGGGTCGCGCTGCAGCCGCGTCGGTGTCCAGCTCACCGACAGTGCCTACGTGGCGGCAAGTTTGCGGATGCTCACGCGGATGGGTGAGGTCGCGCTCACCCGCCTCGGAAACGACCGACGCTTCACGCGCGGCATTCACAGTCTCGGGGATTTGTCCCCCAAGCGCCGGTTTGTGTGTCATTTCCCCCAGCGGGGGACGATTTGGAGCATCGGCTCGGGTTTCGGGAGCCACGCGATTCTGAGCCGCAAATGCCATGCGCTGCGAATGGCCAGCGCCGAGGCGCGAGACGAAGGCTGGCTGGCCGAAAACATGGCGATCGTCGGAATCACCAATTCGAAAGGCATTAGGCACTATGTCGCAGCCGCCTTTCCGAGCGACTGCGACAAGAGCCATCTCGCGATGCTGGCGCCGAGCCTTGCTGGGTGGAACATCGAGACGGTGAGCGACGGCGCGGCTTGGCTGAACGTCGGCAGCGACGGCACGTTGCGGGCCATCAATCCCGAGGCGGGGTTCTCCGGCCTCGTTGCGGAAGCGAATCCAAGAACGAACCCGACGTTGGTCGCGATGATGGGTCAGGACGCGATCTTCACGGACGCGGCGCTGCGCGACGACCGGACGCCGTGGTGGGAGGGGCTCTCGCCGCTACGCGACGGCGAAGCGCTCACCGACTGGCGCGGCCGGCGGTGGACCCAGGGCGCGAGCGAACGGCTGCGCATCCCTATGCGCGTTTCACGGCCGCCGCACGCAACTGCCCCTTGGTCGGTGCGGGCTTCGAGGACCCGACGGGGGTGCCCATCTCCGCGATCCTCTTTGGCAGCCGGCACGCGCGGCTGGCGCCTTTGGTGTACGAGACGCGGACCTGGGCCCATGGCGTGTACGTTGGCGCGACGCTCGTCTGCGAGAGCGTCGCAGCCGCCGGTACGGCGGGTGCGGGGCGTAACGATCCGATGGCGATGCGGCCCTACTGCGGCTTCAACATGGCGGACTACTTCGCCCACTGGCTTTCGATGGGCAAGCGCCTGGAGCAGCCGCCGGGACGGCTCCACAGTCGGCCGCGGGGGCGTCTCGGTCGCCACCCCTTCGATGGGACGAGGACGCGTGCGTGCGGCTCACTGCGCGTCGCGGCAACGAGATCGTCAACAAGAAAGGCACAATCCCTCATGCATCGGCAGTTCTCGATTCGCTCTTGCGGTGTCCTCTTCGCAATCATCCTCGGTTCGGCGCTCGCGGCCTGCGGCAGCGCGGCGTCCGAGTCCGAGGGTCCGAACGTTTCAGGCGAGGCCGTTCACCCGCTATTGGGCAAGCCGGGGCCGGACTTCGCAGAGAAGACGGTGACGGGCAATCGCATGCTCGCGCTGCATGACCTTTCGGGCAAGATCGCCGTCGTGGACTTCTGGGCCACCTGGTGCGAGCCCTGCAAAAAATCGTTCCCCAAGCTCGAAGCCCTCAACGCCAAGTACGGCGCGGACGGCGTTCAGGTCGTGGGAGTTTCGGAGGACGACGACAATTCGGGCATCCGCGACTTCGCTGCCAACCTTGGCGCAAAGTTCCCCCTGGTGTGGGATGAAAACAAGACGATTGCGTCCCGATGGCAGCCCAAGGCCATGCCCTCGACGTTCATCCTCGACCGCAGCGGGAAAATTCGCTTCGTTCACCTCGGCTACCATGACAACGAAGAAGCCGTCCTCGAGCGAGAGATCAAGAGCCTCCTGTGAGCCAATGGCACCGGGAGCCGCCGTCGCCGGAAGCGCCGTCGGAGATGGCGCGGGCGTGCTGCTGCCGTGGCGGCGGTTGCGCCTAGGACCTCGACGACCACGATAGACACGGCGGCCGTCTTTTTCCGCGTGGATGCCTCAGCTATTGCGTGGGGCAACAGGCGCCACGCGCATCCCGACCGCACCACGTACCGAATCGCGTCCAGGACGTCGCGTCGCTCGTACTTCGCCGGTCGCCCGCCGATCTTCGGCTCCGGAACCATCCGGCCGATCAGCTTCCACTCAGCGTCCGTCAGATCTGTCGGGTACTTCGTTCGATCAACCATCCACGACGCTCAACCATGAAACCGCCCGGATGGAAAGCTTGTCGGGTAGCCCCGGCGGTCGCCCGCCGGGGCCCCCACAGATCCGGACGTGCGGGTTTCCCGCATCCGGCTCTTCGGTTCACGGCCTGAGCGTCGTCACGAATTCTGAGGTGCCGGCAATCGAGAAAGACGAGGGGGTCGGGAGGGCGAATCGCGCGCTTCTGCCTCGCATAAGATGTCGTTGACGACGTGCCCCTTGGCGCGGATGGCTCCGCGAAGGAGTGCTGCGCGACGCAGGACAGCGCCGGCACTGCGTCGTACTGGGGGTGTTGGATGAGCGCTGGCGAGATCTTGGCGCCCGCAGGGCCTGGCCTTCAGAAGGACCCGACGAGGCCGGCGCCCTGCCCGCACGAGCGCGGGCGATCGCCACGCGAGGCCCAGATGATGAGCCCCAGTCCAGCGGACTGAACCAGCCCGTCCAAAACGAGGAGCGTCGTTGCGCCCGGACTAAAGGAGTTCGTGACCGCGCTGTCCAACAGTTGGAAATTTCAGACGAACCGACGTGATGATCTCGCCGAACGTTGGGTCCTATTCGACGGGCGACATCGACGAATACGGTGCGAACCCGTTCGGATAGTCGGCAAAGCACCCGAGAGTGGCCGCAGCGGCATCAATGGCGAAACCTGCCGGCTGGGGAACCCAGACGGAGGTGATGTTGCTCGATACGTCAACGGAGACAAGGACGCCATCGGTTCCGATGCTGCATGCACCGACCTGGGATGGGAAGGAGCCGGCCGGGCAACTGAACTCTGTTGCCGTCAGTGTCCAGATCCCGTTCGCCACGGTGTAGGTTCCCGTGACGATCCCCTCTTCCAGAACCCCGCCCGCTCCGTTGGCGAAGTAGTCCGCGGTGAAGGTGCCGTCACGCATGGTAACCACGATGCTAGCGCCGTTGGCTGCCGCGAGGGTCCAGACCCCAACGATGTTACTATCCGTGCACAGGGTGACTGCCGAGCCGTCGGGCCCCGTGGTCGTCGCACCGCCATCGCTCTCGGAGCTCGCAGAAGACGAGCCGGGCGAAGAAGAGCTTCCGCCGCTCGACGTATTCGTACTCGTTGAAGTCGACGTGCCAGGGGACCCATTGTTCGATGACGAGGACGAGCAGGCGATGAATTGGCCAACGGCCAAGGCAATGACTGCAAGCCGAGACATACGCATCGGCTTTTCCTAGCCCACTCTTCCGTAGGTTTGAAGAACTTTCCGGTGGAGGGGCTCGCAATCGGGAACCGTTAGGGGACGCGGGGATCAGAAGGGCGAATCACGCTCTTCGGCCTGCCGCAAGGCATCGTTGACGACGCGCCTGTAGGCGCGGAGAGCGCCGCGGAGTCGGTCGGCGCGGCGCAGGACGGCGCTGGCGTGTGTGCGCACCGGCGGGTGCTCGGTGGGAGGCGGCGCGCCAAGCAAGGGATGTTCGACGAGGAGAGCGCGTTCGAGAGCGACGAGGGCGGCGTCGACGAGCTCAATGACGATGAGCTCGGGGGCGAAGAGAAGTCGGTCGGGGGTCATCGCTTTTTGCCTGCGGGCGTGGGTTTGGCCTTGGGGGGCTGGGCGAAGACGTCGAGGAAGAGTTTTTCATCGAGCTTGGCGAGCTCTCGGTCGGCGGCGACGGCGAGCAGCTCGTCGGCGAGATTCATGAGCACGCGGTAGTTTCCGGCGGCGTGGTCGGCGAGCGTGGCGCGCAGCTCGCTGGTCATCAGGGAGGGACAGCCTGCGGCGGTGAGCAGATGGTCGAGGCAGGCGAGCAGCTCGTCGCGCGAGGCGTAGTCGAGCGTGAGCCTGCGGCGGATGCGTGAGCCGAGGGGCAAGAGGTCCGAGGAACGCAGCCGCTCGGGCAGTCGGGCGTCGCCGGCGAAGACAACGCAGAGCAGCTGCTTGGAATCGAGATCTTTGCTGGCGAGAATGCGAAGCTCACAGAGCACGGTCGTAAGGGCCTCCTGGGCCTCGTCGATGATGAGCACGGGGCGGCAGCGGCTCTGCGAGATGTGATCGGCCCATCGCGCGCGCAGGGCTTTGAAACCCGCCCAGCGGTTATGGGCGGCGAGCGGGACGCCGAAGAGGTCTCCGAGCTCGCGATAGAAATCCATGGTGCGGCTCTGGGGATGCTCGACGGTGCCGACCAGGACGTCCGGTAAAGCGCGCAAGCGCTCGGCGAGAAGACGCAGCGCGACGCTCTTGCCGGTGCCCGGGTCGCCGGTGAGCATGGCGAAGCCGCCGTCGGCGATGCCGAGCTCGACGCGCCGGACGAAGCTGTCGACGGCGGGGGTGGTGAAGAGGGCATCGGGAGGCACGTCGGGTCGGAAGGGATGGAACTTGAGGCCATAGAGGGAAAGCAGCTTGGTGGTCATGAGGGCTCCTGATCGTCGTCGTCGTGGTCGGATTGGTGAGGCAGGTAGGCGGGGGGCAGGCCGGTGGCGGCGTATTCGGCCATGAGCGCGCGCAGGTGCGGGGCGATGCCGACCGGGCGCTGAGGCTCGGAGGGCGCGGCGGGTCCGACGACGCGCCGAACACGCTCGGCGTTGCGAGCCTTGTCGAGGGGCAAGAGCGTGGCCAGGTGGTCTCCGGAGCGCGGGTCGACCAGGTCGACGCCGGAGAGATCCCAGCGCGCGACGCGAAGGCGCAATTGCAAGAGGGTGCGGTAGGCGGAGGGCACTTCGAAGCGAATGCCGTCGACGGTGACGGTGCCGTCGCTGCGGCGCTGCTTGCGCGACA
>DASPUY010000210.1:0-18790 GCA_035622655.1 Polyangiaceae bacterium
CAAATCTTAGGACGGACCACACCGCGTCGGCAGCGACCGTTCAGAGCACGACCACTTCCTCACGACAACGCACGACCACGCGCTGCGGCGCTCCCCGACTTCCCACGCGTACCGTGTGCGGGCCGCAAGGTACGTAGAACAGCCCCGGCGCCTCGCCGACCAAGCGACCGTCGATCCACACCCGATGCCCCGCTCGCGCGGGCGGTACCCGGAGCACGCCTCGTTCCGGCGGCGAGTCCGCAGTCGCTGATGCCGGCGGCGAGTTAACGGTCGGGGATGCCGTAGGCGATGGATCCCGGCTTGGCGGAGGCGCCTCGGCAAATGACGACGAGGTCCCGATTGCGGGCGGCACTGCGCGGGGCGCTGACGCCCCGACCGTCCCGCGCGACTGCGGAGCCGTTCGAGGTAACACTAGCCAGATGACGGCGACGACCCCCGCAACACCGAATGATCCCGCGGCGGCTAGCCGTCCCGGCGTCGTGGTCTTCCAGGTCCACTTCGCCGGCGAGGCCCCCGAGAGCGTCATGGGCCGATCGCTGCGGCTGAGGGTCTGAACCGCCGACGCGGGCTCGACGTCTCCAAGCAGAGAGGTCGGCGGAACCTGGTTCGGATGGTCGCCGCCTGACTTGCTGAACGACGGATCGGTCGCGGGATGGATGTGTGGCAGCTTGGGAGTGCTCTCGAGCCGGTCGCTGTCGAGAAAGGCGAGGCGCAGCGCAGCCATGTTTTCGGCCAGAGCGTCGCGCGCCGCGCTCAGGTCGGCGGACGCACGGAGGACGGAGAGGGCATCCTTGGCCTCCAGGTGGCGGCGATCGGGATCGGGCTGGAGTCCGAGTACCAAGAGGTCGCGCAATTGCGCCGGCAGGTCGGCGCGCAACGACTCGATGGCCGGTAAACGTGGATGGGCGACCGCCTCGAGCAGCTCCCGCCTCGATCGCCTGCCGTGCGCGACGGCGCGCCGGCCGGTCAAAAGCTCCCACAGGACAAGGCTGGCGGAGTACACGTCCGCGCGCGCCGAGGGTTCTTCCCCTCGCGCCTGCTCCGGCGCGAGGTAGGGGCCTGCAGGCGGCGCCGTCGATGCTTCAGCATGACCCCCGGAGATTCGGGCGCTGCCGAAGTCGGCCAGCTTGACGTAGCCGTCCCAGGGTACGAGCACGTTCGTCGGATTGACGTCCGCGTGGATGACCGGGGTAAGTTCGCCCGTGAATGGGTCGCGCGCCCGATGCGACGCGGTCAGCGCAGCGAAGAGGCGGCTCGCGATGAACATCGAAGCGTCGTCGTCGAGCGTTTGGCCTTGGCGGTGCAGTGCTGCACGAAGGGTGTTCAGCGGAAAGCCTTCGACGTGCTCGAGCACCAAGGCCGAGTCGCCATCCTGCTCGATGAAATCGTGCAACCGCAGGATGGCGGGATGCGAGACGCGCGCGTACGCAGCCGCCTCCCTCGCAAGAGCCCGCACCGCACGCAAGTCGCGCCGCAGTTCCGGCAAAAGCACTTTGAGGACGACCGCACGGTCGAACGCGCAGGGGCCCTCTTGACGAGCCGCCAAGATGTCGCTCGTCGAACCAGTGGCGACCAGGCCCACGATTCGGTAGGCACCGATACGCGTCGGAAGTTGTCGTTCCGACGGCACAAATTGCGCTCCGAAGGAGGACACGTCGGCATCCTTCGTGAAGGTCTCGATGAGACCTTCACGGTCATGCGTCTGGGCCGCGGTGTCGCCCTGCTCCCGCGCCCTGGCAGCTCTGGTCGCGACAGCGTCACTTACGGAGCAAACGGGTGGACCAGGGTACCGAACAAGCCGGCTCACGACTCCAATAGAGCACCGTTCCTGCTGGACGCCAGCTCGATGCCTCAGAGGCCGAATGCCTCCATGGCGCAGGCAGCGGCAGCTCCGCGTGGCCAGCGATGCCCGGACCACATGCGGCGCACGTCCCTCGTGAAGGCGAAAGCCATCCGTCCAAGCTCGTGGACGTCGCAGAGCACCGCGGCCAGCGCATCCTCATCCTGCGTCACGGCAAGCCCGCCGCTACGATCGTCGCTGTGAACGTGGCGGAGCAAAGCACACGCCATCGGGTGATGACGCCAGCTCAGGCCGAGGTGTTTTTGAACGAGATCGCGGCCTTGGCGCCGCGTCCTCGACGTGTCGACGTGAGAGACGTAAGTGCGCTCGCACGCGTACGGCTCCACAGCGTCCGCGAGGCCGAGAAGCGCGCGGGAACGAGCATAGAGTCCGCCAGACGGTCATTGTGAGATGCGCCGCTACCCGGTACACAAGAAGTCTTATGAACCCGATCGTGAAGATCGGTCTCGTGGGCGATCGAAGCGATAAGCGCCGCGCGCACAGCGCGATCCCCAGGGCGCTAGAGAGCGCCGCACGCCTCATCGGGCTCGATGTCACCCACGCGTGGCTCCCAACACCAGCGCTTGCGGCGGGTGCGGGAGATGCGCTCGACGACTTCGACGGGATCTGGTGCGTGCCAGGCAGCCCGTACGCCAGCATGCAGGGCGCCCTTGCTGCGATCCGCTGTGCGCGCGAACGCAGCATTCCGTTCGTCGGCACGTGCGGCGGGTTCCAGCACGCCTTGATCGAGATCGCGCGTGACGTCGCAGGCATCGCATCCGCCGATCACCAAGAGTCGAGCCCCGGCGCCGAGGAGCCCGTCATCCATCGCCTCACGTGCGCGCTCCGCGAGGACGAGCGCGAGGTCCACATCCTCCCTGGCTCGCGCTTGGCTTCGATCTACGAGCGCGAAACCATTCGCGAGGGGTACCATTGCGCGTTCGGTGTGAATCTGGAGTACCGCGCGGCTTTGGAGCGAACGGGCGTCGCCTTCACCGCCTCCGACGACGACGGCGATCCGCGGGCGATCGAGCTTGCAGGACACCCTTTCTTCCTCGCGACGCTGTTCCAGTTCGAGCTTGCGGCGCTGCGTGGGGCGACTCCACCCCTCGTCGTAGCGTTCTTGCGCGCGGTCGTCCTTCGACGGACCTAACCGCTACCTCGCGTTCGGAGATTCAGCGGAACCGGTGCGCCAAATTTCGTCGCTGGCATTTCCACGTTTCTCAATGGGCCGACGACACCGTAGCTCCGCGAACGCCTTTCGCCTTGATCTATGGCGTCCTGGCGCATCGGAACCCGATGCCGCTCGCGCGATCTGTTGGGTAGGTGCCGAACCGGTGCGTGGGAGCAAGTCCGCAGAGGGCGGAGTCCGTCAAGGGGGGGAACAGCGTGATTCAACGGGTGAAAGGGACGTTACCGTGACGCAGGATTCGACCCCGCGGGGCTTCAAGGTGCGCAGGCATAACGAGCGCTCCCCGCCCGGTGCTCGTACGGCGCGCATTGTCTGCATGTCGGATGCACCTCTGCGCTCCTCTGCGACAGCGCGCCCCCCCCAACAGGCGGTGCGGGAGATGGCGCGATCGATGCAAAGCAAGGCAGCGCATCGAAGCGAAGGAGTCCCATCATGGCCGAGCAGAGAATTTCGCAAGAGCAACCCGTGACCGACGCTGCGGGCCCCGGCGGCAGGGTCACGCAGGAAGAGCTGAAGGTAGCCGGTGAAAACCTCCTCAAGACCATCCGCGAGGTGATCCACGAGGGCAACTACCGCCGGATCATCATCCGCAACGAAAAGGGGCACACGCTGCTGGAGATCCCGCTGACGATCGGGCTCGTCGGCGCCCTCCTCATGCCGGTGTGGGCCGCGATCGGCGCGATGGCGGCGATTGCGACTGGCTTCACGATCATCATCGAGCGCCCCGTGGCGGGGGACGGCGAGAAGAGGACGACGCACTCGTAACGGAGGTCGTTATGCGCGTTCTCGTGACATGGGGCTCGAAGCGTGGAGGCACGGAGGGGATCGCCCGGATCGTCGCGGAGGCTCTGCAGCGCGAGGGGCTGGAGGTGGAGCTGCTCCCGCCCGGGGCAGCGTCGAAGGCTGCCTTCGACGCCGCGATCGTGGGCGGGGCGCTCTACGCGAACCGGTGGCACCCCGCCGCGCGTCGCTTCGTGAACCGGCAGGAGAAGAGGCTGCGCGGCGTGCCCGTGTGGTTCTTCTCCAGCGGCCCGCTCGACGACTCCGCCGAGGGCCATACGGTCGCGCCCACGAGGCAGGTACGTATCCTCATGGACCGCGTCGGCGCGCAGGGACACGTCACCTTCGGCGGCCGCCTGACCCGCGATGCTCGCGGCTTCCCCGCGAGTGCGATGGCGAAGAAGCACTCGGGCGACTGGCGGCAGACGGATCTCATCGTCGCGTGGGCGTCGGAGATCGCGCGCGCTCTACCGACAGCGCGTCCGGGCGCAGCAACGACGCCACCGGGTCGATCGGTATCACGGCTGATCGTCCACGGAGTCGCCGGCTGGGCAGCGTGCGCCCTGACGATGGTCGCCCTGCTGGCCCTGGGCCACGTCGGGTTCGCGCTCGTGACCCACGCGGTTGCGGCCCCGCTCTTTTTCGTGGCCGTCTCGCGGCACTACTTCGCTCAGCCTGGGGCGCGTGAGCCGCGGCCGACGGCGTTCACGTTCGTGGCCATCACGGCGCTGCTCGACCTCGTGGTCGTCGCGGGAGCCATCCAGCACAGCCTCGTCATGTTCCGCAGCGTCGCCGGCACGTGGCTGCCGTTGCTCCTCATCTTCGTAGCGACTTGGACGACGGGCGAGATCAAGAGCATGCAGCCTTTTCCGAAGGCCGGGGGTCCGAAGCCGCGCGTCCCACACCCGCGAACGGCTTGAGGGAACGTCATGCGCATCCTCGTCATCGGCGCGGGTGTGATCGGCAGCTTCAACGCCGCGAGGTTGGCGGAAGGTGGCCAGGATGTGACGCTCCTTGCGCGCGGACGGCGGTTGGCCGAGCTGCGCGAGCACGGCGTAGTGTTGGAGAACGCACGAACGGGGCAGCGGACCACGACGCGCGTTCCGCTTGTGGAAAGAATCTCGCCGGAGGACAGGTACGACCTCGCGGTGGTCGTCGTAAGGCGCAACCAGATCCCGTCGGTGCTGCCGATGCTGACGCAGGCCAAGGGCATCGCCAGCGTGCTTTTTCTCGGCAACAACGCGGCTGGCCCGCAAGAAATGATCGACGCGCTGGGCCGCGACCGGGTGCTCATCGGCGTCGTCAACGCTGGCGGAGAGCGCCGAGGCCACGTGGTGCGATACCTCTGGTGGCGGAGCCTGCCGCTCCAGATCAGCGAGTTGGATGGGCAGCCATCACCACGCACTGCCGCGATCATCAGCGCTTTTCGTCGCGCAGGACTTCCTGCGCGGATGAACCCACGCCTCGACGCGTTCTTGAAAACTCACGCCGCCGGACTGCCGGGCTTCGCGGGTGCATTGTACCGCGCTGGGGGAAGCATCCATGCGCTCGCGCACCGGCCCGATCTGCTGCGGCTCTTCGTGGAGTCGATGCGCGAGTCGATGCGAGCGCTGCTCGTGCTCGGCGTGCCGTTGACGCCGCCATCGATCCGGCTCGTGCTGTGGCTGCCTATCCCTTTGCTCGTTTCCGGGCTGCGCCTGTTCTTCGACACCAAGCTGGCGGAGGTCGGCGGCGAGCGGCACGCCAACGCTGCGGTCGATGAGATGAAGGAAATCGCCGACGAGATCCGAGACCTGTTCCGCCAATCCGGCGTTGACGCGCCGGCGAGCGCGGAGCTTTTCGCGAGCGTGGACGCGCAAGCCCAGCGCAGCAACACGCCAATGACGCCCGGCGGTACGCGCGGCTGTAAAGCCGCAAGTAGGATGAGGGCGCCCTGATCGTCCGCGCCGCTTCGCCCGCGCCGCTTCCCTGGTGGGTCGTAACTCCGCTCCTGCCTCGCAAGGCGACGCGGTAGCCTGCGTCGGGGCGAGGAGAGACCATCATGATTGCGAAGAACACGGTTTGCCTCTGGTTCGACAAGGACGCCGAGGAGGCGGCCCGCTTCTATGCCGCGACGTTTCCGAACAGTGAAGTGCGCGCAGTTCACACGGCGCCAGCCGACTATCCGGGAGGCGAGGAGGGCGATGTGCTGACCGTGGAGTTCACCGTCCTGGGGATTCCGTGTCTCGGCCTCAACGGAGGCCCACAGTTCAAGCACAGCGAGGCGTTCTCCTTCCAGATCTCCACCGACAATCAGGAGGAGACCGACCGCTACTGGAACGCCATCGTCGACAACGGTGGGCAGGAGAGTGCGTGTGGTTGGTGCAAGGACCGCTGGGGACTCTCTTGGCAAATCACGCCGCGTACGCTCATGGAAGCCCTGGCGGCGGGCGGCTCGGAGGCGAGGCGTGCCTTCGTGGCCATGATGCCGATGAGGAAGGTCGACGTCGCGACCATCGAGGCAGCCCGGCGTGGATAGCGTTCAACTCACCATTGTCGCCAAGGACGGCGAGCTTCGGTTCAAGGTCCACCCCAAGCCACGCGCCAAGCGCACGGCGATCGTCGGCATACGTGAGCACGACGGGGCGCTGGAAGTCGCGCTCGCGGCGCCGCCGGTAGACGGCGCAGCAAACGCTGAGCTCACCCTCGCACTCGCTCGAGTTCTGGGCGTGACGAAGGCAGCCGTGCGGATCGTGCACGGTGAATCGTCACGGGCGAAGCTCGTCGCGGTGAGAGGGCTCGACGAGTCCGAGCTGCGCGGCCGCCTCACGGCATCAGCCAAACCAGCACGGCGGTCCAGGTGACTGTCCGACAAGCCGAGGTACCGCATCTGTCGTCAAGCCACGGGCCGCGGGTTGCGGTTCGCGAATTGCGCCTGATGCCATGCCGGGTAAGGCGCCGGCGTCGCGCTCGCTGCGTCGAGGCTCGCGATCTGGGCCGGCGTGAGCCGGATCTCCGCGGCCGCGAGGTTTTGTCGGAGCTGCTCCTCGTTGCGCGCGCCCACGATGACGCTCGCGACGCTCGGTCGGCCGAGCACCCACGCGAGCGCGATCTGCGGCACGGTTCGTTCGGCCTCCTTCGCGACGTCATCGAGGGCGTCGACGACGCGATAGAGGTACTCGTCGTCAACCTGCGGGCCGCCCTCGGCCGTCGATTTCGTGTTGAGGCGACTCACCGCGGGGCGGGGCGCGCCCCGGCGCCATTTGCCCGTCAGGCGCCCCCAGCCGAGCGGGCTCCACACGACGGCCGACACGCCCTGATCGAGCGCGAGCGGCATGAGCTCCCACTCGTAGTCACGACCCACGAGCGAGTAGTACGCCTGGTGCGCCACATAACGTGGAAAGCCGCGCCGCTCCGAGACGGCGAGCGACTTCATGAGGTGCCACCCCGAGAAGTTCGAGCAGCCGATGTAACGAATCTTCCCCACGCGCACGAGCTGGTCGAGCGTGGAGAGCGTCTCGTCGACCGGAGTGAGGGCGTCGAAGCCATGCAACTGGTAAAGGTCGATGTACTCGGTGCCGAGCCGCCGCAAGCTCGCCTCGACCGTCTCGATCAGGTGGTGGCGCGACGAGCCCACGTCGTTCGGCCCGCCGCCCGTCGCAAAGGTCCCCTTGGTGGAGATGATCGCGCCGGTGCGGCGGCCCTTCAGCGCCTTGCCGAGGATTTCCTCCGCGGCGCCCCCCGAGTAGACGTCGGCGCTGTCGAACATCGTCACGCCGTGGTCGAGGCAGGCGTCAACGAGCCGCCTGGCTTCGTCGACGTCGACATCGCCGAAGCCACCGAAAAACTCACCCTTGCCGCCGAACGTGCCGGTGCCGAGGCTCAACACCGGAACCTTGAAGCCCGAGCTACCGAGGAGTCTGTGTTCCATCGCTTGCGACCTACTCCCCTCGGCGCGTCGCCGCAACGCAGCCTGGAGACTTCCATTGGAGCTGGGGAGCATACTGAGCGTTATGAAAACCGACCGAGAACACGCGGACGAGGCAGAGCGCGATCTGGTCGCGGCAGTGCGGGCGCTCACGGACTTGATCGAATCCGTACGCGATCGTCCCGGCCTGCAGCAGTGGTCACGACGTGCTCATGAGTCCATCGACGCCGCGCAGCAAGCGGTCGGGATGCTGCGCGCGAACTACGATCCGGAGAACGGTCCGTATTTCGGCAAGCCACTCACGTTCGCCATCGTCATCGCGAACATGAGGAAGGCGGAGCGAACGGTCCGCGACATGCGCGAGGCATTCGTGGAGCTCACATCGGGCCAGGCAGAGGACGCCTGACGCGCCGCAACCGGTTGCTCACGTCAGGATCTCGCGGACCCGCTGCTGGGCGAGAGGCGAGTCGCAGCGGGTGTATCGTCGGTCAACTCGTTTGCAGCCTCGCGGTGTCCTATTTGCGTTCGGGAGTCTACGTGCTCACGATGCCGGAAACACCGATTCGAGTGCCGAGAGGTGCTTTCCGACGTGGCGTGCGGTGTCGTGCGCGAGGCCGTACTCAAGGTCCTCGAGAAGGCTGCAGCATGCATAGAAAGAAGCCCGCGTGCGCATCGCCGCGAGGTCCGCGTCGCCACCGTACGCGCCGAGAGCGAGATCCAGGGCCGCGGTCCCCAAATCGCGCAGCAACACTCCGAAGTCGTACGCCGGATCGACGAGCGCAGCGTCCGACCAGTCGATGATGCCGGTCGCGATACCGCTGTCGGGGTCCACAAGCACGTGTTCGATCCCGAGATCGTTGTGCGAGAAAACCGCGGTCCAGTGGCTGCTGGGGGGCGCCGCATCGAGAAACATTTGCACGCGGGAGCGGGCTCGGCCGGAAGGTGCTCGACAAGGCGGGAGTAACCATCCCGGGCATCGGCCTGCCAGGCGTCGAGCGGGTCGTCGTCGTGGGCGACGAGTCCGGAGAACGTCGCCACCGGCTGTCGATGAAGCACGCCGAGAAAGTGACCTAGCGTCGGGGCCAGGGCGTTGGCCCAGGACGCAGTCCGATGGTGGAAGCCGATGAGCGGCTCCCCCGGCAGTTTGAAGTACGCCAAGCAGCCCGCGGCCTCGTCGACGAATACGGGACGAGGCACCGGCAGCGGAGCGAATCCCCCGACCACGGCGAGCAACCGAGCCTCCGCAAGTACGCTTGCGGCGCGATCGTCCCCCGGGGGTGCATGTCGGAACCTGACGACGAGCTGGTTGTTGACCGCGAACGCCCCGTTGTCGAGGCCCCGGCCGAGCTCCACAATCTCTCCGACCTCATAGCCGGGCATGCGGGCAGAAACGATCCGCCCTGCCTCCGACTCGCGGCTCACCGACGTCGTGTTGTGCTCGTGCATGAGCACTGTCGCTAGGGCGTCAGCACCGCCCGAAACCGTACCTTGTTCTCCATCACGCGCGCGAGAGCCTGCTCGGCCTGCGCGAGCGGGAAGGTCTCGACCCGCGGGCGCACTCCCGAAAGCGTGCTGTACGCCATCGTCTCCTCGGAGTCGTACGCGCTGCCGCTCGGCCAGCCGACGATGCGCTTGCCGCTGAGTAGCGCAAACACGGAGGTTGGCACCGGCTCGGCGGGAGCGGCGACCACCAGCAGCACGCCGCGGGGCTTGAGGCCGTTCAGGGCGTCGGCCATGGCGTTCGCGTTTGGCGCAGCGCAGAGCACGACGTCGGCCCCGCCCAGCTTCTGCAGCCCCTCGGCTGCGCTGACGGCGCCGGTATCGACGTACTCGTGAGCCCCGAGCTGGCGCGCGAGCTCCTCCTTGTCCTTGCCACGCGACAAGGCCACTGTGCGGAAGCCCATCTTCGCGGCGTACTGGATTCCCAGGTGCCCAAGGCCTCCGATTCCCTGGACGGCGACCGTGTCGCCGGCTCGCGCCCCGACGTTGCGAAGGGCGTTGTACGTCGTCACGCCGGCGCAGAGCAGCGGTGCCGCCTCGGTCGCCGACAGTTTGTCGGGGATGCGAGCCACCGACTCGGCCGGGACGACCACATGCTCGGCGTAACCGCCGTCGTGCGAGATGCCGGTGATCTTGGCCTTCTCGCAGTTGATGAACATGCCTTTTCGGCACGCGCCGCACACGAAACAGTGGCCGCCATGCCAGCCGACGCCGACGCGGTCGCCCGCCTTCCAGGCCACTACTGCCGGTCCCGCGGCGTCCACGCGGCCGGCGATCTCGTGCCCGGGGACGCGTGGAAACTGCAGGCCAGGAAAGTGGCCGTACTTGACCATCGCATCGCTATGGCAGATGCCGCACGCTTCCACGCGGATGCGCACCTGACCCGGGCCGGGCTCGGGGACGTCGCGCTCGACAAGCTCGAAAGGGGCGCCTGCTTTGGCAACTTGTACCGCTCGCGTCTTGGCCATGGTCGATCTCCGGGAAGTGTTCAGATGGTCGTTAGAGTCGTTCAGTTTCAGCCTGAGCGCCCGCCCGGCCGAGTTTCTAGCTCGTGCGGCGTGCGTACTCACGCGGCGAGCAGCCCATCGTCCGCTTGAAGGCCGCGCAGAACGCGCTGTCCGAGTCGTAACCGACGAATTCTGCGACGACCGAGACCGAGTCGCCCGAGCGGCGCAAGCGATCCCCTGCGAGCGTCATGCGCCATCGGGTCAAGTGCACCATGGGCGCCTCGCCGACGGCCTCGCGGAATCTCTCGGCGAAGGTGGTTCTCGACATGCCGGCCGTCCTGGCGAGGGTCTCGACCGTCCAACGATGTGCGGGCTTCTCGTGCATCCATGCGATGGCCGCGGAGAGTTGCTTGTCCGAGAGGGCGGAGAACCAGCCACGTGCGCGTCGGTGGCCGGCTGCCAGATAGCCGCGGAGGGCGAGGACCAACATGGTGTACGCGCTCTGCTGGGCGACGAGGAAACCTCCCGGCTTCGGGCTCTGCATCTCTTCGATAATCCGCTCGACCGGGCCCCGAAGCGAGACTCGGTTGGCCTCTTTTCTCAGGTGCACGTACGGAGGGAGGACCTTCAAGAGAACCCGAGCGTCTCCTTCCAGAGCAAAGTGGCCACCGAGGAGGCAGAAATCGTCGCCGGGGGCGAACGCTCGGATGCCGTTGTAAGGACTGCCGGAGAGGAGCTTGCGCGCATCGACGGGGCGAGCTCGAAGGTGGCTGCACAACCGGAAGGCACGCCCATGCGGAAGCATCAGGCAGTCGCCGGCGACCAAGCGGACCGGCTTCTTCACGCCGTCGACGACGACCAGGCACTCGCCTTTCACGACGACGTAGCACTTGATGCCAGCGTGGGCTGCGAAGTCGAATGCCCAGCGGCCACCACCGGTGAGCACGCCTGCGCCGTAGCTCTTCGGCCTCACGAGCGACAGGACATCGGACAGCAGATCCACGGTCGAGCCTCCGTACGAACGCGACACAATCACGTACGAACGAGCATGGATCGTACGGAACGGGGGCATAGATTGCCAGGCAAGAAGACCCACTCGGGGCCGCATGTCCGCCAATTATTCCTCCGACACGAAGATCCGTACGATTCGCTTTCATGCGTATGGGGAGCCCGCCGACGTTCTCCGGCTCGAGCGGACCGACATGCCGAGCCCCGGCGCGGGACGCATTCGCATGGCCGTGCATGCTTGCGCGCTGAACCCGGCCGACTGGGCCTTGTGTCGAGGCCTATTTCCCGGCGCACTCCCTCGCGGCATCGGCCTCGACGTCTCCGGCGTCGTGGATGCGATAGGCGAGGATGTCACCGACGTGACCATCGGTGACCGCGTCCTCGGCGCGGCCGACTTCGCGGGCGCCAACGTCGCGGGCGCATCGGACTTCGCCATCCTGGATCACTGGGCGCGGATGCCGGCGAGCCTCGAGTTCACGGAGGCCGCCGCGTTGCCGCTGGCGGTGGTCACGGCTTGCGGCAGCCTCGATCTGCTCGGCGTCTCGGCGGGAAAGACGCTCGTCGTTCACGGCGCCGGAACGACGATCGGGTTTGCGGCCGTGCAGATCGCCCTCCTTCGCGGTGCGCGGGTGTTCGCAACCGCCGGTGACACTCACGCCGAACGGCTGCGCGCCCTGGGCGCGACGGTCACCGCGTACGGCGAAGGCATGGCCGAGCGGATCCTAGAGCTCGCGGGAGGGCCAGTCGAACTCGCGCTCGACACCGCGCCGGTCAACGTGTCGAGCACGGTGAGCGGTGCGCTCCCGGACCTTATCCGGATCGTCGGCGGCGACCCCCGCCGCGTCCTCACCATCGTCGACTTTGCCACGGCCGCCAAGCTCGGCGTGCGCACCAATGTTGGCGAGGCAACCACGGTCCAATACGACGTGCTCGGCGAATTCGCGCAGCTCGCCGCAGAGGGACGGTTCGCCATTCCGATCGCGCGCACGTTCGCGCTCGAGGACTGGCGCACGGCGCTCGACGTCAGCCAGAGCGGAAGAGCTCGCGGAAAGCTCGTCCTGCTGCCTCGGTAACACGTACGTGGATGGCCACCTGATGCCACGTATAGCTCGTCGAGCGGCCCCGCTGGCGGGCCGATGCCTGCAGCACGGGGGCAGGGTTCGGTCATTCCGTGCCGGTCATTCCGTTGTTCCACGAGTTGTCGGGCGCGGCGTTTTGGCAGACGCTGGTGGCGTCGCTGCCGCCGGTGTCGATTGTTGTCCGAACGGCCCCGCGTCAGCCGTCGTATGGGTAGCCGGCGCTGGAGCCGGCCTCGAACCGGAGAAACACCATGGCGGAGTTCTTGTTCCTATTTCGTGGCGGAATGCAGCACGAGCCCGGACATTCGCCTGCGGAGCTGCAAGCCAGCATGCAGAAATGGATGGGCTGGATCGGCGGCATCGGCAAGAAGGGCCTGCTCAAGGGCGGACAGCCGCTCGAGAACGGCGGCAAGGTGATCGCCGGCAAGCAGCGCGCGGTCACCGACGGTCCCTACGCCGAGGCGAAAGACATCGTGGGCGGGTACCTCATCGTCACGGCCAAGGATCTCGCAGAGGCTTACGAGATCGCGAAGGGCTGCCCGGGGCCGGACGAGGGTGGCTCCATCGAGGTGCGCGGCCTCGCGCCGATGCCGGGGTAGGAAGGAAACACGGAGGGGAGGCGACGCCGGTCCGCAGGTTGCCTCCTTGCCCGTTTTTGTTGCGCCGCATGGATCCCGAAGCCGACAGTCGATCCCCGAAGCTGGTCGAGCACCTGTTCCGGCACGAGTCGGGCCGGATGCTCGCGGCGCTGGTGCGCATCTTCGGGCTGCACAACCTCGATCTCGCCGAGGACGTCGTGCAGGAGGCGTTGCTGCGTGCCCTAGAGACGTGGCGCTTCGGTCGGATCCCCGAGAACCCGGCCGCGTGGCTGATGGCGACGGCTCGCAACCGAGCTCTCGATGCGGTCCGCCGAGAACGTTCGGCCCGCCGTTTTGCGCCGGATCTCAGCTACCAGCTCGACAGCGAATGGACCCTGGTGCAGACGGTGGATGGTCTTTTTGTCGACTCGGAGATCCACGGCGATCAGCTTCGTATGATGTTCTCGTGCTGCCATCCCCGGCTGGCGCCCGAGGCGCAGGTCGCGCTCATTTTGAAGGTCCTGTGCGGCTTCGGTACCGGGGAAATCGCCCGCGCGTTTCTGATCGAAAGCTCGGCGATGGACAAGCGGATCCTGCGTGGCAAGGAGGCCCTGCGCGAGAGCGGCACGCTTTACGAGATCCGGTCGGACGCGGCCATCCGCGAGCGCATCGACGCGGTTCTGGCCGCGCTCTACCTCCTTTTCAACGAGGGCTACCACGGCAGTCACCCCGATCTGCCCGTCCGCGAAGCGCTCTGCTCGGAGGCGATGCGGCTCCTCGCAATGCTCCTCGAGCATCGCGCTGCCGCCCTGCCGCGCGCCGTTGCGTTGCTAGCACTCATGTGCTTTCACGCCGCCCGCCTGCGGGCGCGCGTCGACGATGCCGGACGCCTCGTCCTTCTCGAGGCACAGGATCGCGCCCGCTGGGACGCCGATTTGATCCGCCGCGCAGTGCTGCTGCTCGAGCGCGCCGCCGAGGGCGACGAGGTCAGTGAATTTCACCTCGAGGCCGCCATCGCCGCAAAGCATTGCCTCGCTGGACGCTACGAGGAGACCGACTGGCGCGGCATTCTGGCCCTTTACGATCTGTTGCTCGCGGTCAAACCGACGCCCATCGTCGCCCTCAATCGTGCGATTGCACTCGCGCAGGCGGACGGCCCGGAGGCTGCGCTGGTCGCGTTGCGTGCGATCCCGGAGGAAGGACTGGCGGGGTATCCCTTCTTTGCTGCTGCGCTGGGAGAGATGAACCGCCGGGCGGGACGACCCAAGGAAGCAGCGGAGCACTACAAGAGGGCGATCGTCGAGGCACGGAGCGAGGCCGAGGCCAAGGTGTTCGAGCAGCGGCTTGCGCTATGTGGCATGATCGTTCCCGCCGGTGAGTAGTTTTGCCTGCGGCAAATCCAGGGGGACCGCAGCCTGAAACGGCACCATGCTTCCGCAATCCGTCGAATTTGCTGGGCCGGTGCCAGTCAATCGGCCCAGAGGGCGCCGAGTTCGAGCTCGAACACCTCGAACGGTTCCGCGCGAACGAGGGCGTCGCTTGTCCAAGAAGCGGGGCGTACCCACTTCTCGTGTTCGAGTCGCCAGACCTCGAGCAACTTTGCGAGCGGATCGACGAGCCAGGCGTGACGCACGCTCTCGCGCGCGTACACGTCCATCTTCTCGCCACGGTCGAACGACTGCGTGCGGGGCGAGAGCACCTCGGCGATCCAGTCGGGGGCCAGGGTGAAGAACGCAGCGTCGAGCGGTATGCGGGGCATGCGCTCGCGACGCCACCCTGCCACGTCGGGCACGACGATGTCGTCGCCTAGGTGAAGCTCGGCCTCGTCGAGCAGGACCCATCCCCCCCCGGGCCACCGCGGCCGCGATCGAACGGCCCTCCCAACTCGGCCCCAAGCCGCGAGGCCGCACGGGCGTGAGGAGCGGCAGGGCGTGGCCGGGTATGCAGCACTCCGCGGACGACCTCAGCCACCACATTCGGCGGTGCTGCAAGCACGTCCTCGTAGGTTGCGCGGCGCTTGGCCGGGTCCGCCATGGCGGGAGTTTGGCAAGGTCGACCCGCTGGCGCCGGCCGGCGCAGCCACGGCTACACGCCGTGCGCCCGGCCATGAGCTCAGCGCCCGACCCAGCATCCTCGCCATTGGGTGAACCCTTTCCTGTGTTGGTGGCTCCTACCGAGGAAGGACGGGAGGAAGGGCGCCATGGAGAGCATCAAGGTCACTTTTCCGGGCGGCAAGCGCGTGGACGCGCAGGTGGGCCCGTACCTCGTGCACACCGACCAGCCCGTCGAAAGCGGAGGAGAAGCGACCGCGGTGGCCCCCTTCGACTTGTTCCTCGCCTCCCTCGCGACGTGCGCAGGGATCTACGTGCTCGGCTTTTGCCAGGCGCGCGGCCTGGCCACCGACGGTATCGGACTTCGCCAGCACGCTGAGGTCGACCCGGCGACGAAGCTTCCGAAACGCATCCGCCTCGAGCTGACGCTCCCCGCGTCGTTCCCCGAGAAGTACCGCGCCGCGATCGTTCGCGCCGCGGAGGGGTGCAAGGTCAAGAAGACGATCGCGGCCGCCCCGGTCATCGACGTCGTGGTCGCGGAAGCGTTGACGCCGCTCGCGCATGCATCCTGAATCCCCTGGTCACCGGGGCCATCGGCTGCCCGCTCTACCGCCTTCTGAGGGTCTCAACGTACAGCAAGCATGCTTGAGCGTGAGTGTGTCAGCAGATTGAGGTAGAAGCGTCGCTCGATGGAGCGCGCCGATGAAGAGTTGCTTGCTGCGATCCGCGCCGGCAACGACGCGGCGATAGGGATGCTTCTCGCGCGCCACGCGCCGGCCATCTACCGATTCGGCGTGAAGATGTGTCGCGACTCCGAGGACGCCAAGGATGTGCTGCAGGACACGCTGCTGGCCGCGGCCCGCGGGATTCGTGAGTTTCGAGGCGCGTCGTCGCTGTCGACCTGGCTCTATACCGTCGCCCGTAGCTTTTGCATCAAGAAGCGGCGTGCGTCGAAGTTCGCCCCGACCCAGACCGTGTCTCTCAACGACCACGCCAGCGCGATGGACGCTCCTGCCCCCGATAGGGCACCCGACGAAGCTGCGGCCGATCGGGAGCTGTCAACGCTACTCGACCGTGCGATCGCGGAGCTCGAACCCGCGAATCGCGAGGTGCTCGTGCTTCGCGACGTCGAAGGCCTCACTGCGCCCGAGGTCGCGCAAGTGCTCGGGGTGAGCGTGGACGCGGTCAAGAGCCGGCTCCACCGTGCCCGGGCTGAGGTCCGCGCCAAGCTGGAGGCGGCCCTGCCGCGGGCAGAGCGCGCGAGCGAGGGTGCTGCGGGGCGTGGTTGTCCGGACGTCGTTGCCCTGTTCTCGCGCTTCCTCGAGGGGGAGATTGGCGCCGCAGACTGCGCAGCCATGCAGGCGCACGTCGCGATGTGCAAGCGATGCAACGCAGCCTGCGATTCGCTCAAGCATACCCTCGCGCTCTGCCGTGCGGAGTCCCGTGGCGATGTCCCGTCGGACGTGCAGGAACTTGTTCGCAAGGCGTTGCGCGAGTTGACGGCCCAAACGACGAGACCCTGAACGCTGGCGGCCCCGCGGAACCTCGGCGACCTTGATGCGCGCTCTGAAGCGGCTCGCGATGGAAGCAAAGTAGCGGCCGGAGCGGAGGTGCCGCAGCGCGCTCCGCCCGAGAGCAGGTAGCCCAAACGGTTTCATAGCTGCCTCCTGTCTGTCAGACGGCGACTCGTTTCGCCTCCGTTGCCTCGGCCTCTGCAATCTCCTGCGGACAGCCTCCATGTCGATCTCTGCTACCCGTCGGAGGAGCTCCTCGATCGCAGAGCCCGGGAGCATGCCCGCTTCACGCAAGAGCAGTATCCCGTCGCGGAACACCATGAGGGTTGGGATCACCCGGATCTGGAAAGCCGCCGAGGCCGGGGCTCGGCCTCGGTGTTAACCTTCGCGAACGTCACCTCCGCGGGCTTCGTTGAGGCCGCTTCGGAGATGAGGGAGAAGGCGCGGCAGGGACCGACCTCGCGGGTGTGAGCCTCGAGCGAGAAAAAGGATTCGCGCCCCCTTCATCCCGAACGAGGCTCTCATGAGGCTGGAGGTGAAACGGATGTGCCAGCGTGTGAAGTGCTCTTCGTGCGGGAAGCCGAGCTACGTCGGATGTGGAGCTCACGTCGAACAGGTTCTCGGCGACGTGCCGCCCCCGCAGCGTTGCCGGTGTCGGGAGGCGAAGCGAACGGAAAGCCGGGGCGTGGGTGGCCTGTTGCAGCGGCTGCTTGGGCGCTGACTCTGTGGCTCGTGGCCCCTACGACGAGCTCGCGACGAGAACCATGCACTCGTAGGGGCCGATCAGTTCGACGGGCTGCTCGATTCGCTACCCCGATTCGCGCAGGACGCGCTCGTGGTCGTGGTGAAACATCCGTTCGTGCGCCATCTGGTGCAGCACTATGTGTCTCCCAACCGGGGAGCTCAAGCGAGCCACTTTTCGCTTCCGCGGAAGCGTCTCCAGGACCATCCTTGTCGGCGGAATGAGAAGCGATCCCCGATCCTCCGCCCACCCGTGACGACGGCGACGGTCGGCAATCCGCCGTCGCTACCGACGCCAGGGCTGACGGCCGCGGAAGCGGCGTCGCGACTCGGGGCCGACGGGCCCAACGCCATCCCCGAGCGACGTGCCGACCCCACGCGCGCGTTCCTTGAAAAGCTGAGCGGCCCAGTCCCCTGGATGCTCCAGGCCGCGCTCGTGCTCGAGGTCGCGCTTCAGAAGTTGGTTGAAGCGCTGATCGTCGTCGCCCTGCTCCTGCTGAACGCCATCGTCAGCTTCATCCAGGAGACGCGGGCGCGGGATGCTCTCGCCCTGCTCCGCGCGCGCCTTCGCGTCGTGGCTCGGGTGCGGAGGGACGGGCGGTGGACGGAGCTCCCCGCCGAGGACCTCGTCCACGGCGATCTCGTGCACGTCAGCCTCGGCGACTTCGTGCCAGCCGACCTGCGACTCGAAGACGGCGCCGTGCTCCTGGATCAGTCCTCCCTCACTGGCGCGAGTGCCCTCCACGCTCGTGCTCACGGTGCTCGGGGCGACCGTGATCGCCGCCGGTGTCATCGATACGGCAAAGCTCTCTCTCGGACGCACCCGTCAGGAAACGCTCCGTCTTCGCGCGAGCTCGTGAAAGCGAGCCGGCGTCCCCGTCAGCGAGCCAGCTGGAAGCGCCCGGGCGGCCGCACCGCTCGCGGAGAGAACGAAGACGTAGCGCGGGCGCGGTACGAAGTGCCGGTCCCGCTCGACCGCGCCCGCGGCGTACGGTCCAGCGAATGGACATGTGAACGTGGTCGTCGACAGCTCACCGGCCGTCGTGTGCCTCGACCGTCGAGCTGACCTCGAGCGTGCCGCGGTTCTGAGATTCCGAGCGCTGGGCCCAAGCGGGCTTCGCCGTCTCGACGGCAGTACTGACGGGGAGCTCCCGCAGCTCGCGGCCCTCGCGGCGGAAATGCCGATGGGCGTTTGCCGCCTCGGCTGGGTTGGCCTCGGCGACACGGACCTCTCGGAGCTCGCGGCCCTCGCGGACGAAATGTCGATCGAACTTGGCCGTCTCGGTGGCCGCGCTCTCGGCTCCCGCGGAATTTTCCATACAACCGGCTGAGCCGGCCGCGAGCCCGACGGCCACGGCCCACGACAGGATATGCGATATTCCTCCTCTACGATTGATGCAATTCATGAGTACCTCCAAGCGAAAAGCGTACGCATGACCGCATTAGGAATCCGTCAAATCGAGCTTGCTCGGTTGGCCGCCTGAACACGAAGGATCGTAGTTGCCGCGCACTCGCTCGTCAGTCTCGCCGTGGGGAAGGCCCCCAGGTGACTTGAAAGCCGAGCGCCATCCAGGCGTGCAGGGAAATCGGCACTTGGGCATTCGAGTTGGCTGCCCCCAGCTCGGACAGGTATGCGCCGACCGCCAACGCGGC
>DASPUY010000211.1:0-13843 GCA_035622655.1 Polyangiaceae bacterium
ATGACGAAGCGGGGAGTACGTGGTAATGCCGGCGCACAGAAGCGGCGCAGCGGCCGCCGGAGCGAGCCCTGCCGGTACACGCAAGACGAAGTCCTCGTCGACGACCATGCTCTCCGAGAAGCCACCGAACGTGTGGCCTCCGAGGTGCTTGTCAGGGCTGCCGAAGACCATGACCTGTTCCAGACAAAACTGCTCGAACCCCGCCCTGCACTCGTCGCAGGTGCGGTCCGAGTCTACGAGGCAACCGACCGCGACTAGATCGCCGGCCTTGTGTTTCGTCACGGCCCGCCCGACGCTGGTCACGCGACCGATGATCTCGTGGCCGGGCACCAGCGGAAACTGCGTGTGTCCCCAATCATTTCGGGCGGCGTGCAGGTCCGAGTGACAGATGCCGCAAAAGAGGACGTCGAACTGGACGTCTCGCGCGGAGACGTCACGGCGCCGAATGGTGGTCGGCGCGAACCGTGAGGACGCCTTCGATGTCGCGTAGGCCTTGGCTTCGTACATGGCTCCGCTTCCTCTCTCTTTTGGCTCCTACCCAACCTCGGGGGTGGGACGACCTGCAAGAACGAAGATGAGCCTTTTGCCAGCCAGACGAAAGGCGCATGCGTTGCCGGCTCCGAAAAATGCAGGAACAATCCCGGCACGCTCGGCGTGAAGGGCTCGAGCACGAGGCGCAAGCGGCCTCGAGCGATGTCGTCCCGGACTCGACCCCCTCGACGAGGATGGCGCGGTAATCACCCCCCTGATAGCGGTCCTTGCTCGCTTCCTGGTAGGCGCGGCTCAGGTACCAGCGCCAATGCGCTCGGCTCAGGGCGCGGCCGTGTCGAGAGGCGCGTCGAGCACCTCGCGCACCTTGCGGGCGAGGGCCTCCGGGGTGATCGGCTTTTGCAGGAAGGCCACTCCGGCGTCGAGAACGCCGTGGTGCACGACGGAGTTTTCCGTATATCCCGAGATGTAGAGGACCCTCATGCCGGGGCGGCGTGGCGCGAGGCGCTCGGCGAGCGCCCGGCCGCTCATGCGCGGCATCACGACGTCGGTGATGAGCAGATGGATCTTGGCCTGAAAGTCCTCACTGATGAGGAACGCCTCGCCCCCATTTTGCGCTTCGAGGACGTTGTAGCCATGGCGACGAAGGATGGTCCGAATGACGTTGCGAACCTGATCCTCATCCTCGACGAGCAGAATGGTTTCGACGCCCGCGACGGCGTCCGAGGGTGGAGGCAGCGAGGGTGCCGTCTCCGCCGTTTGCTCGGTTCGAGGCAGGTAGACCTTGAAGGTCGTCCCTTTGCCCGGCTCGCTGTACACCCAGATGTCACCGCCGCTCTGTTTGACGATGCCGAAGACGGTGGCGAGGCCGAGGCCCGTACCGCGCCCCGGCTCCTTGGTTGTGAAGAAGGGTTCGAAGATGCGCGCTTGCGTCGCCGGGTCCATGCCGGTTCCGGTGTCGGTCACCGCCAGCATGACGTACGGCCCGGGCACGACGCCGTGATGGCGCGCCACATAGGACGCGTCGAGGTTCGCGTTCCCGGTCTCGACGATGACCTTGCCGCCGTTGGTCATGGCATCACGGGCGTTGACCACCAGGTTCATGATGATCTGCTCGATCTGGCCGGGATCGGCGTAGACGCGGCCCAGCTTGTGGCCGGTGAGCAAGGACAGCTCGACGTCGTCTCCGAGCAAACGGCGCAGCATTTTCTGCATGCCGAGGACGACGGCGTTCAGGTCGAGCACTCGCGGCTGGAGCATTTGCTTGCGGCTGAACGCAAGGAGCTGTCGAGTCAGATCCACCGCCCGGTGTGCGGCCTTCTCCACTTCCTCGAGGTCCATGCGGAGCGGATCGCCGACCTTGAGTGAATCGATGCCGAGGCGCGTGTAGCTCAAAACGACCGAGAGCAAGTTGTTGAAGTCGTGCGCGACCCCGGCGGCCAACGTGCCGACCGCCTCCATTTTTTGAGCCTGGCGCAGCTGCTCTTCGAGCAGCTTGCGGTCCGACAGGTCGAGGGACACGGCGATGCTTCGCGCCCCTTCCAGGGTCGCGACCGCCACGAGAACGGGCGCGCACGTTCCGTCCTTGCGCACATACTCCTTCTCCCACGGGCGCGTGAAGCCGTGCGTTGCGAGCTGCTCCGCAGCGGCGGCGGCAAAGGGACTCCACTTCGCGGGCGTCATGGCCGCCCAATCGAGACGGCCCGCCTTCAGGTCGTCCCGGGAATAACCGACGATGTTCAAAAACGTGTCGTTCGCTTCCAGGATACGGCCGGTCTCGTCGGTCACGCTGATGCCGATCATCCCGGCCTCGGCGAGTCGACGAAATCGGACTTCGCTGATTCCGAGCGCTCGCTGGGCATCGAGGTGCGCCTTTCGGGCGCTCGCGTCCGCCATCTCGCGCTCGATGACGGCGGGCAGCCGAGCGAGCTTGCCTTTCAGGAGATAGTCGTGGACACCGAGCCGCATCGCCTCGACCGCGACCTCCTCGCCCACGGTGCCCGAAACGATGATGAAGGGAATGTCGAGTTGCCGTTCCCGCACGACGCGAAACGCCGAGGGTGCGTCGAAGGACGGCATGGTGTAATCGGAGATGATGAGGTCCCAGCCGCCCCGGTCGAGAGCGGCGGACAGATCGACGCCCGTCTGTACGCGTTCGAAATCGACGGCGTAACCGGCGCGCTTGAGATCGTGCAGCAGGATGCGCGCGTCGTCGTCGGAGTCTTCGACCAGGAGAAGGCGCAGGGGCGTAGTCACTGATTCCTCAAGACCTGACAGGGGGCCTTCGTGGGCGCGCTGACGGCCGACCCCCAATGAGCTCGCATGTCTAACTCGGCGCTTGCCTAGAAGTCTAGCCTTGGCCTTTTGCGCTGGCGGACGCCCGTCTTGCCGCCGATCGCGGTCGAAGGGGGTCGACGCAGGCGCGCATCCCATCGAGCGTGCCGCCACGGCGTGAGCATACTTCCCACATGTCAGCACCAGGTCCTCGGTCGGCGCTTTCTCGGATTTCGATGCGCTTTGGATTAGCCTGGGCACCAGCCCGCGGGGGGTTCGCGTGCACTTCGCTCGAGAGCCCCAGCGGGGCTCGCGTGCGGAACATTCCCGTGGCCAGCGAAACTGCAAAACCGGACTCGCGTATCTCGTGCCTTCTGGTTCGAGCCGGGGCCACGGCGTGTGCCCTTCCGCTTGCGCACGCGGTGGAGACGATGCGCCCGCGTCCCGTGGCGCTGCTCAAGGGCGTTCCGCCCTTCGTGCTCGGTCTCGCGATCGTACGAGGGGAAACGTTGCCCGTCGTCCACCTCGGAAGACTCTTGCGTGGCGACGCCACCGACTCGGTCTCACGCTTCGTGACGTTGCGGCTCGGGAGCCGACGCCTCGCGCTGGCCGTGGAGGGTGTCCTCGGCGTGCGCGACGTGAATCCCGATGATTTGATGGGCCTGCCTTCCTTGCTTGGCCCGGAGAGCGCGCAGCTCGTCGAAGCCATTGGGCGCCTGGACGCCGAGCTGCTCTTTGTCCTCAGCGCGATGAGGATCGTCCCCGAGCCCGTCTGGGACGTGCTCTGTGCGGGGGTCGTAGCCTCATGACGAGCCCTCGCGATCGCGCGGACGTCGAACGGTTTCGCGATCTCGTGCGCCGGCGACTCGGGCTCGACTTCGACGACACGAAGCTCGAGCAGTTGGCCGACGTCCTCGAGCGGCGCCTCGATGCCCGGCGGGCGGGCATGGCCGCCTATCTCGATCGATTGGAGGCCGACCATCCGCCCGAATGGCGCGCCCTCGCAGAGGAACTGACGGTCGCGGAGACGCACTTTTTCCGCAACCAGGACCACTTTCGAGCGCTTGTCGAGGTCGTCCTGCCCGAGTGTACGAGGGTCGCCGCAGCCGCGCGCCCGGTCCGAATCCTGTCGGCGGGGACCGCGACGGGCGAAGAAGCGTACACGCTCGCCATCGCCACGCGCGAGAGATTCCCGCTTGCCGGTCCGCCCGACGTCCGGATCGTCGGGATCGATCTCAATCCGCGGGCCCTCGAGCGAGCCGTCCGCGCGAAATATTCTCCCTGGTCGCTGCGCGAGACCCCCGTCGACGTGCGGGAGCGCTACTTCAGCGGCGACGGACGCAGCCATGACCTGCGCGAAATCGTTCGATCGATGGTGTCGTTCGAAGAGCGAAATCTCATGGATGACGACCCGCACTTCTGGTGTGCTGACGCCTTTGACGTCGTCTTCTGTCGCAACGTCCTCATGTACCTGACTCAGGACGCGATGCGGGCGGTCATTGCACGCGTCTCCCGTTCGCTGCGCCCGGGCGGGTTTCTCTTCCTCGGGCACGCCGAGGCGCTTCGCGGACTCGCGCAGAACTACCATCTCTGTCACACGCACAACACCTTTTATTATCGACGGCACGACGGGCATTCGCCGAAGACCGAGCCGGCTGCACTCGAGGCACACCAAGCCTCGGCGTCCCGTGCGTCGTCTGCGACGCCAGCACCCGCGCTGGACCTGGGCGACTCGTCCTGGATCCACGCCATCGGTCGTGCGACCGAGCGGATCACCACCCTGACCGAGCGCGCTCGCGAAGGACGAGGAACCGTCGGATCGGAAACGGGGCGGTTTGCTCCCGCCGCAACGACAGGCGCACGCGACAGGGTTCTCGAGATGATGCGTGAAGAGCGGTTCGGCGATGCGCTGGACGTACTCCGTTCGCTGGGCTCGGAGCAGGACGCCGAGGTCGCCCTTCTTCATGCTGTGCTCTTGACCAACGCCGGCAAGATTGCAGATGCAGAGCGCGCGTGCGAGCAGGTGCTTCGAGTCGACGAGCTGAATGCCGGAGCGCACTACTTGACGGCTCTGTGCCGAGAGCACGCCGGCGATCGAGCCGCGGCGGTCGCACACGACCAGACAGCGACCTATCTCGAGCCGGCGTTTGCCATGCCCCACTTGCATCTTGGCCTCCTCGAACGCCGTGCCGGCCACCGGGCCAAGGCGCGCGAACACCTGCGGCGGGCGCTCGAGCTACTGCCCGCCGAGGACTCGTCGCGAATCCTTCTCTTCGGCGGAGGCTTCGGACGAAAGGCGCTTCTCGAGCTCTGTCACGCGGAGCTACGCAGGTGTGAAGGATGAAAGTCGCCTTGGAAGACAATGCATGGCGCCTGCGGCAGGCGTTCGACGACAGCTTCGCGGCCCCGGCCGTGGCCCCGGGGGAAGAGCTCTTGGACTTTCTTCTGGTGCAGGTGACGACGCGCCGCTTTGCCGTCCGTCTTTCCGAGATCGCAGGGGTCACGCGGAGTCAGGCCATTGTGAGGCTTCCGACAGGCCGGAAGGAACTTCTCGGTTTGTCGTGCATCCGGGGCGCCATTCGCAGCGTTTACAGCATGGCGGCGATGCTGGGACTGTCCGAGACTCAGCCACCCATGCCCTGGCTGGCTCTGAGCGAACGGCCGGACCCCGTCGCCGTCGCGTTCGACGCGCTCGACGGCTTCGTCCGGGTGCCTCGCTCGCTCGTCCTCGAGGCCGCGCGGTCGGACGATAGAGATCGACTCACGAGGGGCGTCATCAACCTGGACACGATGACGCGTCCCATCGTGGACATGCAGCGGCTGCTCGACACCATCCGAAAACCGGCGGGCCATCGCGGCCCACCGAGGAGCGATTCCTGATGGCTCAGAACTGGACGGTTGGAACGAAGATTGCGCTGGGTTTTGGGCTGTCACTGGCGATCCTGGCGGTTGTCGGTGCCGTCACGTACCGGACGACGGACATGCTCATCGAGAACAATCGCATGGTGACCCACACGCACCAGGTGCTCGAGACGATTGCCCACGTCCTCTCGTCGCTGAAGGACGCCGAGACCGGGCAGCGCGGTTACCTGCTGACGGGCGAAGAGGGATATCTCGAGCCCTGGCAAGCGGCCCAAGGACCCATTCGGACGGCGATGGCGGATCTGCGCGAGTTGACCGCCGACAACCCGCACCAGCAAAAGCGCCTGGACGAGGCCCTTCCGCTGGTCAATGCGAAACTTGCCGAGCTCCTCAGGACGATCGAGCTGCGACGCAGCCAGGGGGCCGAGGCGGCGCTGCGCGTCGTCCTTTCGGGTGAAGGCAAACAATACATGGACGGGTTGAGGCGCCTCTGCAGCGAGATGGACGGCGAGGAGCGTGAACTGCTCCGGGATCGAGGCGTGGCGGCGGAGGCGAGCGCTTCCGCGGCCAAGACGACGATCCTGGGGGGCGTGCTGCTCGGGCTCGCAATCATGGTAGTCGCGGCATTCGTCATCACACGTTCGCTCAGCGAGCAGCTCACGGCCGCCATCGCGAGCATCCGCAGCTCGTCGGCGGAGCTCGAGGCGGCCGCTGCCCAGCAGGCGAGCGGCTCGCGCGAACAGTCATCCGCCGCGGCCGAGGTCTCGACGACGATTCGGGAGCTGCTGTCCACGTCCAAGCAGATCGCCGAGAGCGCGCAGCGGGTCGCTCGTGTGGCCGACGAGACCGCGGCCGGCGCACGGCGCGGCGACCATACCGTTCAGCGCGCGCAGGAAGCCATCCATGCGATCAAGCGCCAAGTGGACGTCATCGTCGGCCACATGCTGGAGCTGGGCAAGAAATCGCAGCAGGCCGGTGGCATTCTCGAAATCATCAACGAGCTCGCGGAGCAGACGAACATCCTGGCCATCAATGCGACCATCGAGGCCGCAGGGGCCGGCGAGAGCGGCAAGCGTTTTGCCGTCGTCGCCGACGAGATCCGCCGGTTGGCTGAGCGAGTTGGTGGATCCACCAAGGAAATTCGCGGGCTGATCGAGGACATTCGGTCGGCCGTGAACTCCACGGTGATGGCCACCGAGGGTGGAACGAAGGCCGTCGACGCAGGGACGACCCAATTTTCGGAGGTAACCGCTGCGTTCAAACAGATTCTGGAGCGAGCGATCGTCACGACCGACGCGGCCCGAGAAATCGAGATCAGCACCAAACAGCAAGCGACGGCGGTTGAGCAGGTGAACGTCGCCATCGCCAATGTCGCCCAGGCGACCAAGCAGACGGAAGCGAGCTCGTCGCAGACGCTTCAAACCGTCACGCAGCTCACGACCCTTTCGAGAGGTCTGCTGCAGATCGTTCGGCGGCAGGCTGCATGAGCGCGGGGCGCGACCCTTACAAGTACTATCGCATCGAAGCGCGCGAGCTCTTGGACGCGCTCAGCCAAGGGGTGCTCGAACTCGAAAAGGCCCCTGCAAATAAGGACCTCGTCGCACGTCTCCTGCGCCTCGCCCACACACTCAAGGGCGCCTCGCGGGTGGTGCGGCTAGGCGAGATCGCCGACGGCGCGCACGCCATGGAGACCATCCTGAGCCCGTATCGGGCGGGGCAAGCCCTCGTCGCGCGCGAACACGTGGAAGCCCTCCTTGGCCACTTGGACAGCCTTGGAGCGAAAGTCGCCGAGATCGATCGGGCGAAAAACGCGGGAGCAGAACGCGCCGCCGCAGCCTCCAGCGAAGAGCCCTTCGAGACCGTTCGTGTCGAGCTGGGCGACATGGACGGCCTGCTCGAGGGCCTGGGCGAGGCGTCGATCCACCTCCAGGGGCTGCGCCGTCGGGAGCAGGAGATGCAGCGGCTCCATGAGCTTGCGAGCGGGCTCCTGGAACAGCTCGATGCGCAAGGCTCGGGCGGCTCCGTCGCGACCACCCGCCGAGTCGCGGACGACCTGCGCACCGGGGCCGCGCGGCTGCAGCGCGCCTTGCGCGTCGATGTCGACAGTCTCGCTGGAGAAATCGGCCGAGTGCGAGACGCGGCGAGTGATCTTCGTCTTCTTCCGGCGTCGGTGGTCTTTGGTCCACTCGAACGTGCGGCGCGCGACGCCGCGGCAACCATGAAAAAAGCGATCGACTTCGAGGCCTCGGGCGGCACGACGCGCCTGGACGCCCACGTGCTCGGATCGCTGCGTGATGCACTGCTTCACGTCGTTCGGAATGCCGTGGTCCATGGGATCGAGGCCGAATCGGACCGAACACGTCAGGGCAAACCCGCCGCCGGTCGTGTGCAGCTCGTCGTCGAGCGCGTGGGCAACCGCGTCGCCTTTCGGTGCATCGACGACGGGCGCGGGATCGACGTCGCCGCCCTCACGCAGGCCGCCGTCCGCGGCGGGCTGCTTCCCGCGGATTCCCCGGCGAATCTGGCGCCCAAAGAGGCATTTCGCCTGCTGCTCAAGGGCGGCCTGACGACCAGCCGGACTGTGACAGACCTGTCGGGCCGAGGGATTGGCCTCGATGTCGTGAGGGAAGCCGCGCAGCGTCTGAAGGGAGAGGTCAGCGTCCACAGCGAAACCGGCAAGGGAAGCTGCTTCGAGATCGTCGTCCCGGTTTCGCTTTCGTCGATGCCCGCCCTCGTCGTCGAGAGCGCGGGCGTTCGCGCGGCCGTTCCTTTCGACGCCGTCCGCACGACGATGCGTCTGGCGGGGGTCCGCATCGCGCGGTCGCCCGACGGCGATTCGATTCTTTTCGACGGGCAGGTGACCCCGTTCGTTGCCCTGGGGAATGTGCTCAGCGGCTCGCGTGAGCGCGTGGGATCGCGGGAAATGGGGTCGGTCGTCGTCGTCCAGGCGGGCGACGATCGGGCGGCGCTGGCCGTCGACCACATCCGTGGAGTTGCTCACGCCGTCGTGAGACCGCTCCCCGCTCACACCGAAGTCGCGGCCGTGGTGGCGGGGGCGTCGCTGGATGAGGACGGCAACGTGCAGCTCGTCCTCGATGCCGGCGCCGTCGTCCGGGCTGCACGGGACGTGCGACCGGCTCCGGAAATGACCGCGCCGCGAATGGCACCTGTGCTCGTGGTCGATGACTCGCTGACGACACGGATGCTGGAGCAGTCGATCCTGGAGGCGGCCGGGTACGACGTGGTCCTCGCGACCTCGGCGGAGGAGGCTCTCGAAAAGGCGCACGGCGGTCGGTACGGGCTATTTCTCGTGGACGTGGAAATGCCCGGCATGGACGGTTTCGAGTTCGTCGCCCGCACGCGAAGCGATCCCGCGCTGAAAGAGATCCCGGCGATCCTGGTGACATCGCGCGCCTCACCCGAAGACCGTCTGCGCGGCCTGCAGGCGGGAGCGCGCGCTTACATCACCAAGGGAGAGTTCGACCAAGCCTTTCTCCTGCGCACGATACGCGAGCTCTCGGGGCAGCGGCCATGAGCACGATTCGCGTTCTCGTCGTCGAGGATTCGCTGACGGTCCGAAAGCGCTTGATCGAGATTCTCACGGCGGACCGGGATTTCGCGGTGATCGGCGAAGCCGAAGACGGTAAGACGGCGGTCGCGCTTTGTCAGGCGCTTCGTCCCGACGTCGTGACTCTCGATATGATGCTTCCGGTGATGAGCGGCCTCGCCGTCACCGAACACGTGATGGCCCACTTTCCCACGCCGATTCTCATCGTGTCGGCGTCGACCAATCGCGGAGAGGTCTACCGAACGTACGAGGCTCTGGCGGCCGGCGCCCTCGACGTTCTCGAGAAGCCCATGGGCACGGAGGGGGCGGGGGAATGGGAGCAGAAGTTCCTCTCGACCCTCAAGCTGCTCTCGCGCATTAGGGTCATTACTCATCCCCGGGCCAAGCTCACGGCTCCGCCGACGGCGGCGGCCAGGATCGCGCGGGGGTCGAGGGGGCGGGGCTACGGCGCGGTGGCCATCGGAGCCTCGACGGGCGGCCCCGCGGCCATTCGGGAAGTCCTGCGCGGGCTGCCCGCCGATTTTCCGTTGCCCATTTTGATTGTCCTGCACATGGCCGAAGGCTTTGGGCTCGCCTATGCCGACTGGCTCGACGGGCAATCCCCGCTGCGTGTCAATTGCGCAAGAGACGGTGAGCCGCTCGCCAGCCCCGACGCCGGCCGGGTCCTTGTGGCGCCGCCGGACGCGCATCTCATCCTGCGCGACGGGCTGCTTCGCTTGACGCATGCGCCGGAGCGAAACTTCTGTCGTCCATCGGTCGACGTACTCTTCGAATCCGTGGCGCGCGAGCTCGGGCCGAGGGCGATCGCCTGCCTGCTCACAGGAATGGGAAAGGACGGCGCGGCAGGCCTACTCCAGGTGAGAAGGGCGGGCGGCAGATGCCTGGCCCAGGACGAAGCCTCGTCTGTGGTCTACGGCATGCCGAGGGAGGCAGCACTGCTGGGTGCGGCACACCAAGTCCTACCGCTTTCGGAGATTGCGAATGCCATCGTACACTTTGCGGACGCCATCGGAGCATGAACGATCTGGTTCTCATCGTGGATGACAGCCTGACCGTCCGTATGGACCTCGCGGAGGCCTTCGAAACGGCGGGCTTTCAGCCGCACTCCTGCTCGACGATTGCCGAAGCTCGCAAGGCGCTCGCGCACGATCGCATCGCGCTCATCGTGCTCGACGTCCTCTTGCCCGACGGAGACGGGCTCGAGCTTTTGCGCGAGATTCGGACCCGGCAAGCCGGTGCCCTGCCTGCTGTCGTGCTCCTTTCGACCGAAGCCGAAGTCAAAGATCGAATTTTGGGCCTGCAGACGGGAGCCGACGAGTACGTCGGCAAGCCGTACGACGCAGGATACGTCGTCGCCCGCGCGAGGGAGCTCGTGCGTCGAGATACGGCGCTCGAGCCGCGCGAGGGCGAGACCATCCTCGTCATCGACGACAGCGCGACCTTCCGGGAGGAGCTGCGCGGCGGCTTCGAGGCAGCCGGCTACGCGGTGGTGAGCGCTCCGAGTGGGCAGGAGGGATTGCGGATCGCCGCCAGCCGCCGGCCGAGCGCCGTGGTCGTCGACGGAGTCATGCCGGACATCGACGGGGCGACCGTCATCCGCAAGCTTCGCCTGGACCCCGCCTTGCGGCGCACGCCCTGCGTGCTGCTGACGGCGTCGGACGATGGAGGTGCGGAGCTTCGCGCGCTCGACGCCGGAGCCGACGCGTTCGTGCGCAAGGATGAAGATCTCGAGGTCATCCTCGCTCGCCTCCGTGCGGTGCTGCGCGCTGCCGCCGCTCAAAACGCCGATGTCGCCAGTGTGCTCGGCCCGATGCGAATTCTGGCCGTGGACGACAGCCCCACGTACCTCGACGAGCTCGCCACGGTTCTCCGGGGCGAAGGCTACGACGTCGTGATGGCGCGCTCCGGACAGGACGCGATCGACCTGCTTGCGCTGCAGCCGGTCGACTGCATCCTGCTCGACTTGGTCATGCCGGGGCTCGATGGCCACGAGACGTGCCGTCGCATCAAGGCCGCCCCAGTCGTGCGCGACATCCCTCTCATCATGCTGACCGCCGTCGAGGACCGGACCGCAATGCTCGACGGGTTCAGCACCGGGGCCGACGACTTCATCTCCAAGTCGAGCGAAGTGGACGTGCTCAAGGCCCGCGTCCGCGCCCAGCTGCGGCGCAAACAATTCGAGGAAGAGCACCGGCGCGTTCGCGAGCAGCTGCTTCGCAGCGAGCTCGATGCGGCCGAGCAGCGCAGCGCGCGCGCGATCGCGGAAGCAAAGGCGGCGCTCGTCGAGCAGCTCGAACGCAAGAACCGCGAGCTCGAAGCCTTCAGCTATTCGGTCTCCCACGATTTGCGGGCGCCGCTCCGCACCATCGACGGGTATAGCCGTATTCTTCTCGACGACTGTCCTGAGTTGGTAGACCCGCCCCGGGATTACCTTCGGCGGATCCGAGCCTCCGCCGAGCGGATGGGCGAGCTCATCGACGATCTGTTGGAGCTTTCCCGCGTCAGCCGCGCCGATCTAAGGCGGTCGGAGATCGACCTTTCGCACCTCGCGCGCGGCGTCGCGGAGGACCTTCAACGAGCGCGGCCCGAGCGCCGCGTCGAGGTCCGCGTCCAGCCTGACCTCGTCGCCCAAGCCGATGGCCAGCTGGTGCGTGTCGTCCTTGAAAACCTCGTCGGTAACGCGTGGAAATTTTCTTCGAAGACGCGCGAGCCGTGCGTCGAGTTCGGCGCGCGGAGCGAACCGTCCGGCGTCGTCTATTTCGTCCGCGACAACGGGGCTGGCTTCGATCAAGCGTACGCTCACCAACTCTTCGCCCCATTTCGTAGGCTGCACGACGAAAGGGAATTCGAGGGCACCGGGATCGGTCTGGCCACAGTCTACCGAATCATCGATCGCCACGGCGGGCGGGTCTGGGCCGAGGGCGAAGTGGGTCACGGTGCCACGTTCTTCTTCACACTGCCGCCCGCGCAGGCCGCCAGCATCACCGCGTAGAGCGGCGTTCCGAGGGATGGGACGAGGCAGCGGTGGGCAGCGCCGCTCTCGCTCGGAACATGGGTGCTGACCGTGCCTATGGCGCCGACTTGCGGGGCATACTTTGCCGCACTCGATTCTGCTCTTCGGCGAAGTGCCTCATCGCCAAGGCGCGTTCGAGTGTACGAAGCAGCTCGGCGCGGTCGATCGGCTTCGAGAGGAAGCGGTACACCTCGCCTTGCTCGATCAGCCGCGCCGCCCGTTCGACGTTCGATTCGCCCGTCAAGGCGATGCGCACCACGTGCGGGTACCGCTCGCGCACCCACTGCAGAAGCTCGGTCCCCGAGCCGCCCGGCATGCGCTCGTCGGACACGATCACTTGAACCGCGGCCGACGCCAGGATTCGCTGCGCTTCGTCCACGGAGTGGGCGATCAAGACGTCAAAGGGGGTGTGCTGCAGCAAGCGCCGGATGCCCGCGAGCAGGGCCTGGTCATCGTCTACGAATAGGACAATTGGGTTCATGTTCGGTCATTCCTTTCGACTTTCACCCGAACCCGACTGGAACCTGGAAACGTTGGGCGAAGTCGCGAGCTCCTGACGGCCGCGCCCATCCGTCAGCCCGGCATCGAGGCCGAGGGGAACGGCGGACCCGGCCGGGCAAACAAGTAGCCCTGCGACAGATCGCAGCCCAGCCCGCGCACGGCATCGCGCTCCTCGATGGTTTCTACCCCCTCAGCCACCACCTGAATTCGCATCTCCTTGCACAAGGCGGTCATGGAACGGACAAGCTTTCTGCGGACGCTCGACTGGTGGAGATTGCGGATCAGCGACATATCGAGCTTCACGACCTCGGGCTCGAGCACCGCAAAGCTCGACAGCCCCGCATAGCCCGCGCCGAGATCGTCGATGGCGATGCGGAAGCCGAGGCGGCGAAGCTCTGCGATGCGAGCGTGCACGTCCTTGACGTCGTCGATCGCCGACCGCTCGGTGATCTCGAACACGACACGCTGCGCCATCGACGCCAGCGCCGCCTTGGGCTCGTAGAGCGCGTCATCGAGGAGATCGCGTGTGTGAAGGTTGACGAAGAGTGTGGCGCCCTCGGGCGCGCGCCCGAATGCCTCCGCCGAAAGCTTGCGCACCCGTCGCCCGATCTCGGGGAGACGTCCCAGCCGCTCGCCTGCGTTCAGAATCGCTCCCGGATGTGGCAGTGACCGCTCATGGCTACGCATGAGAGCCTCGAAGCCGAAGACCTGTCGCTTGCCCTCGTCCACGATCGGCTGAAAGGCGATCCACATCGACTCCAAGGCCCGCTCGAAGCTGGCCTGCAGCCCGGCGCGGTCCCCCGCTTGGGCAGGGTCCTCGCCCAGCAGCTGCAGAGCGTCGCGCTTCATCCGTGCCAGCGCGTGCAGACGGCAAGCTCGCTCCACCGCCGCCAGCAGAACGTCGTTCGGTGTCGGTTTCTGCAGGTATTGCAGCGCGCCGAGCTGGACCGCTTCCATGGCCGTTTCGATGGTGGGGTTCCCCGTCATCAGCATTACCGGCACGTCCAGATCGTGAGCACGCACGCTGCGGAGCAAATCGACCCCCGACGGCCCGGGCATCTGAATGTCGCTCAGAACGACGTCGAACGCCTGGTGACGAATCGCCTCGCGCGCCGCCGCGACATCGCCGGCAAGGA
>DASPUY010000212.1:0-43654 GCA_035622655.1 Polyangiaceae bacterium
ACTCCAGAGACGCGAAATGAGCCGATCCTTGGCGAAGCGCCCGAAAACGGGTCGACCCCACGCACCGTGGTCCTTGATGGCCATCGCGGCAAGTACAGCGTGCTATGGGGCCTCGCCGTCCGTCAAAGGCTCCGTGTCGGCGCCGGTCCATTCGGCCGCTCCCCCGAGCAGCGTGCGGGCACCCGGCGTGGCTCAGTCGGCCGGTCCCGCCCACGCCCTCGTGGCAATGGGTCCGGGTTTCCCCGCGTCGGGGCCGTGGGTCGCCTTTTACGGAACGGCCGCGCAGATGGGCGATCTCGAACGCGTGGCGCAGACCTTTCGGATCATCGACATCGACGTCGATCCGGCGGCCGACGGGGTCGGCAACTTCACGGACGAGCAGATCCGAGTCTTGAAAAATGACGGACAAAACCGTGTGCTCAGCTACTTGAATCTCGGGTCGTGCGAGCGTTTCCGTACCTACTGGTCGAGGGCCCCGGAAGGACTGATGTCGTGCGGGGCCAACCGCGAAGCCTGGCTGGGCGCCTACGAGGGTTATCCGGACGAGGTGTGGATGAACCCCGCCAACCCGGCGTACCAGAGGCTCATTCTCGAGCACGTCGCTCCCCGGCTCGCCGCGCGGGGGATTGACGGCTTCTATCTCGACAACCTGGAAGTGGTCGAGCACTCCGATCCTTCGGAGAGCGGATGGTGCTCCAGCGAGTGCAGGCAAGGCGGTCTCGACCTGGTCCGACGCCTCCGGGAGCGCTTCCCCGATCATCTTTTCGTCATGCAGAATGCGGCCGGCGATGTCACGCGGCTTGGCGCGACGGGAGGCGCCCCATTTCCCACGCTCCTCGACGGCATTGCCCACGAAGAGGTGTACAGCCCTGCGCCGGACGCGACCGCGGAGCGGCAGCTTCTTCTCTGGCAGTCGATGCACGTCACCACGAAGGGGGGCCGTCCTCTTTTCATCGGCGTCGAGGACTACGTCGGGAGCTGTGAGCGCGCCGACGCGGCTCGCGCCGCCTACGACAAGAGTCGCGCTCACGGCTTCTCGCCGTACGTCAGCGACGCCAGCAGTAAGCAAAGGGTCGTTTGCTTCTGGCCGTTTTAGTGCGCGTTCCGCTCGCGCGGAACACTCCGGTGAAACGCTCGCAATGCGCTTCAGAACGCGGGCAAACCGCCGTCGCGCCCGGCCGCCGCCGCCGACGGCCCGACGTCGCCGCCGGAATCCGGCCGCAGGAGCATGACTACGGCGACGCCCAGCCCCAGGGCCAAGCAGATGGCCATGACGAAGGCGATCGCGTGGGCGCGACCGCGCAGCGGTGACCGAGTCGAGCGCGGCTGTTCGTCGTTCATGATTGGTCGAAATCCTAAGTATTGTTCCGAACGAGATGTGGGTAAGCAAACTTGCGCGGGTCAAGTACCGCTGTACCCATTCTGTCAGGCACGGCGAAAAAATGTCACGGAGCTCCAAAACCTAGATGCGTCGCGTTGCATTCGCCAGAAAAGGGGAAAACCGCCCGGCGACGCGCTCGACTGGCCCGACCCGGTGCCCGCGCCGCAGCCTTTCGGCCAAATTTACGTTTGGTCGCTACCGCTTGGAACCGGTGGCCCCGGTGTGCGATACGCATCATTCGAGCGACGGACGCGCCCGTAGCTCAGCTGGATAGAGCAGCGGCCTTCTAAGCCGCGGGTCGCAGGTTCGAATCCTGCCGGGCGCGCCATGGCGGCCCACACGCCGCGAGCAGGTGTTTTCGACGCGGGCGGCGTTGTCGTCTCGGCGGAATTCTACCGAAAGGGGCCCGTTGCGACCGCCTTCCCCGGGTGCGACGCTCGAGCTCTCACCCAAGGAGGTCGACAATGGCTCCGATCTCGATTCACCCTGCCGTGGATCACGGCATCAAATCCGGCTCACCGACATTCGCCGGGGCCACCCTTCGGTGCCACTGCGCGGTCAATCCCGTCGAAGTGTCCGTGACCGCCCAGTGCGCCCACAACCATGTTTGCGGTTGCACCAAGTGCTGGAAGCCGAAAGGGGCGCTCTTCTCGCAGGTCGCCGTGGTGCCGCGCGACAAGGTTCGAGTGAGCAGCGGCGCCGACAAGCTGCGTGTCGTCGACGCAAACGCGCTCATCCAACGCCATGCGTGCCGGGAGTGCGGCGTGCACATGTACGGCCCGGTCGATCGGCCGAACCACCCGTTCACCGGGCTGGTGTTCATCCACACCGAGCTTTCGAAGGAGCAGGGGTGGGCGCCTCCCGAATTCGCCGCCTTCGTTTCGTCGATCATCGAGTCGGGCACTCCCCCGGAGCAGATGGGCGCGATCCGTGCGCGTCTCAAGGAGCTGCGCCTCGAGCCCTACGATTGCCTTTCGCCCGCGCTGATGGACTACATCGCGACCTTCACGGCCAAAGCGTCCGGGGCGCTCAAAGCCTGACATCGGTCCTCGCCGCGCACCGACCCGCCTCGCTGTCGGACGCCGCCGCGCTCGTCGGCGCCGCGCCCGTGCCGCCTCATGGAACGGGCAGCGAAAAGGTCACGCAATAGTTCGGTTGGGTCGCGCCCGTCGTCGTCCCGACGACGGGATCGGAGTCGCGCAGCTGTCCCCAGCGCGTCGTTCCACCGGGTGAAGGAGTGCCCACGGCCGTCAGTGCGTAGCCGACTTCGACATCCCCACCGGAGAGGTCCTTTCCGCAGACGATCCGGACCGAGTCCCCCACGATCGTCACGGACGTGATGGGGACGGGCGCGCCGCCGCCTCGGACCTCGAAGCCGCGCCCCCGCGCCCATTCGAACAGCCCCGTCCGATGGGGGGGCGCGAAGGAATCGTCCCAAGCAAGAGGGGGAACCGGCACGTGGAAACGAATGGTGAGGACGTTGCCCGCCCGCTCGGCCCGCGTGGGTTGGAGCGGTTGCCAGTTTTCCCCCAGAGCCACAACCCTGAAGTACACCTCGGCGTATTTTTCGCCGAGCTGTTCGTAGCCGCGAGCCGTCAGATGCACTCCGTCCGGGCTGTACTGATATTGGTACTTGGGGCCCGAACACACGATCCCGCTCCGATCGAGCCCCACGCGCCACTGCGCGAGCGTGGAGGCCGAAGTCGTGCCGATCGCGCTGGGGACGGACTGCTGCTGCGACACCAGCATCGGGATGCTCGTCGTCTGCCCCGTGATGGCCGCCAGATCGCGGCTGTAGTCCGATCGGAGCCGTCGGAGCGCCTGTTCGTACGCGACGTTGCTCGCGTCGGACTCGCCGTGCGTGAGGACGATCGCGCCGATGCCGTACGTCCTGCCGGCGGCGCGTGCGAGCCGCGCAACGGCTGTCGCCTCGAAGAGCGTCGCCGTGTAGGCCCGGCCCGTGCTCGTCGCCCCCGCGACGTTCTCGATCGCGCTCTTGTCGATGACGCTCATCGGCTGACCCGACTCGCCGACGATCGTGTGCACCGTGATGTAGTCGTCGCTCGAGACCTGCCGAAACAATGCGCTGATCTGATCGGCCATGGCCACGTGCGGAGTCTCGCCGTACAGATTCGCGGGATAGGCGCTCGGGTAGGTGGTCGCGCGCGGCCGGATGGGTTCGAGGAGCGGCGCCATCGACAGCGCACTGCTCGTGGGGTCGAACGGTGGAACGGTCGCCCTGCCCAGGGAGAGCACGAGGTTGTGCGTGGGCTTGCCTTGCGCCTCGATGGGGACCCCCTCCGCGCCGACCGACAAGCTTTGCCCCGTTCCCACGATGCCCACCCAGTCCCATGCCTTGGCGAGTCGCCCTCCCGCGGTGGACAGCGCCGCGGCGCCGGTCTTCGCGGCGGCCCCGCCGGGGCCCTCGCTCCGGCGGGAAATATTTCCGCAGCGCGACAGGCCCTGCTCGCCAAGGCAGGAGATGGAGAATACGATGCTCATCGACCCGATTCGCCACGGCGCTGCTCTGAGGTCGCGCTTACCCATCGTCGCATCGGCCGAACGGGCGCCCAGCCTGAATCGAGCCAACGACTGCGGTCAAGAACCAAATGTCCGACCCGCTGCAGGAGAACCGGTACGAACACGCGTTCCAGAACCCGGACCTGCCGCTGGATCGAAGAATCGACTGCATCCTCTCGCTCATGACGTTGAGCGAGAAGGTCGATTGTTTGGGCACCAATCCGAGCGTTCCCCGGCTGGGCATCCAGGGCTGCGGTCACCTCGAAGGGCTGCACGGCCTTGCGCTCGGTGGGCCCGGCCGGTGGGGCAACGACCATCCTCTTGCCACGACGACGTTTCCCCAGGCCATCGGTCTCGCGCAAACCTGGGATCCGGACCTCGTTTGCGAAGCCGCGGCCGCCATTGCGCACGAGGCTCGCTACGTTTTTCAGAGCCCTCGGTACCGGCGCGGGGGTCTCGTGATCCGTGCCCCGAACGCCGACCTCGGTCGCGACCCGCGTTGGGGTCGTACCGAGGAATGTTACGGAGAAGACCCGTTTCTCGCCGGCACGATGGCGGTCGCGTTCACGCGCGGCCTTCAAGGAGACGACCCGCGCTACTGGAAGGCGGCGGCGCTGCTCAAGCATTTTTTCGCCAACAGCAACGAGAACGGCCGGGAATCTACTTCGTCCGACTTCGATGAAGCGCTGTTTCGCGATTATTATTCCGTCCCCTTTCGAATGGCGATCCAGGAGGGCGGCGCCCGGGCTTTCATGACGGCTTACAATGCCCACAACGGTATCCCATGCACGATCCACCCGGTGCTTTCGACCGTCGCGGCATCGGAGTGGCAGCACGACGGAATCGTCTGCACCGACGCAGAGGCCCTCGAGCTTCTCGTCACGGCCCACCACAGTCACCCAGACACATGCCAGGCGGCGGCCGCTTCGGTGCGGGCCGGCATCACACAGTTCTTGGGCAAGCACCGCGAAGCGGTCGCTGGCGCCCTCGACCGAGGCCTCTTGTCGGAAGGGGACATCGACCGGGTGCTCCGTGGCAATTTCCGGGTAATGCTCCGATTGGGCCTGGTCGATCCTCCGTCGAGGGTGCCCTACTCGTCCATCGGATCGAGCGATGAGGAACCTTGGTCGTCCGAAGCCCACAGGGCCGCAGTCCTGCGCGCCACGCAGGCGTCGATCGTCCTTCTCAAGAACGCGGGCGGACTGTTACCACTCGATCCGGAGCGTGTGGGTTCCGTGGCCGTGCTTGGCCCGCTGGCGGATCGCGTCCTCATCGATTGGTACAGCGGAACGCCGCCCTATACCGTTTCCCCGCTGGATGGCATTCGAAACCGCGTCGGCTCACGCCTGCGAGTGCGCAGCGCCACCAACAACGACGACAGCGACGCCGTCCGGCTCGCGCGCGAGTCGGATGTCTGTGTGGTCTGCGTCGGCAACCACCCGACCGGCGATGCGCCCTGGGCCCAGGTCACCCGCCCCAGCTACGGCAAGGAGGCCGTGGATCGCCGATCGATCGAGCTGGAAGACGAAGCGCTCGTTCGGAAGGTCTGGGACGCGAATCCCCGAACCGTCGTCGTGCTGATTGCGAGCTTCCCTTACGCGATCGCGTGGTCGCAGGACCGTGTTCCGGCGATCGTGCATATGACTCACAACAGCCAGGAGCTCGGCACGGCGCTCGCGGCGGCTCTGTTCGGCGACGCCAACCCGGCCGGGCGTCTGGTGCAGACGTGGCCGAGATCGACGGAAGATCTTCTTCCCATGATGGACTACGACATCCGGCATGGCCGCACTTACATGTATTTGCGGTCCGAGCCGCTCTACCCGTTCGGGTTCGGTCTGAGCTACACCACGTTCGAGTATCGCGCGATCCACACGAGCACCGGCTCGGTGGCTGCGGACGGCTCGGTCGACGTCGTCGTGGACGTACACAACGCCGGCACGCGGGCGGGCGACGAGGTGTTGCAGCTGTACACCGCGCGCTCGGCGCCGTCCGAGCATGGCCCTCGGGCGCTCCGTGGGTTCCGCCGGGTCCACCTGGCCCCCGGCGAGACCAAGAGTGTTCCGTTGCGGCTCGACGCTCGCGCCCTTGCCGCGTGGAATTCCGACCGGGGATGCTTTCAAGTGCAGGGTGGGGAGGTCGACATTCTGGTCGGCCGCTCTTCCGCGCAGATCGAGCTTCGCCGGCGGCTCATGATCGTCGCCTGAAGCGCGCTCTTGCTGGTTGGCGCGCGCGCTCGCTGGCTCGAAGCCGAACAAGGCTTCCGGGAGACCCTACCAAGAGAATGAAATTCCGGGCGACGAAACCACGATTTCGACACCCCCGAAATTTCCCCCGCCCTTGCGCTTCGCCCCCAAGCTCGAGGCTATCGCACCTCCTTCCAACCCGTCGACGCGGGTCGCCCAGGGAAGCTGGACACGGTAATCGCGGCGACCGTCGAGGTTGGTCACGACGACCTTGCGGCCGCTCTGGGCGAGCCCGAACCGCGTGGCCGGTCTGCCTTGCCGATCGAAAAGCTCGATCGTTCGCTGCGTCGAACCGTCGAGCTTCCCGAGCGCGAGACGGACATTGGAGACGTAGTCATAGTCGACGTGCTTCGTATCGGATCCGATGGGAATCACGGCGTTCGGCCTCATCCACAAAGGCATCCCGAAGTAATCGAGGACATCGAAGAGCCACCGACCCCCGGCCCGAACCTCGCCGGTCAACAGGTGGGTCCACTCGCCCTCCGGAAGGTAATACTCGGCCCGCGCCTCGTGAAAGACGGGCGCGACAAGCAGATCGCCCCCCAGCATGTACTGTCGGTCGAGCGTGCGGCACGTCGGGTCGCCGGGAAATTCGAGGATCATCGACCGCATCATCGGGACCGACGTTCGTACCGCCTCTACCGCGCTGCTCATCAAGTAAGGCATCAAGCTGCACTTGATCTCGGTGAAGTGCCGCAAAACATCCACCGCCTCTTCGTCGTACAGCCATGGAACCCGGTAGGACGCGTTGCCGTGCAGCCGACTGTGAGAGGACATGAGGCCGAAAGCGATCCAACGCTTGTACACGCTCGGCGGCGAAGTGCTCTCGAAGCCGCCGATGTCGTGGCTCCAGAACCCGAACCCGGACATCGCGAGCGACAGTCCGCCCCGAAGGCTCTCGGCCATCGACTCGAAGGTGCCGTACGAGTCACCTCCCCAGTGCACGGGAAACCGCTGGCTGGTCGCCGTGGCGGATCGCGCGAAAACCACCGCCTCGCCCGCACCGCGCTCCTCCTCCAAAAGCTCGAAGACCGTCTTGTTGTACAGGTACGTGTAAAAATTGTGCATCTTCTCCGGATCGGATCCGTCGAAATAGACGACGTCCGTGGGGATTTCTTCGCCGAAGTCCGTCTTGAATGCGTCGACCCCCATTCGAACGAGCGACCGCAGCTTGTCTTGATACCACGCGACGGCGGCCGGGTTCGTGAAGTCGACGAATCCCATTCCCGCTTGCCACTTGGGTCTTTGATAGACGTCTCCGTTGGGGCGCTTGAGCAAAAAACCCCGGCTCATCCCCTCGTCGAAGAGATGGGACCGTTCGCCTACGTAGGAATTGATCCACACGCAGACACGCAGCCCCTTGGCCTTGAGGCGCCGGAGCATGCCGTCGGGATCCGGAAAGACGGCGTCGTCCCACCTGAAGTTGACCCAGTGATGAGCCTTCATCCAAAAGCAATCGAAATGGAACACGTGCAGGGGAATGTTCCGCGTGATCATCCCGTCCACGAACCCCATGACGGTCTTCTCGTCGTAGTCGGTCACGAAGGAGGTCGTCAGCCACAGCCCGAACGACCATGACGGTGGAAGAGCGGGTCGACCCGTGAGCGCGCCGTACCGATTCAAGACCTCTTTGGGGCTCGGACCGTAAAGGAGAACGTAGTCGAGATCCTCACCGGGAACGCCGAACTGGGACCGCATCACCTGTTCGGTCCCGATCTCGAAAGAGACGCGGGCGGGGGTGTTTACGAACACGCCGTAGCCCGCGCTCGTGAGGAAAAATGAAACGTCCTTGTAGCCCTTGTCGGAGCACGTTCCGCAGTCGTCGTTCCACATCTCGACGGATTGCCCATTGCGGGTGAACGCTTGAAAACGCTCCCCAAGACCGTAAACCATCTCTCCCGGCCGGAGGGTGAGCTGCTCTCTCATGAACACGCCTCGATCGGCGACCTCCATCAAGCCGGACGCCTTGTACGGGCTCGATGTGACCGGCTCCCCGCTGTTCGAATCGACGAATTTCAACCCCCACGGATCTTTGGTGATAACGAGCTTCAATCCGCCCGTGGTGATCTCCACGACCCCTGCCGAGTCGTGGGCCGCAAGAGGGCGAGGATCTGCGTTCAGGACGTAGGAGGGACCGCGCGGCCGCCTCCCTTTGTGGTGTCGCACCTCGACCCGCACGACGTTGTCTGCCGGCGAGCTGATCCGCACCGTGAACATGTGACCCTGAAGTGTGGCCCAGCGCTCCTTTTCGGAGCGGCTGCCGACATGAAACACCACCTCCCGCTCCCGGATGAGCGTCTCGTCGACCCGCGTCAGATAGGTCGGCGTGACCCCCGGCAACATCGACCAAGCGCCGTTTCCGAACCGCATCGCTGTCCGCCTTACCCCCCCACGGTCTGCGTGTCGTCCCCCGGCCTCGTCCTCCCTTGCCGCGGGAGCCCATTCTACGCGAACATCAGGCATGTGTCGCAGCCAATTCGTCGAGCCGCGACGATGACGTGGGGCACACATTCCTACGGGCTCGAGCGGGTCGCCATCGATGCGACGCGCGCATTCTCAGACCGGTTCGGTCGGGCGCCCGCGTGGCTCGTGGCCGCGCCGGGCCGGATCAATCTCATCGGGGAGCATACGGACTACAACGGGGGGTACGTCCTTCCGATGACCATCGATCGGTACGTCGTCATCGCGGCCTCCCCCGCGGCCGCGCTGCACGGTCGTCGGATGACGATACACAGTGAGTCGCTGGGATCCACCGCCGACATCGGGCTCGACGCCGAGGTGGGGCGCGGAGCTCCCGCCTGGTCCAACTACGTGCGAGGAGTCCTCGCCGGGTTTCAAAAGCGCCTTGCGGAACGACGGCTCGAAATTCCCGCGGTGGACGCGCTGATCGCGTCGAATCTACCGCGGGGAGGCGGCCTGTCGAGCAGCGCCGCGCTGGAAGTGGCGACTGCAAATCTCCTGGAGCTCGTCACCGGTCTCAGACTCGCATCTCTGGAGAAAGCGTTGATGTGCCAGACGGCCGAACATGACTATGCCGGTGTACCTTGCGGGCTGATGGACCAGCTCGTCTGTGTGCAGGGCGACGCCCGAGGACCGCTGCTCATCGACTGTCGGGCGCAGGTGGCGCGGAGAGTTCCACTGGACGATGGCGTCACCGTGCTCATCTCGAATACCGGAATTCGCCACGCCCTCGCCGACGGCGCTTACGCGCAGCGCCGGGCAGAGTGCGAGGCCGCGGCGCGCCGCCTCGGGGTCGCTTGCCTGAGGGAGGCTGACGTGGACACCGTGGAGGGCGCGCGGCAAATCCTCGGTCCCGTCGGGCATCGTCGCGCGCGCCACGTCGTGACGGAGAACGCTCGAACGGTGAGGGCGGCGGAGCTCCTCGAAGTGGGTGATCTCGACGGCGTGGGCGCACTCATGTACGAGAGCCACTGCTCGCTGCGAGACGACTACGAGGTCAGCTGTCCCGAGCTCGACGTTCTGGTCGATGCCGCGCGCGAGATCGGGAGCGCCGCGGGTGTCTACGGCGCTCGGATGACGGGGGGAGGCTTCGGCGGCTGTGCGATCACGCTGCTGCGGACAAACCCGGTCGAAGCCGTCGCGCGCGAGCTCGAGCGGCGCTTCGAGCGCTTCACCGGGCGCTCGCTGGATGCCTTCGTGTCGCGTCCGGCGGATGGAGGCGGGCGACTGGACCCTGGGCGGTTCGGGATCGGGGCGTCATGAGCGCCGATTCCGTCCCCGCCGGGGAGGCTTTCGACCGCGCACGATCGAGCCACCGGAGGCTCAATCCGCTCACCGGTGACTGGGTGCTCGTTTCGCCCCATCGAACCGACCGCCCATGGCTCGGTCAGCTCGAGGAGGAGGCGGCCAAGGACCGAGCGACCTACGATCCCGGCTGCACTCTCTGCCCTGGTAACCGGCGAGTTCGGGGAGACTGCAACCCCCGTTACAGCAGCACCTTCGTCTTCGACAACGACTTCAGCGCGCTCTTGCCACCGCCCACCCCGCCGTCGATGGCATCTGACCCGCTCTTCGTGACCGAGGCGGTCGCCGGCGTCTGCCGCGTCGTCTGCTTTTCACCTCGGCATGACCTGTCGCTCGCCGAGATGGATCCGGCGTCCGTCGGCGCCGTCATCGATACTCTGGCCATGCAGACCGCCGAGCTCGGCGCTCGATATCCCTGGGTTCAGGTGTTCGAGAACAAGGGATCGGCGATGGGGTGCTCGAACCCCCACCCACACGGACAGATCTGGGCGTCGAGCTTCGTCCCGAACGAAGCTGCGAAGGAGGACGCCCGCCAGCGCGCCTATCTCGAGCGCCACGGCACGAGCCTGCTCGATGATTATGCCCGGCGCGAGCTCGATGCGGGCGAGCGCATCGTCCTTGCGAATGCCCACTGGGTCGCGCTCGTCCCCTTCTGGGCAACCTGGCCTTTCGAGACGCTGATCGTCCCACGACGTCACGTCGCGCGATTGCCGGATCTCGAGGCGCCGGAGCGGGCCACACTGGCGGCCTTTCTCCATGAGCTCCTGGGTCGCTACGACCTGCTTTTCGATGTGTCGTTTCCCTATTCGATGGGCTGGCACGGCGCCCCGTTCGACGCCGGAAGCATCGCGCACTGGCAGCTGCACGCGCACGTCTACCCACCGCTGCTTCGCTCCGCGACCGTCCGAAAGCACATGGTCGGTTACGAGATGCTCGCCCTCCCTCAGCGCGACTTGACGGCCGAGGATGCGGCGGGCCGCCTTCGGCGGCTGGCGGGACTCCTGGGCGAGGCCACCGCTGCCGTCAACCCTTGACGGCTCCGACGATCACGCCCTTCGTGAAATGGCGCTGCACGAACGGATAGACCAGCACGGCCGGCACGACCGTCACGACGACGACCGCCATCTTGATCGCCAGGGTCGGCGGATACGCCGTGATCCCGGGGAGGGCGATCGGCACGCCCGTCACGTGCGGAGACTGACCGGCCAGAATGTAGCTCTGCAGCAGGCGTTGAACCGGCCACTTGTCGTTGTCGTCGATGTACAAGACGCTGTTGAAGTACGCATTCCAGTAGCCAACGGCATAGAACAGCGCCACGACGGCCAGGACTGCTTTGGACAGCGGCAGCACGATTCGCGTCATGATGCGCCATTCGCCCGCACCGTCGATGTACGCCGCGTCGATGAGATCGGCGGGAATGCTCATGAAGAAGGCACGAATCACCACCAGATTGAAAACGCTCACGGCGCTGGGAACGATGAGAGCCCAAAGGCTGTCTTTGAGACCGAGCCCGGCGACCACGAGATAGCTCGGGACGAGGCCTGGATAGACGAGGAACGTGAGCAGGAAGTAGAGAAGGATCGGGCGGTGGCCGAACGACGTCGGGCGGGAAAGCCCGTAGGCCGCGAGCACGGTCAGGACCATACTGACCGCCGTTCCCACCACGGTAACGAAAGCGCTCACGAGGAGCGCGCGCGTCACCTGACCCCCCGAAAAGATGGTGGCGAATGCGGACAGGTCGATTTCTCTGGGAATGACGACCATTCCTCCGGCTGCATTGATGGTGGTCCGCGAGGCCAGGCTCGTGACGAGGACCGACCACATGGGAAAGAGGACAGCGAGAACCACCGCGCCGAGAACCATCGTCTTGACCAGACGATCGGCCAGCGACGGCCTTTCCTCCCATGCGGGCCGGTCCGGCGTGGACGCGCGAAGTCTGGGCGAGGTCAGGGTGGTCATCGCGACGAATAGACTCCTTGCTCGCCGAGCCCGTGCGCGATCTTGTTGGCGATGAGGATCAGAGCGAGCCCGATTCCGGCCTTGAAGAGACCTGCCGCGGCGCCAAGGCCCCACTGCTGAGGAATGATGGCCTGGTAGTAAACATACGTATCGAGAACTTCCGCCGCCTGCCGACCGACGGCCTCGCGCTGGAGGATGTATTGCTCGAAGCCGACGCTGAGCCCGTCGCCCAGACGAAGGATGAGCAGCAGTACGGCGACCGACCGGATTCCAGGCAGGGTGACGTGCCATAGCCGCCGCCACCTGCCCGCTCCGTCGACGGCAGCCGCTTCGTAGAGGCTCGGGTCGATTCCGGCGAGCGCCGCAAGAAAGATGATCGTGCCCCATCCGACGTCCTTCCACACCGCCTCGCTCGTCACGAGGATGATGAAGGTGCTCGGGTTGGTCATGACGTCCCACATGGGCAGGTCGTGCCGCCGGAGCTCCTGCGCCAACAGTCCCGCGCCGCCGAGCATTTGCACGAAGAACGTGATCACGAGCACCCAGCTGAAGAAATGAGGAAGGTACGAGACGCTCTGAACGAAACTGCGCAACTTGGCCGAGGCCACGCTGCTCAGCAGGATCGCCAGGATGATCGGCAGGGGGAAGAAGAAGACGAGCTGAAAGAGCGTGATCGACAGCGTGTTGCGGACGGCGTCCCAGAACGCGGAATCATCGAACAGGGTCTCGAAGTTGCCGAGGCCTATCCAGTCGCTGTGAAGAAAGGCATCGAGCGCACTGTTGCCCATGAACGGGTTGTAATCCTGGAACGCGATCACGTTGCCGAGCGTCGGCACGTAGTGGAAGACCAGGAGCAGCAGCGCCGCAGGCGCCGTCATCGCGAGCAGCGGCCAGTCACGGTTCAACCGCGCGCCGAGAGAACGGTTCATCGACCGTTCCTGATCAACGTCTTCTCGAGGAACGCGCGCCCCTCGTCGCCCCCCGAATTGCGCCATTCGCGGACGATCTGGTGGAGGTCCGAGAGCGGACGGCGACCTCTCAAGACGTCATTGAGCTTGTCTTCGGTCGCGATGATCGTCTTCGAGTAGTTCGGGGGGAGCGCGATCTTGATGCCCTCGAACAGGTCCTGCTCCAGGTAGCGGATCGTGCTCGTCGTGTAGGCGAAGAAGTCTTGTACGAAGTGCGGCACATCCGCGGTGGCCACGATGACGGGCACGCGTCCGCCGATGAAGCTGTACTGCCCGGCAAGCTCACGGCGTCCGAGGTCCGTCGGTACGGGGCTCCCGTCCTCCGCGCGGGTGAAGTGCCTACCTTCGACGCCATAGGCGTTCAGCTCGTATTCGGTGCTGCCGAAGGGCGCGGCGCACCAGTCGAGCACGCGAAGGATTTCCTGTGTCCGTTCCTTGCCGAGCCCCTTCTTGATGAACGTGTAGAAGACGGGGTCCTGGGCTCCCCATGCCAGGGGGTCGCCGCCAAGGGCCGAGAAGATCGGCATGGGCTGGATGTTGTATCCGGCCGTCACCTTCGATTGCTCGCTCTGCGAGCCTGCCCATGCTCCGAGGCCGTTCTGCACCGCGATGATTTTTCCGCCGTGGAAGAGCTGCATGGCATCGCCCCCCTTGCTGGCGACCAGATCAGGGTGGACCATGCCGTCCTTGAAAAGCCGCGAAGTAAACTCGAGCGCCTGCCGGAACTCCGCGGTCTCGAACTTGTACTCGAGGCCGCCCCCGACCCTCTTGCGCCAGCCCCCCTTGGACCCCGGGCATTTGAAGAGCATCTGGATCATGTCGAAGATGCCGCCGAAGGCCCAGACGCCCCTGGCGGGGTCGGTCATGGCCTTGCCAAATGCGTAAAGCTCGTCGATCGTCTTCGGGACGCCGACGCCCGCGCGGTCGGTGAGGTCCTTGCGGTAGAAGAGCGCCCAGGGGAACGGGTTGTCCCTCGGAAACGGCACGGCGGCGAGCCGACCGCCCCAGACGCAGTACTGCCATGCGACGGTGGGTAGCGTCGCCAGCATGGGGAACGCTCGGACGGCTTTCCCGCTCAGGAATTCGGTGAGATCGGCGAAGAGCGCCTTCACCGCATCGGCGAAGCGCGGAATCTTGTCGATCTCCCACATCGGGGCAGCCAGGACGTCCGGCACGTCGCGAGCTCCGAGCATCGCGCTCAACTTGTCGGCGAACGTGTTGCCGTCCTGCACGCTCGGATTGACGGAGATGCCGAGCTCCGTGTTCACCGCATCGAGAAATGCATTTCGTCCGAGGCCGGGGGGTGTCGGACCCCACCACGGCGACATCGTCTTGATCGTCCTTCCGCTCCTGCCCGGCCTGTCGGCGATCGCGCGAACCAGTGGCGACGGATATTTCAGATAACCATTCGGAAGCGGCTGCTGTGCCTCGATGTCCGGGAGCACCAGCTGGACGGGCCGGCACTCCGGCAGCAGGGCGGCAATCTCGGCGGCGCTGGTCGCGGCGCCCTGGGCGCTGGCGCGCTTGCTACACCCCACGTGCCAGCCGCCCAGTCCGAGACCGAAGCCCGCCACGGCGCCGGCGCCCATGGCCAAAAAGTCCCTGCGGCTGCTCGCGATCCCGGATCGAGTCATGATCTGCCCGGCACTCAACTGTCCCGGAAAGGCTTCCACAGAGGGGCGGCGACGGCTACTTCGGATCTCCGTATACGATGCCTCGGCCTCCCGTACCCACGTACACCCGCCCGTAGACGCGCGGGTCACCCGCGATTGCACCCGCGAAGCCGAACTGGTGCCGGTTGTCGTTGATCCGGACCCAGCTCTCGCCCGCGTCGTCGGAACGGTAGAAGCCGGGCACGTCGTTGACCCGTCCGATGAGGTACAGAGCAGGATATTTTTTTCCGGGGCCCGGCTTTCCGAAGCCCAGCGCATCCGACTCGGTGACCGCCGGCGTCGTGTCGTAGCTCTTTCCAGAGTCGGTCGAGTGGTAGAGCTCTTTGCCCGTCGTCAGCCACACGTCTCCCTCGATGCCGGGCACGGCCCGAATCGACCCCCGCGACAGATTGTAGTCCGGGACCGAGGGCAAGCCAGCGTGGGATTCGACGAAGTGGTTCCCGCCGTCGGTGCTCGAGTAGCCGCGACCTCGGAGGGCGTCGTAGATGTAGAGCTTCTTGGGGTTCACACGGTCGGCGGCCATTCGGAGATTGACCGGCGCCCAGTCCGGGATCTTCGATGGCTCGGGAGCTCCCTCCGCGCGCACCCACGTGGTCCCCCGGTCGACCGAAATTGCGGGTGGCCCGTCCTTCGGCGCCCACAGGAACGTGGTTCCGTCGGCCGAGACGGCGATCGAGCCCGAGCCTTTGCCGGGAGCCATCGATGCGAACGGAGTCCACCGGGAGCCCCCGTCCGCCGAATAGGCCCCGTATTGATGCGCATCGTTGCTGCCGACGCGCACGACGATCTCCGGTTTGGCCGCCGCGAAATCGATCGCCGCGCCGGAACCGAAGATCGGATTGTGGAACATGCCCGTCGGCGGCGCGGTCGCCAGGTCGTCATGTCGGAAGCCGCCGAGATCTCCGACCATGCTGAGAAGGGGCGGGCCCGAGGGGGGGCTCACCAGGTCGGTCACCACCGTTTCCTCCAGTCCGCGATCGCGGAAGCTCCAGTGAGTCGGCTTGTCGGCCTCCGCGGCGCTGGCGTCGTCGCTGCCCCAGATTCCTTGACCCGTCACATAGAGCACGTGCCCGGGATCGAACGGATCGATGTCGATGTCCCCCATCCAGCCCACTCCGCTCGGCTTGTCGTGGTCCCAGTACAGGTACTTGGCGCCCGCATCGTCCCGCACGATCTTCGGACCGAGGGCCTTCCACGTCTTGCCGCTGTCGATGGTCCGGTAGATCTCGTCGCCCTTGGTCCAGCGATCGATCGTCGTCACCATCACCGTACCTGGATTGGAGGGGTCGACGGCCAAGCCTCCGTAGCCGAAGCTGTCGCCGCCTGCCTTTTCGGGAATGGCGGGGGTGATATTGGTGAACGATCCCTTCGCGGGGTCGCACTTCCACACGGCCCCGTCGACTACGTCGTTCGGCCCCGGACCGCTGCCGTACGTCACGTACAGCATGCCTTGACCGTCGAATGCGGCGTGGCTCGCCATGAGACCCGTCGGCTGGTTGGGGAGCAGCTTCCAGCTGGCGCCCCCGTCGGTGCTCACGTAGAGGGTCCCATCCGTCCTCGCGACGCCGGCATAGATCGTCTGAGTGGGCTTGCCCTCACTGCCCGTGCGCTTGTCGAAGACGACGAACGTGATGCCGATGACGTTCGGATCGGACCACGCGGGAAAGGTGGTGACCCGGTTCCAGGTGACCGACGAGTCGGTGCTCTTCCAGAGCCCGTCCGCGCGCGAGCCGAAGTACAGGGTGCTCCGCCGGTTCGGGTCAATCGCCAGGCGCTCCCCGTTGGATCGACCGTATTCGTTGCCGCCCATCTTGATGGGCATGTCCGTCTTCGACCACGTGCCGCCACGGTCGGTCGAACGAAGCATTGCACCGTTGCCCGCCCACGACTTGACGTATTCGCCGACCGCGGCGTAGACGCGGTTCGAGTCGACCGGATCGGGGGCCATGCTCTCGATGCCGTCGAAGCCCGAATCGTCACGCCCGAACTCGTCGGTGAGCGGCACCCACGAGCCGTCGGCCCCGTTCCACCGGTAAGCGCCGCCGACGTCCGTGCGCGCATAAACGAGGCCCTTTTCGGCTGGGCTGAAGATCACCCCGCTCACGAATCCACCGCCGAGGATCACCACGTTGTTCCAGCCGTACGGAGCGCTCGTCACGGTGCCCGCGGAGCGTGCGGCCCCCGCCGCCGGAATCGCCGTGCCGGCGCGGGCGCTCTGGATCGCCAGGGCCCGGCACGGGCACACCTGACAGTCGAGAATCGCCGGTAGCGTGAGCAGAGCCGCCAGCGAGAAGGGCACCGTCGACCTTGCGCTCATTGTTTCTCCACCGCGATGTCGCCTACGTAGATGGTGAAATTCTTCGGAGTGGCGCTCCACGCGCTGAGCTGGAACTCCCAGGCAGATTGAGGGTCGAAGGCGGCCCCCTTCCCCTTGACGAGCTGTGCGATCGGGATCGCGACCTTGTGCCACTTGCCGTCGCTGAAGTCTTTTTCGTACCTGGCGGGCGACACGTCGGCGCTCGTCTGCTTGCCCTTGCTGCACGCGAGCCGCACGGTGACCGACTCGGCGTCGAGAGCCATGTCGGGAGTGGGATTTTCCACGCGAATCTGAAAGGTGAGGTGCGTGTAGGGGCTGATGTCGATACCGGCCGTCTCCGGGTACCATCCGAACCAGTTCCATCCCATACCGGTCCATCCCGGACCCTCCGCATGGAACTTGAGCCCCGAGCCGCCGTTTTCTCCGGCACCGTCCGCCGCCGCCAACGTGGCCTTGCACATGGGCTTCTTGTCGCAGTCGGCCCACGGTTGGGCGCCGGCGTTCGCGCCTTTGCCGTCCCAGATGACCAGTCGGCCTCCGGGCACCGCCGTCGCCGGCGCCGCGGGCGGCTCGGGGCCCGCAGCGACCGGATAGGCTGCCCCCTGGTCGGCCGGGCACGGGGGGCACAGACACGCTGCGGCCGGCATGGCAGCCGCGATCACGAGCAGGGCGGGCACCGCAAGGGGCGACGGGTCGACCGCAAGCCCCGCGGGCGGGCTCCCGGTCGAGTCGTCGCTGCGTCGAGACGAAGGGCGGGGCATCATGACGAACCGTCGTCTATTGGTAGAACCCGACGTCCTGGATCGTGACGTTGGTCGTGTAGGGCGTGCCTCCCGTGCAAGGCCAGGGAAGCTGCCACTGGATCTGGATGATGTGCGCCGGATCGAACGTGGTATCCGGGCCACCCCCCACGAGCGAGCTGAAGGGAATCTGGACCACGCCGTCCGCGGCCGTTGCAGCGACGGGAAAACTGGCCGAGAACGGGTTGCACACTGTGAGGGGGCCACCGTCCGTCGCGAGGGGACACACGCCGCCGGCGCTCGGTACTCCCCAGTCCTCCAGATCGGAGATCGAAACCTGAACCTCGTCGCCCGTGCCGCCGTCCTCGGTCGCGCCGACCGTGCCGTAGATCGTGAACTGGATTCCGGTGAAAGCCTGTGCGTTCACGCACGGGACGATGTAGAGACCGCCGCCGACGTAGCTTCCCACGACGCCCGACCAGGTCCACGTGTCGGCCGTGGGGTTCAGCGTGACCGCGAAGGTGCTCTGCGAGCCGAACGTCGTGCACCCCACGCCGGCGTCGTTCGGTGTCGAGTCCGTCGTGTTCGAGTAGCTGAAGGTGCCGCCGTACAAGGTCGGATACGTCCCGAAGCAGGCCAGGTTGGGCCCCGCATCGCCGCCGCACTGTGTGTTGAAGGTGATGAGCGGCGCAAAGCCTCCGTCCCCAATCGGCGGCACGGTGCAGGTGGTGGTGACCCCGGTGCCCCCCGAGTCGGCCACGGTCTGTGTGCCGCCGGCCGACGAGGTACTCCCGCTGCCAGTGCTCGCGGCGCTCGTCCCGCTCGTGCTGGTGCTGCTGGTCGCCGAACTGGAGTTGTTGCCGTTCCCGGTGGGCGCGGCGGTCGTGGTGGTGCATGCAGCGGCCATCGCTGCGCCGGCCACGAAGACGGTCGCCGCGATCGGAAGGTTTCGAATCGTCATTATAGAATTCATGATGTACTCACTCCGGTTGTCTAGCGGATCGGGCAACGGCGCCCGATCAATTGAATCGTCTTGGAACGAAAAGATCGCGCCAACGAAAAGGTTCGCGTCATAGACCCCCCTCGGCTTTCTTGGGATAGAACCCGAAGTCGTCGAACCAGAGCGACAGCTGCGATTCCTTGTCGACGATGATGGTGAACGAAAAAAAAGTCGACGGATCGAACCCATTCGGATTCCGGTTCGGTTGTGCGGCCTGGGTAAATGCGCTGAAGGGAATCTGGTAGAAGACCCAGTCGTCCGACGTGATGAGCCAGTACTGGAAATAGTTGCCGCAGGCATCCGGAGGAGGCTCCGCCGATGCCACGCTGCTGCCGGTGGCGACAGTGGCCGACGCCGGCGTCGTGTAAACGTTGACACCATTGGAACCGGCGTCCTCGACGTTGTACACGCACGTGGTGAGGGCTCCCGACGAATTGTACGAATGCGTGTCCGCAATCTGCAGCGTCACGGTCTTCGTGGCGGCCCCCGGGCTGCGGGCCCAGAAGGCGATTCCCTCGTAACCGGAAGCGTCGATCGGGCACGTCACGTCCGAACCGGTCGGACCGATGCAGACCGGAAGAAGGTCTCCCGGGTCGTAATCCTGGAACCCCGAGCCATAGTCCTGGTATCCACTCGACTGGAGAAGGAGCGATTGCAGGCTTCCGCACCGTCCACCGTCCTCGATGGGCTGGGTCGGAAACGGCCCCCCGTCGATGTCCGTGCGCGTGGCGCCCGGCGTGTTGTCCCCATAGCTGTCCCACGGGGGTGTGGGGGTTCCCTGTTCGTACGTCTCGATCTTGTCGTAGGTGTCGTCCGGGGAACAGTCGAGCTCCACGGGAGAGTGCCATGACTCGGTGCATCCTGCAGCCAGCGCGAAGAGCGGCGCGCCGACGATCCAGGTCCCCGCTCTCCAGGTCGCCGCTCTCGAGATCGCGGCTTTCGAGATCGGGGCTCTCGAGGTCCCGGTGGGGTGTCGTGCGGTCTCGGGCATGGCGCTCATCCTCCCGCTCTCACCACCAGACGGTCCCGATGAGAGAAAGGACATCGGCGTCGGGGTTCGCGCTCGGATCGATCACGGGCGGATAACCCGTTCGTACGTAGACGTTGATGCCGTCCTCGAAATAGGAATACTGGAGCGCAATTTCCTCGCGCGCGAGCCAGTTGGTGTGAAAGAGCAGGCGGGTCGAGAAGATCGAAAACGCCTGACGCGAGTCGCTCGCGTTGAGGCGAACGTGATCGAACCGCTCCGAAACGCCCATGAAGGGGAGAAAGTCGTAGGTGACCTCCGCCCCCCCCTTGATCTTGAGGACATTGTTGAAGGTGGCGTCGTCGCTCTTCACTTCGGTGCCGATCCCGAAGAGGCTCACGAGAATGTCGGCGCTCTTGCCGGTATACGCCTGTCCGAAAATCATCCGGGATACGCTCACGTCGTATTCGGCTCCGAATGTGGTCAGCGATCCATTGCCGTTGCTGTTTGGCCCGAGGTATTCGTTCATCAGATCCTGGCCGCCCTGCGCATTCAGGATGCGAATGGCGCCCGAGACGGTGGCCGCATTCGTCGCTTGTGTGCTCGCGAGCCCGGCGTAGATGTGGCCGAACTGACCCGTGAGGTGGGCCTCGCCCCCCATGACGACGATGCGCCCGTCCGGGATCAGTCCGCTCGGAACCTGGTCGTCTTGCGTGAATGCGGTCAAGTAGTGCACGGCCAGTCGGAAGTTCTTTCCGTAGGCAAGACCCGCATGCAGGTGGTTGATGAACGTCGCGCCGGCATTGACGTTGGCGAAGCCGTTCCAGCCCGCCGGAACGAGGCCGGCCGGGGGACGGGCGAGCTGGCCGCCGAATCCTTGCTCGAGCATGAGCTTGAACTGGCGGCCGAGCGGAATCGACGCTTCAATCGTCTCGCCGATCGTGTTCGTCTGCGCAATCAGGGGCGTGCCATACCGGCCGATGTCGTATGCACCCATCGCTCCGTAGCGTCCAGTCATGGCGCCGACGTGCACCTCGAACGGGATGCCGATCGGCTTGGACGCGTTGACCGTGATGAACGCGTCGTTCACCCCGAGCTGCGCGGTGGTGTTGTAGTAGCCGGCCGCGTCTCCCAGGGTGGTCGCTGCGAGAATCGTCGTGGCGTATACGGTCGAGTTGCCGTAGAGGAAATTCATCTGAACCCACGGCGTCGGAATGACGCCCGTGTACTCGAACCCCTCCGGGTACTGTGGAATGAGCGGCGGCGTGTGGAGGACGACGTCGCTCTCGCCTGCCGTGGGGTTGAGCCGGTCGTGCATCCCGATCTCCATGGGCAGGAGCAAGTACCCGTGGAAATCGAGGGTCAGCTCCTTCGATTGAGCCGGCTGAACCCCGAAAGGGACCGCCGGCGGAGGGCTCGGCGCCTGCGGCTCCCCAGGGTCGAGGCCGAGCTTGTCGATCGAATGGTCCGGATCCTGCTGCTGAGCGAGTGCAGGGCCCGAGATCGCGACCGAAAGCGCGATGACCAGTCCCGCGAGACGGCGCCTCATGGCTCCACCTTCTTTGATTGATCCCGGCGTCGGCCGATGGAGATCCTGAGCATCGTGCACCCTAGAAAGTGAAGTAGCCGCCGAGCGTGAAGACATCGCGATCGAGCGGCGCGGCAGAGTTGTTGTCGACCGCCGAGCTGTAGGACCTGCGGCTGTAGATGAAAAAAACGCGGTCTGTGCTCAGCCAGTCCGAATGGAACTGGACGCCCGGGTTGAGGCTGTAGACCGCCCATCGTCCGATGTCGGAGGCGCGGTTCTCGCCGAAGGCCTGGAAGGTGAAGCTGAAGAGGGAGGAAAAACGGTATTCCGTGTCCAGTCCGACGTAGTATCCCGTCGCGTTCTTGTAGTCGGGATCACCTGACGCGAACGTCCAGTACTCCATGCCTGCGATCGCGAGACGCAGATCCGGGGCTCGGCCGTCGAAGGCTCTTGGAGCCCACAGGAGGCGGGCGATGCTCGTGTCGTACTCCGCACTGATGGCTTGGATCTTGCCGTTGCCGTTGCTGTTCGGCCCCAGAAACTTGTTGATCATCTCCCGGGCGCCCTGTGTCCAGTCGAGCCCCCACCAGATCCCGTCCCCCACGGAGGCGGCCGTGCCGAAGTCGTACATCATGGCCGTGATCCCGAACTGGCCGTAAGGATCGGCGAGCCAACGCGCCTCGACCTGGTACGTGTCGAAGTGGCCGTCGTGCGGTGCCGTGTTGAGGAAGGTGAGGAGGTACTTGCGCTCGTCGGTCGAGTGATCGCTCACGTAGTGGACGCGCAGCAAATACTGGTTCTTGTAGGTGAGGCCCGCGTGAGCGTGCTGCAGATAGTCGGAGACCCCCGTCTCGATCCACGTGTTGTAATCGCCGCGAACGAAGTTTTCCGGAACACCCGGAACGGCCAGCACGCCGTGGGTGAACGACAGGCGCAGGTCGGGGGAGACCTCGACGTCGGCGTTCGTGGTCTCACCGAATCCGCGAACCGCGAGCGTCGGACCGAAGATGCCCCATCCCCACTGGCCCGGGCCCCCGTAGGTCTCGATGAAACCTCCGACGCGCCACGACAGGTGCCAGGGTCCGATGGGTGCCGGCGTGATGAGGAGATACGCCTGTCCGAAATCCGGACCCGCCTGTGGATTGTAATAGCCATTGTAATCTTCGCCGGACATGCGCGCGTAGAAGAGGACGTACGCCGTCACGATCGGGGTGCCGGTCTGGAAGTAGAGCGTTGCTCCCGCGCCGGGGAAGAAGGGCATGCGTCCCTGCGTCAGCGCCGGCACATGGAGCGCTGTACCCGAGTACCCGACGGGAGCGTCCGCAGGTGTCCGCCCGATGCCGATCGCCTCCGCTCCGGCGATGCGTCCTCCGATTCGAAAGGACCACTGCGGGTCCTGCGTCGGCGCGCCGAAGGAAGGCGCCCTGCCTCCCGAGGCGGGAGGCACCGGTGGCGCCTGGGGCGACAGTCCCAGTCCGGCTGGGCGGGGCGAGCCCGGGATCGAATCGGTGGCTTTTGCGGTCGAGTCGTCGTCTGCAGGGGCGGGCGGAGCCCCGGCGTCGGTCGTGCTGTCATCGGCCCACGCGATTCGCGAGACCCCCGAGAGCACGACGAGCAACCCGACGAGCATCCCCACCCCACGCAGGAAGCGATGCACGGCGCGGCGCGCCGGAGAAATATCCGAACGGCGCGGTGGCTCGAGGACGCTCATGGCCTCACGAAAACGCGCAACCAGTCGTCTGGCGGTGCGACGCACCGGCCGAAAGACACGACCTGGACCCCATACTTGGCGGCAGTGACCCGCGCCGTGCTTTTCGGCTCACACCGTCGCAACCCGCGCGACACAGGTCCGCTGCAGCTGGCGAAGTGAACGACCAGCGGATTCACGCGGCCGCGCGAGTTTCGGATGGGCTCGGACGGGTCCCTCCGACGTGAGGTGATGCTCAGCGATTCGACGAAGGCGAGGCCAGATTGGTCGGCAGCCGATCGTGCGTCTCATTGCACGATTGCCGCGCGGATGAAGCGCCTGTTAGAGTCCCGCGCGCCGTGCCGCAAGGGCTCGTTCGCGCTTGTCTCCGCCTTCGCTACGTGGGCCGTATCGTGGCTGCACGCGCAGCGCCGGTGGCGCTCGCATGGCTCGTTCTTGCGGGCTCGGGTTGCAGCGCGACGGGTCTGGGTGCCACCGAGCCGCAGCTTGCCAAGGCGAGAGATCGTGCGTCCGCCGGTGCGGACGTCTTCGCGAACGAATGCGTGCGATGCCACGGCAAGCGCGGCCAAGGCCTCGCCGGCGCGCCGGAAGTCCTCGGTCCGGGCGCTCTGCCCGAGTACCCCCGCAGCATGAGCAGCGGGATGCAAGCCATGGTGGATCCCGACCAGCTCCAGATCCAGCAGCAGACCCGGCCCGCCGGCGCGCCGACGCGAGACGTTTTCCGCACGGCGGACGATCTCCACACGTACATTCACGACCACCTTCCGAAGTCGCGGGCGGCGGCGATGAAGAATGAAGACTACTGGGCCCTCGTGACCTTCATGCTCGCGGTCCAGGGCGCGGACGTGCCGCCCGACGGAATTGGACCGAACAACGCGAGCACGTTCCCCATCCCCAGGTAAGCCATGTACATCGGCCTCGATCTTGGCACCTCGAGCGTGAAGGCGTTGCTCGTCGACGACGAGCAACGAATCCTGGCGGAGGCGAGCGCTCCTCTTGCCGTGGAGCGCCCGCATCCCTTGTGGTCGGAACAGTCGCCGGCGAGCTGGTGGGCCGCAACGAGCGACGCGGTCGCGCGGCTCCGCGCCGATTCGCCAGGGGCGTTCGCGTCGGTACGCGCGATCGGGCTGTCCGGCCAGATGCACGGCGCGACGCTTCTCGACAGCGAGCTGAGGGTCCTGCGTCCGGCCATTCTGTGGAACGACGGCCGGAGCGGCGCCGAGTGCGTGGAGCTCGAGACGCGCGAGCCGCGGACCCGGGCGATCACCGGCAATGCGGCCATGGCGGGGTTCACGGCTCCCAAGCTCCTCTGGGTCGCCCGCCACGAGCCCGACGTCTTCGCACGGACGCAGCACGTGCTTCTTCCCAAGGACTGGCTGAGGCTCAAGCTGACTGGAGATCTCGCGACGGACGCGTCCGATGCGTCGGGCACGCTTTGGCTGGACGTCGGACGGCGAAGCTGGTCGGACGACATGCTGGCCGCCTGCGCGCTTTCACCGAAGGCGATGCCGCGCGTCTGCGAGGGATCGGAGGCCACCGGGACGCTCCGCTCCGATCTGGCCGCCGAGTGGGGGTTGTCGGCGAAGACGATCGTCGCCGCGGGCGGAGGGGACAACGCCGCGGGCGCAGCCGGGGCGGGCGTCATTCGCCCCGGGCAGGCGCTGCTTTCTCTCGGCACCTCGGGCGTCATCTTTCTGGTCACCGATCGCTTTTCACCGAGCCCCGCGCGGGGCGTTCACGCGTTCTGCCACTGCATTCCGAACGTGTGGCATCAGATGTCGGTCATCCTCAGTGCGGCGAGCTGCCTGTCGTGGATTGCGTCCGTCGAGGGGCGCGACGAGGCGGCGCTCGTCGCGGAGGTCGAGTCGAACGCGCCTGCTCCGTCACGAACGACGTTCTTGCCGTATCTCTCCGGCGAGCGGACCCCGCACAACGATCCTCAGGCGCGCGGAGTGTTTCTGGGGCTCACTCACGACACGACCCGTGCGGAGCTCGTGCGCGCCGTTCTCGAGGGGGTGGCGTTTGCCTTCGCCGACGGAATGCAAGCGCTGCGCGACGCGGGCGGAGCGCCGCGCGAGATCACCGTCATCGGGGGAGGCTCGCGTAGCCCGCTCTGGGCCCGGATCATCGCCAGCGCGCTCGGCGAAACGCTGCTCGTGCGCGAGCGCGCCGAGCTCGGCCCGGCCTTCGGCGCCGCGCGGCTTGCGCGGATCGCGCTGTCGGGCGAGTCGATCGAGGACGTGTGTCGAGCGCCCGCGGTCGTTCGCCGGATCGATCCGGACGCTTCGCTGGCCGCCCACTATCGCGGCGCGATCGTGCGCTTCCGCGACCTCTACGTGCGGCTGCGAGGCGCGTTCGGGTCCTCAGCGGATTGAAGTCGTGCCACGAGGCCGGCACGCGTTGCCCCCGCCGCGACGCCCCCGAGGACCGATGAGACCCTTGCCGCTTCGATTCGGACGCATCCTCTACGGAGGCGACTACAACCCCGATCAGTGGGACGAGCGCGTGCGCGAGGAGGATCCGCGGCTGATGCAGATGGCCCGGTGGAATGTGGCCACCTTGCCGGTGTTCAGCTGGGCGCATCTCAACCCCGCGGAGGGGGTCTACACTTTCGACTGGCTCGATCGGGCGGTCGACCGTCTCACTCGCGCCGGTATCGATCTTTGCCTTGCGACGGGCACCGCATCCACCCCGGCATGGGTCGACCAGCAGTACCCCGACGTCCTGACCGTCGACGATCGAGGACGCAAGCGACCCCACGGCAACCGCCATGCGTTCTGTCCGAGCTCCCCGAGCTATCGCCGGCTGGCGGGCGCGCTCGTCCGCGCGCTCGCGGTCCGCTACGGGCAGCACCCCAGCCTGCGGCTCTGGCACGTGAACAACGAGTACGGCAACAGCTGGCCGAACTACTGCTATTGCGAACGCTGCGCGGCAGGATTCCGTGCTTACCTCGAGCGTCGCTACGCCACGCTCGGCGAACTGAATGCGGCGTGGTCCACCGCGTTCTGGGGCCATACCTTCGTGAGCTTCAGCCAGGTCGATCCGCCCTACGCGCATGGCGAGGGGAGCATTCCGGCGCTCCGCATCGACTGGCGACGCTTTCAATCGTCGAGCTACCTCGCGTGCTTCGCGCACGAAGCGTCGATCCTCCGCGAGCTGACACCCCACGTGCCGGTGACCACCAACCTTATGGGAGCCTTCCAGGGGCTCGACTATCGCGAGTGGGCCAAGGCGATGGATGTCGTGGCCTGGGACAGTTATCCGGCTGCGGACGAGCCGTTCGTCGACGTCGCGTTCGGCCACGCGCTCATGCGTGGGCTGAAGGATGGTCAACCTTTCCTGCTGATGGAGCAGACGCCGTCACAGCAGAACTGGGCGCCGTACTGTCGCCTCAAGCCGCCCGGTCGCCTGCGCCTGCAGTCGTTTCAAGCGGTGGCCCTCGGCGCCGAGTCGGTCATGTACTTTCAATGGAGAAAATCCGCCGGGGGGATCGAGAAGCTCCACGGCGCAGTCATCGAGCACCACGGGCGCCCCGATGCCCGCGTGTTCCGTGAGGTCTCCGCGCTCGGGGCCGAGCTCGCCGCGCTGGGCGAGCGCACGCTCGGCGGGCGCATCCCGGCCCGCGTCGCGGTGGTCTTCGACTGGGAATCCTGGTGGGCGCTCGCGGCGTCGAGCGGGCCGAGCCGAGATCTCGACTACCGCCGGGAGGTCCAGCGCGTTTACGCGGCCCTGCACCGCTGCGGGATCCAGACCGACGTCGTCGGGCCCGAGGCGGACCTCGCTCCTTACGACGTCGTCGTCCTCGCGTCTGCGTACGTCGTGCGAACGGAGCAGGCGCGACGCGTCGCCGACCGCGTGCGCGCGGGCTCGACGCTGATTGCCACGTTCTTCAGCGGCTTGGCCGACGACAGCGATCGAATCCATCCCGGCGGCGCACCGGGCCCGCTGCGCGAAGTCCTCGGCGTGACCGTCGAGGAGTTCGATGCGCTCCCGCCGGAGGCGTCGCAAGCTGTATCGTTCGATGCCTCCTTCGGGGAGCTGCCCGCCGGCGTCGAGCTTTCCGCCTCGCTCCTCTGCGATCGCGTCTGGCTCCTGGGCGCGAAGCCGCTCGCGCGCTACACGCGCGAGTTCTACGCCGGCGATCCCGCCGTGACCGTTCACCATTACGGCGAGGGGAAGGCGTACTACCTGGCCACACGGCTGGACGATGAGGCGCTCCGGAAGCTCTTTCGCGCGGCGTGCGCCGAACGGCACGTCGTCTCGCCGCTTCGCGACGGAGCGGCTCCCGCCGATGGAGTCGAGGTGACCGTCCGCGTGTCGCCCGGAGGCAAGGCGCTGCTCTATCTTTTGAACCATGGCTCCGTCGTTCGCGAGGTGCCGCTCGCAGGCGAAGCGCACATCGACCTGCTGTCGGGCCGGACGTACGCGCGCGAGGTCGCGCTCGCGCCACGCGAGGTGCTCATCCTGGACAGTCAGGGCGTGATGTCGCCGTAGACGATGCCGCGACCATCCGTTGCAAAATACACACGACCGAAGATTCTCGGGTCGCCGGTGACGTGCGAGGGTCGCGCGAACTGGTGAGCGTCGTCCGTCAGGCGAACGAAGCTCGCGGCCTCGTCGTCGGATCGGAAGACCCCGTATGCGCCGGCGACCCGCCCTGTCACGAAGATCGCCGGGTAGGCGCCGGCGACGGCGGGCTTTCCGAATCCAATCGACGACACCTCCGTCGCCGAGTCGATCCGAACGACGTTCTGGCTGCCCGCCCGGAGTCGAAAGAGGACACCTCCCGACGCGAGCCAGAGCTCGCCCGGCCGGTCGGGAACGGCTCGCAGATCGGGATCGCGGTATCGACGATGCTGGGTCGACACCGGGAATCCGCCGCGCAGGACGCGGACGGTCGCGCCACCATTCCGGCTCGCGTAGAGCACGCCCTCGGTGCCCGAGAAGCCGTAAAAGGCGTCGGGATCGACGCGATCCGCCACCAGACGCAGGCCGACGGGGGCGCCCTCGACGGCCTGCCAGGTGTTCCCGTTATCGCGGGTCGCGTACGGCGGGTTGCCGTCGGTGGTCCACGCGATGACCTTGCCGTCGGAAGAAATGGCGATGGGTCCGGTGCCGAACGGGCGGCTGCCGGTGGGGCGCGGCGGCTCGGAGGGAAAGCTCGTCCAGTGACTGCCGCCGTCCCGCGAGTACGAGCCGACGATCTGGTCGCCGCCGTAGGTGGTTCCCGTTCGGACGAGCAAGGCGGGCGCGCGGCCTGCGAAGTCGAGCCACTCCGTGTTCTTGTACCGCGGACCCTCGAATCGGCCCTGGGCGGGGGACTTCGTGAGATCGTCGTGTCGGAAGCCGTCGATGTCGCCGAGACCGCTGATCAGGTGAGCGCCCTCGGGGGGGCTGGCGAGGGCGAGGGGCACTGTCTCCTCGAGGCCTCGATCTTCGAAGGACCAGCGCGTCGGCGCGCCGGAGTCGGCGTCCTTCGCGTTGTGCGTCGCCCATATGCCGTAACCGGTCGTGAATAGAACGTGATTCGGGTCGAAGGGGTCGATTTCGACGTCGCTCATCCAGTGATGCCGCATCGTGGCGGTGTACGGCGCGGCCGAGTGGTCCCACTGAGCCCTCTCGAGCAGCGCCGACCAAGTCGCGCCTCCGTCGCGGCTGCGGAAGATTTCGTCGAACGGTTGATCGCGATGCCAGGTCGTGACCACGACGATTGCGGGGTCGTGCGCATCGACGGCGACGGCGGCGTAGCCGAACCGGCGACCGCCTCGCGTGGGCTTCTCGGGCGTGACGTTGGTCCAGACGCCACTGCCCGTGTCCAGCTTGAAGACCGCGCCGTCCTGCATTCGGTTGGGGCCGGGCTCGTCGCCGTACGTGACGAACAGCGCTCCGTCCGAGCCCAGGGCGCAGCGGTTGGGCCGCAGCCCGAGCGGCTGACCCGGCACGGCGTGCCAGGTCGTCCCCCCATCGAGCGTGCGGAACAGACTCTCGTTGGCCGTGGACGCCGCGACGTAGAGGGTCCGCGTCGGCTCTCCGGGACGGCCTCCCCGGGGGTCGAAGCGCACGAACACGATGCCCACGGCCTGGGAGAGGTAGTTGAACTTGCCCGGCGTGGGCGCAACCGCCGCGCTCCCGTCGACGAACGAGGGGAAGCTTTCGACACGTTGCCAGGCGACGCCGAAGTCCGCGCTTCGCCACAGGCCGTCTCGGCGCGAGCCGAAATAGAGGATTCTGCTCTCGCGAGGATCGACGGCGAGGCGCTCGCCATTGCCCCTCCCGGCTTCGTTGCCGCCCATCTTGAAAGGCAAGCGCGTGCGTTCCCACGTCCGGCCGTAGTCCGCCGATCGCAGGATCTCGCCGTCACTCACGTCGGGATTCGTGTACGTCCCGGCGGCCAGATACACGCGCCGCGGCTCGGTCGGGTCGCTTGCGAGGCTCTCGACGCCGTGAAGGTTCCAGTCGGGCGGAGTGACCCAGTCGAGAAGCGGCGTCCACGCCCCCGCGTCGGGCTGCCATCGGTAAGCTCCGCCGATGTCCGTGCGCAGGTACACGAGACCGCGTTCGCTGGGATTGAAGACGATGCCCGTCACGAAGCCTCCCCCCAGGACGGCCACGTTTCTCCACACGTAGGTGGAGGACCGAGGATCGGGTGAGCTCGCTCCATGATCGCGCCGTGCCACGTTGCACGCAGAGCTCATCGTGACGCCGCCCGCAAGCGCCAGCACCGCGAGATGCGCGCACCTCGCACCCAGCGATCGCAACCCGGTCCGCTCGTCCATCGGCGCAGGGCATCCTAAAGCGTCGTCGAACGTTTCGCGCGGCACGTTCGGGATGACACCGTGCCCCGAGGTCGCCGGCGCGGGAATGACACCGTGCCCCGAGGTCGCCTGCGCGGCCCCATGGGCGAGATTCCGCTTGTTGCGACGCGGAGGCTGCGGCTAGAAGGCCTGCCGATGTCGCACGCGGGCGCTGAAGCCACAGGCCTTTCGATCCCCCGGATTCCGCGAATCGAGACGCTGCTCTCTCAGATGACACCGTTCGAAAAGGCCGGGCAGCTTTCGCAGCTGGCGTGCCACGGCCCGGCCGACGAAAAGACGATAGCCGCCGTGCGCGACGGCCTCGTCGGCTCGTTCTTGAACGCGCCGAGCCTCGAGCATCGCAATGAGCTCCAGCGCGTCGCCGTCGAGGAGAGTCGGCTCGGCATCCCGCTCGTCTTCGGACGCGATGTCATCCACGGCTACCGCACGATCTTCCCGATTCCCCTCGGTCAGGGGGCGACGTTCGACCCCGATCTCGCGCAGAAGGCCGCGGCGATTGCAGCGCGGGAAGCCTCGGAGACGGGCATCGACTGGGTCTTCGCGCCGATGGTCGACATCGCCCGTGATCCGCGCTGGGGTCGTATCGCCGAGGGCTGCGGCGAGGACCCGCTGCTCACTTCGCAGCTGGGCGCCGCCATGGTGCGCGGCTTTCAAGGTACGGGCGGCCCTCATCGCGTCGCCGCATGCGCGAAGCATTACGTCGGATACGGCGCTTGCGAAGCCGGCAAGGAATACAACACGACGTGGATCCCCGAGCGGCTGCTCCGAGAGGTGTACCTGCGATCGTTTCAGGCGTGCGTCGACGCCGGCGTGCTGACGGTAATGACCGGATTCAATGATCTCAACGGCGTTCCCGCAACCGGCAACGAGTTCATCCTGCGTGCGATTCTCAAGGGCGAATGCGGCTTTTCGGGATTCGTCGTGAGCGACTGGGCCTCCATCCGCGAAATGATTACGCACGGTCTGTGCGCGGACGAGCCCAATGCGGCGCTTCGTGGCATCAGCGCTGGCGTCGATATGGATATGGCCGGTCGCATTTACGTCGACCACTTGCCCGGCTTGATCGAATCCGGGGCGGTGTCCGCCGCGCTGGTGGACGACGCGGTCCGGCGGGTCCTGCTCGTGAAGCACAAGCTCGGCCTCTTCGAGCGCCCGTACGTGCAGCCACCTCGGCAATCGGTCGCCGTGTGCGAGGAGCACCGGGCGGTCGCACAGCAAGTCGTTCGGGAGAGCCTCGTCCTGCTCAAGAACGAGGGCGGGGTGCTCCCACTGGCGCGGATGGAGCGCTCCATCGCTGCAGTCGGTCCGCTCGTCGACGACCCCTTCGAGCAGCTCGGCTGCTGGGCCTTCGATGGCCGCCGCGAGGATTCGGTGACCGTCCTGACGGCCCTGCGCGCCCGGTTCGCGGGACGCGCCGAGATACACTTTGCGCGGGGCCTTCCGGACTGCCGTTCCACCGACACCACGGGGTTCGAAGAGGCCGCGAGGGCGGCCGAGCGGGCGGACGTCACGCTGGCGTTCGTGGGAGAGAACGCCAACCTCAGCGGCGAGTGTCGGAGTCGCGCGTTTCTGGACTTACCGGGGGCCCAGCAGCAGCTCCTCGAACGGATTGCGCGGACCGGCCGCCCTCTGGTCGTGGTCGTGATGGCCGGGCGGCCACTGCTCATCGAGCCGATCTGCTCTCTTGCCAAGGCCGTACTGGTTGCGTGGCACCCTGGCACGATGGGCGGTCCGGGGATTGTCGACGTCCTCTCCGGAGACGTGTCCCCTTCGGGAAAGCTTCCCGTGACGTTCCCGCGCGCGCTGGGTCAGATTCCCATCTATTACGCGTTCAAGAACACGGGCCGCCCCCCGGGCACCGATCACAGGGGGATCCCGACGGGAACTCCGCTCGACCCCGTCGGGTTCGAGACCTCCTACCTGGATGTCGACGTCAGCCCGCTCTACCCGTTCGGATTCGGCCTTTCCTACACGACGTTCGAGTATCAGGACTTCTCCGTATCGCCCATCAAGGCCCGGGTGGGCGAGCCGGTCACTGTCCGCATCCGGGTTCGCAACACCGGGAGCGTCGAGGGCGTCGAGGTCGTGCAGCTCTATATCCGTGACCTGGTCGCGTCCACGACGCGCCCCGTCCGCGAGCTCAAGGCGTTCCAGCGCGTCGCTCTCAAGCCGGGGGAATCGGCGGCGATGGAGTTCGCCCTGACGGCCGCGGATCTGGCCTTCCCGGGTCGCGACATGAAGCCAACGACCGAGCCGGGCCGGTTCGACGTGTTCGTTGGCGGCAACTCGCTGGCGCCGCTCGGGGGCAGTTTCGAGCTCGTCTGAGGGTGACGAGTGGCGATCAGGGGGCCGGTTTCATGTGGGGCCGGCTTCATGTGAGGAGGACGAGCTGTTCCCCCGGACCGTGCACGCCTTGAATGAGGATGCCCTCGACGTCCGCGGTCTTCGAGGGACCTGTGCACCAGACCACGTAGGGGTCCGTCCCGAGCGCACGGATCGCGTCGGATACGGTCGGCACGATGTCCGACCTTTTCAGGACCGCGACATGGACCCAGGGGGCCAGCGAACCCAGTCGGCGCGAGGTCAGGGCGTCGTTCAGGATGATCGTTCCCGTCTCTGCGATGGCCCCGGCGGCGCGCGTGATTCCGAAGTCGTATTCGTCGATCCGGTCGGCCATGAATCGGGTATCGAGCGACAGGGGCGGCGCAAAGGCTCCGGCCAGCGCTCCGAGCGCCTCGCGATCGCAATACCCGCGCAGAAATCCGCGCGCCGTGAGCCACTCCGCGAGCGGGGCTGGCGCTTCGAACGCGCGGCCTCCGACGCTCGCGAGCTGGGTCACGAACGCGGCCACGGGGTTCGCGCGTGCGGCGCTCGCGCATACGGATGACGCGCCGGTCCCGTCTTCGGGATGAACGGGGAGAGGCTCGCGCGACCGAAGCGACGAAAGCGCAGCGCCAACGCGGCGCATGACGAGCGCCCGGTCATCGGGCATGGGCAGCCCCGCGTTTCTCGAGCCATCGCCGGAACGCCCCTCCGCGCCACGGCGGCAGTGCGTGATTGTCGCGCCACGCGCGCAGCGGCTCTGGTCCGAGCCAGCCGGGAAGGACCGCGAGAAGGCGTCCCGCGGACAGGGCCGCTCGCCACGCGTCCGGCTGCGACGCGACGAGCGCCCAAGCACCCATCGACGGGGTGCTCCCCGACGTTGCGCCGGAGCGCTTCGCGCGGTCGCGCATGCGCACCAGAAGCTCCTCGATGGGAATGTCGACGGGACACACCTCGTGGCACGCGCCGCACAGCGTCGACGCCCGGGGCAGATCGGCCTTTTCGAGGAAGCGGCGGCCGGGTTCCTCCAGAAGCGGCGAGAGCACGGCGCCGATCGGTCCCGCATAGACACCTCGATACGCGTGGCCGCTTGCCTGCCGGTACACGGGGCAGACGTTGAGACAGGCTCCGCAGCGGATACAACGCAGAATCTGCCGACAGTCGCTCGCCAGGACCTGCGTCCGTCCGTTGTCGAGAAAAACGACGTGCATCTCGTCCGGCCCATCCAGCTGACCGACGCCACGAGGACCGGCGATGAACTCCGTGTAGACCGTCAGGCGCTGGCCCGTGGCCGACCGCGCGAGAAGGTCGAGAAGCGCTCCGACGTCCCGGTCGGTGGGGACCAGTTTCTCGATCCCGACGAGGGCGACGTGACATCGCGTTGCGGCCAGGCAAAACCGGGAGTTGCCCTCGTTGGTGACGAGAACGAGGCGGCCGCTCTCTGCCGAAATGAAATTGGCGCCGGTGATCGCCGCGTCCGCCGCGAGATACTTGCGGCGAAGAAATTCGCGCGCGCGCCGGGTGATCACCTCCGGGGTGTCGTCGTAGGGTCCGAGGCCGTGACTCTCGAACGTCGCGGCGATCTCCGCGCGGTTCTTGTGGATGATCGGCTTGACGATATGGCTCGGGCGGTCGCGCGCCAGCTGCACCACGAACTCTCCGAGGTCGGTCTCGATGCACTCGATGCCGCGCTGCTCGAGATGGTGCGCGAGCTCGACCTCTTCGGTGACCATGCTCTTCGTCTTGACGACGCGTATCGCTCGACGGCGATCGAGTATGTCAGTGACGATCCCGCACGCGGACTGGGCGTCTGCGGCAAAGTGGACGGTCACACCGCGCGACTCGAGCGACGTCGTCGCCGCTCGCAGATACGCGTCCAGGTGATCGAGTGTGTGTTGCTTGATTCGAGCCGCCAGAGAACGGAGGCGATCGAAGGGCACACCGTCGGCCTCCAGCGCGCGGCCGCGCGCCTCGTGTCCGGCCTTCGCGCCGCCGCGAACCGAGCTGCGGCGCTCCTCGCTCTGGTCGGCCGCGAATCGATCGAATGGTTCTCGAGTCATCCCTCGTCCTTCGTGGCGCGCAGCGCATCGCGAAGCACTTGTGCGACGTGCAACACGGGCAGCGCGCGGTCGCCGCGCATCCGGGCGAGGCCATCCAGGTGCATGAGGCAGCCCATGTCGCCCGAGACGACACCGTCCGGGCTCGTCGCCATCACCGCGTCGAGCTTCAGCCCGCCGACCGAGCGCGAGATCTCGGGAAACGACACGGAGAACGTTCCGCCGAAACCGCAGCATTGTTCGGGCTCTCCGAACTCGACGAGGCGCAGATCGGCAATCGACCGCAAAAGGGTCAGCGCGGCTTCGCCGTAGGTCGTCCCTCGCGAGTGACAGGAGCGGTGCCATGCGAGCCTGGCCCGAACCCGGCCCGGCCAGCGGGTGACCCCGAGCCCGTTCACGATGAAATCACAAAGCTCCCAGGCACGCGGGGCCACCGAGGCCTCCCGGGGATCCGCTTCGCCCTCGAACAGCACGAGCGTTCCGTGCGAGACCATCCTGGCACACGACCCCGACGGAACCACGACCGGCTCATCGCCCGCGAATACCCGGGCCGTGTGTCGTGCGACGCGGCGTGCGGCGGACCAGTCGCCCGCATTGAACGCGGGCTGCCCGCAGCACGTCTGATCCTCCGGAACCTCGACTTTGCACCCGAGGTGTTCGAGCACCTCCACCGTTGCGGCCGCCGCGTCGTCGAAGAACAGATCGCAGAGGCAGGTGACCATGAGCTTCACATGGCGCGAGGCCGCGGGCTCTCGACGGCAGGCCATGTCGAAGGTCGTCATGGATGCGAGGGTGCGCCGCGTGGACCTCTGTGGGAGACTTCGCTCTCGACGGGGTTGGTCAGTCGGCCGATGCGCTCGATCTCCACCGTGACCGTGTCGCCCGGCTGCAGCCAGCGAGGCGGGTTGCGCGCCATCCCGACTCCGTGGGGAGTTCCCGTGAGAATGACCGTACCGGGCATGAGGGTCGTGCTGCCGCTCAGGAACTCGATGAGGCGCGGCACGTCGAAGATCATGTCCTCGGTCGTCCAGTCCTGTACACGCTCGCCGTTCAGGATCGTCGCGATCCGCAGCGAATTGGGATTCGGGATCTCGTCGGGCGTCACGAGGCAGGGCCCCAGTGGAGCGAACGTGTCGAATGTCTTTCCGCGACACCACTGTCCCCCCCCGTAGCGTTTCTGCCAGTCGCGCGCCGAGACGTCGTTGCCGCAGGTGTACCCGAGCACGAACTGGTGCGCTCGTTCACGCGGCACGTTCTTCGCCGCCTTGCCGATGACCACGGCGAGCTCGCACTCGTAGTCGACCTCCTCGCTCGGCAGATGCCTGGGTAGCACGATCGGCTCGCCCGGATGCTGGACGGCGCTGCCGGCTTTCATGAACAGGATCGGGTACTCCGGAATCTTCGCGTTCGTCTCCTCGGCGTGTTTCCGGTAGTTGAGACCGATGCCGAGAAACAGCGTCGGCGCAACGGGGGCAAGGAGCTTGTCGACGTCCGCCCGCTCGGTCGTCGTGCGATGCTCGCCGTAGACGTCTCCTTCGATGCGAACGATGACGCCGCTCGGCTGCTCGCTGCCATAGTGGGTATTTCCCGAGGGATCGCGATATCGGACGATTCTCATGAGGACACCAGGTTCTTCCAGACGGGACCGTTCGGGAACGAGTACGCGGCCAGCGATTCCGGCTTCATCGTGATGCCGGTGCCCGCGCTCATCGGAATGCGGTAGCGCCCGTCCCGGACGACGCAGGGATCGACGAAGTGCTCGTGGAGATGATCGACATACTCGATGCATCGGCCGTCGAGCGCGCCGGATACTGCGATGTAGTCGAATATAGATGCGTGTTGCACGTATTCGCACAGGCCGACCCCGCCGGCGTGCGGGCAGACCGGAATGCCGAAATGCGAGGCCAGAAGCTGTACTGCGACGACCTCGTTCACTCCGGCGAGGCGACAGAAATCGACCTGGCAGAACGCGATCGCTCGAGCCTGCATGAGCTGTTTGAATACCACGCGGTTCGGGCAATGCTCGCCCGTCGCGACGCCGATCCCGAGCGGTTCGAGAGCGCGTGCGATCGCCGCGTGGCCCATCACGTCGTCGGGGCTCGTCGGCTCTTCGATCCATGTGGGGTTGCACCCCGCCAGCGCCCGCGTCCATTCGATTGCCTGGGCGACGTCCCATCGCTGGTTGGCGTCGAGAAACAGCGCATTGCGAGGGCCGATCTCCTCCCGCGCGATCGCGGTGCGGCGCCGGTCATCGTCGACGTTCTGCCCGACCTTCAGTTTGAAGCGCTCGAAGCCGGATCGGATCCCTTCGCGGCAGAGCGCGCGGAGTCGTTCGTCCGAATAGCCGAGCCAGCCGACCGACGTCGTGTACGCGGGGTAGCCCGCCCTGCGAAGCTCGCGTTCACGGGCGGCCCGGGTGGGTACCCACCGATCGAGCGCGCGCTCCGCCTCTCGCGGGGTGAGCGCGTCGGTCAGGTAGCGCCAGTCGACCAGCTCGACGATTCGCGACGGGCTGAGATCGGACAGCAGCTTCCACAGCGGCTTGGAGTCGAGCTTGGCCCAAAGGTCCCACAAGGCGTTGACGACCGCCGCCGTGGCCATGTGAATGACCCCCTTTTCCGGTCCGAGCCAGCGAAGTTGACTGTCCCCCGTGAGCGTCTTGCAGAACTCGCCCGGCGCGGCGACGAACTCTTCGATCGCGTGACCGACGACCAGCGGACGGAGCGCGTGGATTGCAGCCACCACGACCTCGGTCCCGCGGCCAATCGTGAAGGCGAGGCCATGGCCGCTGATCCCGTCCGCGCGATCCGTTTCGACGACGGCGTATGCGGCCGAGTAGTCCGGATCGGGGTTCATCGCGTCCGACCCGTGCTTCTCCGCCGACGTCGGGAAACGCACGTCGAAAACGCGCAGATCGGTGATGGTTCCGGCGAGATTCACGTTGGGCTCATCGCGTCACTTCCCCGCGCTCCATCCACCGTCGATCATCAGGCAGCTGCCCGTGACCATCTCCGAGACGTCCGCCGCGAGGTACAGCGCCGCGGCGGCGATCTCCTCCGGGCGCGCCATCCGCCCGTTCAGCTGTGTCGACGACATGACACGGTACGCCGCCTGCGGATCGGCCGATTCGGCGAGGCGCTGCTTGACGAATGGCGTCTCGACGCGGCCCGGGCAGATGCAGTTGAAGCGCACGCCCGTGTGCGAGTGATCGAGGGCGAGCGCTTTGGTCAGCCCGACGACCGCGAACTTGGTCGTGGTGTACGCGAGCCGCTCGCGAACAGCGAGGACGCCGCCGATCGACGCCATGTTGATGACGCTTCCGCGTCCGCGCTCGAGCATGTCGGGGACGAACGCCTTGGACACGTGGAAGACGCCGCGCACGTTGACGGCGTGGAGTCGGTCGAGGTCCTCGGCGGTGGTGTGGAGCAGGTCTCCCACGTGCCCGATGCCCGCATTATTCACGAGGACGTCGATCGGGCCGCTGCGCTCGCGCAGCGACATCACCTCGGAAGCCGCCGTGACGTCGACGCGCGCGAGCTCCGCGCGTCCTCCCTTCGAGGAGATGCCGTCGACGGTCGCGCGCGCTCCCGTTTCGTCGCGATCGACGACCCACACGGTGGCGCCGCATTCTGCGAAGAGAAGGGCAATCGCGCGGCCGATGCCCGATCCGGCCCCGGTCACGAGAGCCGTCTTTGCATCGAGACGAAATCCGGTCATGGGAGCCTGTACGTCCGTCGGGCGGTGTCCGAGAATATCGCCTGCTGGTCGCTCGGACCAAGGTCGCCGACCAGCTCGCGGGCCGTCTCGAGCCACTGCGCGCCGCTCGCCGCGAGCTTGACGACCGGCCAGTCACTGCCGAAGAGGAGCCGCTGCGGGCCGAAGCACGCAATCAGGTGGTCCACGTAAGGCTTCAGCTCCTCGCGTGCAGGCACCTTTCCGGAGGCCTCCGTGACCAGCCCGGAGAGCTTGCACACCACATGGGGGAGGGCAGCGAGCTCGCGGACGCGACCGCGCCATGGCCCGAGCCGCCCTCCGGCGATGTCCGGCTTTCCAGCGTGATCCAGGACGAAGCGCGTCTCCGGACAGGCGCGCACGAGATCGATCACGCCGGGCAGTTGCCACTCGCGCGCGCAGAGGTCGAAGGAGAGCCCTTTTTGGCCCGTGATGCGGACCCCCGTCACGAACGGGAGACGCTGGCAGAGCTGCGCGTCCGGATCGTCTTGAATCAAGTGCCTCACCCCGCGCACCAGGGGTCGGCGGGCGAGGTCGTCGAGGATCGCCACGGTGCTGTCCCCGCGGTCCATGGGAGCGAACGGGACGATCGCCGCGATCAGCGGTTCGGTTTTCGCCATCGCCTCGACCCACTGAACCTCGTCGAGAAACCGAGCTCGATCGCATTCCGATTGGACGACCACGAGGCTGCGCGGCACGGCGCCCGCAAGCGGTCCGCCACCCGCTCCGAGATCCCTCCGCAAGTCCGACGGGACGTGCTTCTTGGCAAGGGAGGGGTGATGCGACAGCCACGGATAGGGCAGGAGCGCAGGGTCCCAGAAGTGCACGTGCGAATCGACGTACGACGGGTCCACGGACTAGCCGGAAACGGAGGGCGTGCCTGGGTTCGCCGGGACGGGGGTCGCTCCGCGCGCGCTCGATTCGTAACAAGCCTCGACCACCGCCATCGTCCGAATGGCGTCCTCCACGCTCGTGGGAAGCTCCGACGTTTCGCCGTCCGCGCGCCTCATCACGCTGGCCATCGTCCCGACGAACGCGTGCGGAAACCAGTTGCCGACGAGACCCACGGAGCGCCACTTCGGCGGCGCATCATCCCCGCCGAGACGGCAAACCTCGAGGGTGTCCGGGAGGCCGCGCGGATAGTTGAGGTTGGCCCCGAGGCGCGCCTTGATCGCGCCGGAGGTGCCCTCGAATTTCACGTAGCTCTCTTCGTGCGTCGGTCCGAACTCGTGGCCATGGTTGGTACCGATGTTTGCTCTGAGGACGTTCCCGTAGTCCAGCGCGATGCTCGTTCTCGTCGAAGCAAGCTGCATCTGTTTCGGATGCTTGACCGTCTTGCAGTAGACGCCCGACGGATCGCCGAGCACCGAGCGCACCAGGTCCACGTAGTGGATGCTGTGATAGACGATTTCCATCCGCGGGATTCCGAACAGGAAGGTCCAGTTCTCCCAGGGCATGCGGCACGTGACTCGAATCTCGACGTCGTGCAGCTCGCCGATGACTCCGCGCCGGACGAGGTCGCGCGCGCCGATCATCGACGGCGCGAAACGAAGCTGGAAGTTCACCGCTGCGAGCAGTTTCTTGCGCCGGCACAGCTCCAGGATCGACGAGGCTTCCGCGAGGTTCTCGCCCATCGGCTTCTGGATGAGCACGGGCACGCCGTCGGGCAGGCTGGCGAGGACCTCGGGCAGGGCCGACGCGGGAAGTGCCACATCGAACACGGCCGATTCGGGAGCGCTGTCGATCGCTTCCGCCAGCGAGCGCGCGACGCGGGGAACCCGGAAGCTCGTCGCGAGGATATGGGCGCGCTCGACCACTCGATCGTAGATGGACGCTACCGGCAGTCCGGCCAGGGCATACGCCGGCAAGTGCGCTTCGCGGACGATGGCGCCCGCCCCGAGGATCACGATCGGCCGGGGTCGGCGCGGGAGCACCGGACGTTGCACGATCTCGGAGTCATCCACCACGATGCGAATGTTCCCCGCGCCCGCAAATCCGGCTCAGCAAAGAATTCTTTGACGGGTCCGCCAGGGCGATGCCAATTAATCGACAGGGAGGGGTTGGCAGCATGAGCAGGTTGGGCGCGCAGCTTCTCGCAATCGCCGGTGTCGCCCTCGTGACCTCCTGCAGCGCCGCGCCGGGCGCGCCCAGCTCGCCGGCCCCGATTTTCGGCGGACAGGGAGCCGTCGTGGCCATGCCGCAGGAAGCTCCCCTTCCTGCCGACAGCGGAGCACCCGCGGCCGTCTCGGCACCCGCGGGACCCTGCACCCCTCCTCCGAAACCCACCGACGTGGCTCTCCTCGACGATTTCGAGGATGGAGACTCCCACCTCTTCAAGGCGTTCGAGCGCGACGGGTGGTGGTTTGCCGCAAGCGATCCGACGGACGGCGCGAAGGTCTATCCTGCCACCAGCCATTTTCAGCCGGACCGGCTGCCTCCCGCGGAGTCCAGCAAGGACAATCTTTTCGCAGCGCACTTCAAGGCCGAAGGGCAGAAGGACTGGGGGGCGACCTGGGGTGTCGGCCTGCAATGGGAGAGCAAGGGCATCCGCTGCCCGCTCAACGCGGCCGGCTTCGTTGGCGTCCGGTTTCGCGCGCGCGGTCCCGGAACCGTTCGCGTGTCTTTCGCGATGCCCGAGACGCAGCCGACCGACCAAGGGGGATCGTGCACGACCAGCTGCTACGATTTCCACGGAAAGTTCGTATATCTGAGCGATCGCTGGACGGACTACCTCGTGCGCTGGGACGCCGTCGAGCAGGGCGGGTGGGGGACCCAGGCGCGCTTCGATCCATCGCGACTGTTGAGACTCGCGTTCTCCGTGAGCTCGAAGGACGTTCCGATCGACTTCTGGGTCGACGACATCGCGTTCGTGGACGCCCGGGAGGCCGAAGCTCTGGCTGCCGCGGCGCGGACGCAGCCCGCGGGGACGCCGAGCCGGTCGCGTTGACGGGGACGTCCATGCCGAGGGCTCTGCTGGCGACCGTGATCCCTGGGCGCGGCGTTCGGCGCCGGGCCGCGTCCGCTCTCGCGACGCTCCTCATGGCAGGCGCCTTCTCCACTTGCGGTGCCGCGTGCGGGCGCTCGCCGGCGGGCTCGCAAGTTGCGCGTGTGCCCAGCGCTCCGGAGCATGCGGGCGCTGCGCTCTTGCCCGCGCGGGTGCGGCGGCTGACCGATCTCGAATACGAGAGCACGGTCGATGTCGTCGTGGGCGCGCCCGAGCGTATCGCCGACAAGTTGCCGCCGGACGTTCGTCGCGAGGGGTACAGTGCGAACGACGAGCAGACCGTTCCGTCGGCGCTCGCAAGTCGCTACGACGCGATCGCCCGCGATGTCGCCCACCGCGCGGTCACCGATCGGTTGGATCGTCTCGTCGGGTGCGGGGGCCGTCCGAGCGCGAGCTGCGCGCAGACTTTCGTGGAGACGTTCGGGCGGCGGGCATGGCGGCGTCCACTCGGCGAGGCCGAACTCTCGATGCTGCTGACCGCATTCCGCGAAGCGCAGGGCTCGGCGGAAGGGGTCGCGGGGGGCGCCCACGACGCCGCGGCCGGGCATGGGCCGGAGTCGACCGCCGGATTCGCGTCGGGCGCCGAGGCGGTACTCACGGCGCTGCTCGAATCGCCGAGTCTGCTGTATTTGACCGAGCTCGGCTCGGGTCCGGCGACTCGTGGGGTCGTGACGCTCACGCCCTTCGAGCTGGCCTCGGAGCTCTCGTACATGCTGCGTGGCGCGCCGCCGGACGAAGCGTTGCTCGACGCGGCGGCCTCGGGAGCGCTCTACGCGCCGGACGTCCGCGAAGGGCAGGCGCGGCGGCTGCTCGCCCAGTCGGACACGCGCATCCATTTTCGGAGGTTCATCCTCGAATGGCTCGAAGTCGACGGTCTGGAGGGCACGGCGAAGGACACTGCGTTATTTCCGCGCTACGAAGACCTGAAGCACGCCATGCTCCAAGAGACGAGCGCCTTCGTCGACGAGGTGATGGTGTTCGCGGGTGGATCGCTGCGAGCGCTGCTGGACGGACGCTTTGCGTCCGTCAGCCCGACGATGGCCCGTTTCTACGGCCTCAAGACGTGGGGAGCCCGGGCGTCGCTCGCCGGCACCCGGCGTGGGGGCGTCCTGCAGCAAGCGAGCTTCCTCGCAGCGCACGCTCACGAGGACGCCACGAGCCCGGTCAAGCGCGGCGACTTCGTGCTCCGCAAGTTGCTCTGCAAGCGGTTTCCGCGTCCGTCGGAGGTCGGTATCGATACGGTCCTGCCGCCGCCATCGCAGGCGAAGACGACTCGCGAGCGCTTCTCCGCGCACACCAGCGACCCTGCGTGCTCGGGATGCCACGAGACGATCGACCCCATCGGCTACACGTTCGAGGGCTTCGATGCGATCGGCGCCAGCCGAACGACCGACAACGGCAAACCGATCGACACGGCAGCCCAGGTCGACCTGGGCAGCCAGAGCGCCTCGTTGCGGGACAGCTACGACCTGTCGCAATGGCTGGGGGCGAATCCTCTCGCCAACGAGTGCTACCTGCGCCAAGCGTTCCGCTACTTCACGTCGAGCGTCGATCCGAAAGTCGAGTTCGAGCTCCTGGCGCTGACAGCGGAGCTCCGGCCTGCGCTTCGCGAGAATCTCTTCGAGGCGCTCATCGCATTCATCCGTAGCGATCTGTTCATCCTGCGTGAGGTGCGGTCGTGACGTCCGGCCCGCACATCCGACGCGAGGTGCGAGCATGAGAGCCGGTCGACGCGGGCGACTGGGCCGCCGCCACTTCCTGAGTGCTCTGGGGGCCGCCGGCGCATTGGTCGGCGTCCGGGCCTTCGCCGACGACGTGACGAGTCCCGCTCTCGATCGACCCGGGCGGCCCGGGCCCGGCAGTGCTGCGGTCGGTCGATCGCGGTCCTCGGGAGGCCCGCTCCGGTTCGTCGCCGTGTACGCCCCCCACGGGCGCGCTCGCGAGCTCTGGGAGCCGCGCGATGGCTTCGACATGCGCTATCCCGACGCCATCCTGAAGCCGCTGGACGACCCGGAGAGCGGGAAAACGAGCTTTCGGGATCGACTCGTCGTGTTGGGAGGGGTCGATCTCAGCGCCGGGATCAAGGTCGGCACGAGCGGCCACGACGGCCCGCGGGTGATCCTCACCGGCAGCGGCGCGGATGGGAAGAACGCGTCGCTCGATCAGCACCTGGCCGTCGAACGAGGACTCGGAGCGGATACCGTCCACACTTCGCTCGTGCTCGGGATCGGCAGCGACCAGACCGGGATCGGCGACTCCATCAGTTACGGTCTCGGGGGTACGCCCCTTCCCAAGTGGATCGATCCGGCCCAGACGTTTGCCGAGCTCTTTGGCGCACCCGTGACCGGCGACCGAAGCGAGCAGCTTGCGCGGCAGCGGCGCGAGGGCAAGAGCGTGCTCGACGTCATCCGCGCGGATCTCACGCGTCTCGCGTCGAGGGTGCCTGATTCGCAGCGGACCAAGATGGAGCAGCACTGGGAAGCCATCCGCGACATCGAGAAACGACTCGCCGGTGCCGAGCGCCGGTGCATCGCGCCCGTGGCGGCCGAACGCACCCACTTCGCCCACATTGGAGCTCACGACGGCGGAGCGCCCTCTCTCGATGCGATCACGGACTTGCAGATCGACATGCTGGCTCGCGCTCTTGCCTGCGACCTGACCCGTTTTGCGACGTTGATGCTGGGGGATCTCAGCCGTACGCATCTGTTTCCCGACTTGCCCGAAGACGTACACGGAGATGTCGCGCACCGTTACGACGCCAGAGGGGAAAAGCATGCCGGGACTCCCGAGAGCTGGAAGGCGCTCGCCGTCCAGAATCGGTACAGCTACGCGAAGGTGGCGAGGCTTTTGACCCGCCTCGACGAAGCCGGGGTGCTCGCAGATACCATCGTGCTCGTGTCGAGCGACATGGGCGATCCGGCGCGCCACAGCTCGCGTGACGTGCCGACAGTCATC
>DASPUY010000213.1:0-15624 GCA_035622655.1 Polyangiaceae bacterium
CCTTCGAGCAACGAGCCGGCCAAGGTGCGAGAGTCGACGTCGGGTACGTGAAGAAGATGGGCCGCGGCCTATCGCGGGAGATCTTCGCGGCCGAAGTCGAAGTGGTGAGTTCGCGAACCGAACGGTCCGAGGTCGCTGTCCCGCTTACGACCCGTGGATGCGATGCCGACCTCGACGAGCGCACGCGAAAGGAGGCTCGCCTGTTGGCCGCTCTCGAGAACATTGACTTCCCATTCCAGGTGCCACGTGTTTTTGCCAGCAATTCGCCTGGCTCATCCCCCGCTACGCGACGCGCCTGGATCACGCGCGGGCTGCGATCGCCGAGCTCGAGGAGCTCGGCGATCCCGAGGTTGCCGACACACGCGCTTGGATGCTGCAGCACCTGCCTCCCGCGACGGCGAGCAGCCTCGCGGTGCGAGGGTACCGGGACGCGCTGCTCCGAGAAAGCGGGCAAGCACCCGCTCAGCAGCTTCAGTTCCTGAGAAGTTTGCTCCGGCGCGTGTCTGAAGCATGAACCGTGAACGCTCACGCCTCGATGACCTATTGGGTTGGGGACGTCCCCTTGGAAGGAGCGAGACGGGCGCGCACCCAGGCGAGCGTTGCTTCGTGCAGGGCGCGGGTCATGTCGCGGTCGTCTTCGTCCCATGAGTATCGCAGGCGCACGAGGACAGCCGGCTCGCCTCCGTCGTCGATCGCTATGGCCTCGACGAATGCGCGCTGCGGTCCGAGATGAGCTTGAAGCGCCGCGCCAAGTGCCTTGCGATCGTCATCCCCGAACCGCCACCGCAGCAGGGTCTTCAGGTACGCCGCGGGAAGCGCGACTCGAAGCTCGTTGCCCAGCGTCGGCTTGCCTCCGACGCGTGCGCCGGGAAAACCAAACGTCACCTCGCCCGGCGGGAGCGGCTGTTTGCTTTCGTTGAAGCCCTCCGCGATGAGCCGGAGCCGAAGTGCATCGCCGTCGGCGTCGTCATCCACGCGTTCGATGAGGCCCCGCTCGATCAGGCACCGATAAGCGGCCGCCGTCGTTTCCGGGTCGAGATCGATGTCCGTGGGCAGAAAGCGACGCGACAGCGACACGACGTCTGGCCAGTCTCCGAGGGTGAGGTGAGACAGCGCCCAGAGGAGCATCCGCCGGGCCGCCTCGGGCAGGTCTTCGTGCAGGAGCCTGCGCGTCAGACTCCCGTAGATGGTGCATCGCAGGTCCAGCGTGCGCAGGTCGTCCAGGTCGTCGCGCTCCGGCGCGTGCCTTTCGGCTTTGGCCTCGGCTTCACCGTCCTCATGCTCTTTCGCAAGCAGATCGAACGCGCGCTGCGCCGGATCCTGGACGTCGTGCTTCTTGCACCACGCGGCCAAGGCGAACGTCCCTCGTTCGCGGATGGCACCCCACTCGTCGTGCGACGCGGCGTCTTCGACCTGGTGCAAGAGCGAGACGACAGGAGCGAGCCGGCCGATCAAGGCGCCCGCGCGGCGCTTCAGCTCCTTCGCGTACCATGGGGCCGTGTCTTTCTCGTTGGCGAGATCGACCAGGCGCGCTGCCTCTTCGAGGGCGCGGAGAGTCTTTTCCTGGAGCCACGGCAATGGGTTCCAGCCCGAGGTCGGGTCGAAGATGGACACACGAATTTCTTATCAGCGCCGATGCTCAGTCCGCAAACATCTCATGCGGGCTCGTCGCGACCGCGGCGCGATCCAGCCAGGTGTCCAGCACGGCGAGATCGGAGCTCGCCAGCACCCGGGTCGCGGCCGGGGCCATCACGGACAGCACTGCGATGAGCCTCGCGCGTCGCCACCGCGACGTCGGTGACGCCCGGGATCCCGTCTGGTCCGACCACGAGCGACCGCCACGCATTTCCGCCCCCAAGGTCGATTGGCTCGGCGGCCGATTGCACCGTGGCAGCGTTGGGCGTGATGACGCGGACGACGAACGGGGTACCGACTGCCCCGCCTTCGCGCGGCGGCCGGGGGGGGGCGGCCGCATCTCGTGATAGCTTTGAGCGCATGGCGATGCGAACGGTGCGCGTCCGGGTTCATCGGGACATCTGGAGCACCTGGAGCTCCTCCGCTAACGGAGGGGGCCGAGCTCGCCGTGCACTTCGAGGAGCCCCATCGGCGCGGATCGCCGCCGGCCATCGCCGCTTCTATGGACAAATGGCCCGACCTTGACCCCAGACTGTTCGAGGAGCTCGATCGAGCTATCGAAGCGAGCAGCTCCCGGTTCAGGAGAGCGGCCCATTCCACCGCGACAAAGCGTAGAGGATCGATGCAAGCGTTTGAGGCAAGACCTCCCCCGTTGACGACAGCCTCGGACGGCAGTGTCCGGCTGACGGGCACGCGTGTGTCTCTCGAGACGATCGTCGCCACTTTCGATGCAGGTGCGACGGCCGAAGAGATGGTGCAGCAGCACCCGTCGGTCGATCTCGCCAGCATCTATGCCGTCATCGCCTACGTTCTCGATCACCGCGCCGAGGTCGACGCGTACGTCGCTGACCGTCGCCATGCGGGCGACAGACTCCGAGGCGAGATCGAAGCGGCGCTCCCGGCCTCGGGCTTGCGGGCGCGCCTCCTGGCTCGGCGGTCGACGTCGGGCCCCGCGTGATTCGACTTCTGGCCGACGAAGACTTCAACGCTGATCTCGTTCGAGGTCTGCTCCGCCGAGTCCCGACGGCTGACGTCGTGCGCGTGTGGCGTGCCCCCTTATTCTGACGGCGGAGTGCTCGCCAGCGCCACGAGATCGAAGCGGTCGCCGCCCCGTGGCCGGTACCAGACCCACAGCCGGTGCCCGGCAACGCGCCGTGCGGACGCCGTGAGCAGGCGCCGTCCCTCGACCTGTTCAACCCGCATTGCCGTTGGGGCTGGGAGCGGCCCCTCCACGTCTCCCGCGATCGGCAGCTCCGACGCCGCGGCGATCTGCCGAACGGTCGCCGCCACCGCTCGTGCCCTGGAAGAGCCGGGCACCACCCCAAGGTCGTCGAGGCTCTCGACGCAGGGGGTCGTTACCCGCGGGATGCGGCCCACGTCTTCACGCGATCCGGAAGCACGCCCGTCTCGTAGTATGCGTCGGCCTCGTCCTTCGTCAGGGCGACAGAATCGTCGCGCTCCGAGGCCTCGATCCCCGCGCGTACCCGTCGTTCGTCGTCGGGCGACAGGCCGTCCGGGGGTCATCCCTGTCTGAATCCAGCTCGCCCCACGAAGCGCTTGCGTATTGCAGCAACGCGAACGGGTCAAGTCCGCCGACATACACCAATGGCGTTGGATCCCAAGCGGTCAGTAGCCGCAGAAGCTTCGCGTGAATTTCCAAATATGGCCTCGAGCGATACAGCACGGTTAGGTCGTTCGGGTAGCCAGTCTGGAGTCGATCGACCAGCATGGCAAGCACGTCGTCGGGTCGAGGCACAATAAGAATGGCGCGCGCTTTTGTCTGTGCAGGAAGGTACTCAACCCCAATCGACGGAAGCAATTGTGGCCAAAACTCTCCCGATTCGCGATCGGAGACAACTCTCGTATACCACTCGAAAAATTCAACGTTTGTTTTTGGCCAAATGTCCTGTCATGGGCGTGGCGCCGATGGATTGCATCGTTTTTTCCAATTTAGCCCTTTACCGCGTGTGCAGTCCGCTTCCACGATCGTCGGCGTGCTGCGCGTCGCCAGCGCCGGCGCAGCCGCTGGGGGCGTCCACGCGCCCATGATCCAGAGCGTGCGAATCGGCCTACCGTACTGCCGCCGGTCGCCCCACAGGGTTGGCACGCGAGCTGGGGAACGCGTCGAGCAGCTTTGCCGTCGCGCGCCGCAGCAGCGATTCGTCGACCTTACCGGGTTGGACTTCCACGCGGGCGGCTCCATGCCACATGGGCTCATGAGTCTTGCCATCGAGCACGTCGATCACGAGCGCTCCTTCGACGAGATCTTCTTGTTCGTGCTCCTCGAACCAGCCTGGCCGTTCCGGTCGAGGATGGGGCATGGGCACCGCGCGCTCTACCTGGCGCTCGCGGCGGCCACACCCAATTTGCACGACGAAGTCGCCGCCCTCCGAGTCCTGTGAAGCCCACCAGGACCCAGCAGAAGGGCCACTGCGTCATCAGCGATGAGTCACGCACATGCATGCCAGCCGCCTGCCTCGTGGTCATGACGCAGAACGAGCCGAGAGAGTCGCTCGACCTGCGATGCAAGTGCGCGCAGCGACGGAGCCGGTGAAGTAGCCGACGGCCAGCCCGACGATGACGTTCCACGCAAAGTGCGCGCCGAGGTATATGCGAGACCATCCGACGACGACCGCCCACGCCAGGAGTGCCGCGCGTACGGCTCGGCGAACCGAGGGGCGGGCACTTCTCGTCAGAATTCGATTCGTGGCGACATAGACGAGCGCGACTGCAGACGCGTGCCCGGAGACTCCGTGTCCATTCGGCGCCAGAAAATGCATCACGCCGCCGTCCCTCGGACGGGCCTCCGCAAGGACCAACTGCCCCGCCTTGGTGAGCGCCGAGCACCAGATCCCCCCCGTAGCAAGGCCGAACGCCAAGTCGACCCATACACGCCGCTTCGCCCCGCGGCCAATCACGAAGGCGAACACCCCGTATTGGACGGTTGCCGTGCCGTTGCCCATGATCTCCGCGAACCGCGCGACCCGACGCAGGGCGCTATCCCCTGTGTGCTCGATAAGCGATTGGAGCGGTCGTTTTTCGTCGTACGCGAAGAGCGTCACCGCAACGAGGGCGAAGAGGGCCATCCAGCCCCCGGGGCCCCATTGCCCAGGGGCTTCGACGATCTTCATGCTCACGCGCCGAAGCAGCTTCGGCAATGCGAGAAGATCACTGGCGAGGGTCGGGAACCGGACATCGGCTTCGCCCGCAGTTCTTGCGCGCCCACGCAACAGCCGAAGACCTCGGTTGGGACCCCCTTCTCGGCGACGACCCTCGCAGGGCCCATCGGACGACCTCGGCATAATATTCGCTTCCAGATCCGGAATCGGGCGCCCGCCGGGCGCAGGAAAGTGTCACGGAGCGTACCCCAACGCGGCCGACCGGTGTGAACCGCCTCTTGACGTGAAGCCCGCATGCGTTCCGCCCTCGCATGTCTCGCCCTCGCCGCATTCGGTTCGGTGTCGTGCGCTCCTTCGGAGCCGCGATTTCCGCTCAAGGAGCCGATTTGGCGCGACACGGACCTGGAGTCGGTGAGCATCGCCTGCCACCCGGAACCGATTCACGGCGATCCCGGCCACGTCGCGTGCACACCGCGGCCCTATTGGTCTTCGCAGATATGGGACGGTTTGGACAACACCACCTTCCGGCCCATCTCGGAAGGACTCGGAGTTTACGAGACTGGCGAGGCGACGAACGTCAACAGCATGGACGAAGTGCCCGATTCTTCGTGGTTTACCAACCGCATCGGCTCGCACGCGATGACCCCAGACGAGATCGCGCTCGGCGCCTGCGATCTCTCCCTTGTCTTGCATCCCGATACGGCAGCGGATGGGACTTGGATCATCGATCACGGCAAAACCGAGGGGATTACGCCTGGCTTTCGAGTCGAGATCGGCGGCAAAGAGTATCTTTTCAAACAGGACGACCCCGACCAGCCCGAGCTCGCCAGCGCCGCGCAAACGATAGGGCTGGCCATCTACCATGCGGCAGGTTTCAACACGCCTTGCGAGCAAGTCGCGATCTTCAAACCTTCACTTTTGAAGCTATTGCCGAATCTTCGCTACAAGTGGGGAAATGCGTTGGCGGTCGAAAAGGCCTTCGATCAAAACGCATTGGACGGGATCGTCAAAAAGAGCCCCAAGAGCGGCGACCGGATCCGCATGCAGGCATCCGCTTGGATCATGGGCCACTCGATCGGACCGTTCCGCTACACGGACACTCGCGAGGATGACCCCAACGACGTCGTCGCACATCAAAATCGGCGCGAGCTGCGGGGGTCCCGACTCATCGCCGCGTGGATCGATCACGTCGACGCCCGAGAGGGCAATTCTCTCGACACATGGATCGCCGATCGCCCAGACGCCCACGACTCGTCGCCGGGACATGTCGTCCATTATCTTCTCGACACGAGTGAGGCGCTCGGTCCCAAATGGGCTCAAGGGGACATGTTGTGGCGGCGGGCAGGGTACGGGTACCTGCTCTTCGACTGGGCGGGTTACGCATCGGATCTCTTGGCTCTTGGCATCCGGGTTCATGTCTGGGACTACGTGGAAAAGACGCCGGGCCACGAGATCTTTCTGTACTTCAACGCCGAAGATTTCGTCCCAGACGAATGGAGACCGGCGTATGAAAACGCGGCGTTCACCCGAATGACCGAGTGCGATGCAGCCTGGATGGCCCGCATCCTGGCGCGCTTCACGCCCGAAATCATCGAGGCGCTCGCGCGCAGGGGCCAGTTCACCAATGCCAAGAACACCGAGTACGTCACGGACGTGCTCGAAAGACGGCTTCAGCGCATTCTCGAGCGGTACCTGACGGGCTTGTCGCCCGTGACGGACGTTCGCATCGCGGACGGTCGGTTGCTCTGCGCTCTCGACCTGGCCGAATGGCGCGGGCTCCGCAAAGCCGACGCATTCCGTTACGCGGCTTGGTCCTCGCGCTCGGGGCCGCTCGCGGTCGAACGGAGCAAGCTCGGAAGGATCTGCGTTTCTCTCCCGCACGTCGCGCCTGATGGGAACGTGGCCGACGACTCGCCCGCGCGTTACGTCATTGTGAGGGTCGCCGATGGGGTCGCCCAGGGGCCGCTCATCGCTCACCTCTACGACCTGGGACCTTCCCGTGGCTACCGCTTGGTCGGCCTGCAGCGTCCACCGCGATGAAGCCACGTCCGTGCGGCCTGTTCGGTCGCCTCGACTGGGGCCCCGCGTGCGACCACCGTGCGGTCTCGTGCAGCGTGCGCTAGCGCATGTCTGACAACATCGGCCAGGCTGTCGATTCCACTCGATGGTCGGTGGGCCGGCAATGCTCGCCGAGGAAGCCGATCACGTCGTCGGCCCAGACCGGAAACCCGAAGTACCCCAAAGTGTGCCCCTGCCCGGCCGAGTTGCCGAAAGGAGGATAGATCTTGGCGACGAACGGCTTACCGGCGTCCTTGAGCGTCGCGGACAGGACCTCGGTTGGCGAGAGATCGTAGTCGTTCCGCGCTTGGAAGAGGAAAATGGGCGCGCGCGCAGCGCGGACCGCGCGCGTCAAACGCTCCCGGAGCTCGGGCACGGTCGCCCAGGTCTGCGCGGCGCCGGCGGAGTCGAAGCCGGCGCAGTACGCCTCGCGTTCCACCCCGAGGAGCGTCTCGATCCCGCCGAACGAGTTGCCCCCTACGGCGATCCGCGCCGGGTCGACGAAGCCCTGTGCGCGCAACCAGACCAGGGCGGCGATCTGGTCGTCGAGGTGCTCGGTCTCGAGCAGGCTCACGAGCTTGGCCGCCCCGGCCCGCTTCCCGCCGAACGCGCTGGCAGCGTTGACCTCGTCCATGATGTAGGGGCCCGCCGAGAGACTGAGGCCCTGGCCCCTGCGGAAGGGCATGAAAAACGCCCACCCCCGTGCGGCGAACGAAGGCCCGAGCGCCTCGGCGGCGTCGGCCGGCAACATGCCCGGCGCGCCGCCATGGTTGTAGAGGACCGCCGGGAAGGGTCCGGCACCCGCCGGGAGATACACCACGCCGTGCAGCACGAGGGCGCCGCTTGCGAACGAGACGACTTCGCCGCTCAGCTTTCTTGGCGTGTAGTCGTCGATGCTCCGCGCGCTCGGGCGCGTGCACCCGAGCGGCACGACCGTCACTAGGAGAGCGAGCGCGTGGCGTCGCATGGTTCGGCGCATCATGCAGTGACGTGGCGCAGTGCGGTTCCAAATTCTTGCGGGGAAGGCCCGCGTCTGCTTGATGCGGAGGCATCCGCGCCATCCCCACGCTCTTCGGCGCGTCGGTACACCCTGCGTCGAGATCGAGCGGGTCGAAATCAAGACCACTTCAATCCGCAGCGCGTCGCGCGTAGCATCGGCGCATGGGGAGAGCGCGAAGCGCATCTGCGGGGCTCTTGGGACCCACGGGCACGCAACGGAAGGGATGCGCGGCGCTCGCGATCGCCGTGAGTCTGCTGTCGTCGTGCGGCGAGAAGACGAACAGCGGGCCGGTGCTCCCGTCGTTCTCCGACGTCTCGTCGGCACCGCCCGTCATTCAGCAGGCTGGCGAAGCAGTCGTGCGCATCGGGACCGCTGGGGAGTTTGCGACTGCATCCTTCATCTCGCCCAGCGGGATTCTCATCACCAACAATCATGTCCTCGGCGTCGACATTTGCCCGGCCGAGGGCTGCTACGTGTCCCTCACGTTCGACTACCAGAGGGGGGATCCGGTGCCCACTCCTATGGCGGTTTTCGCCGTACCGCTGGCGGTCGATGTCGGACTCGACATGGCCGTCGCACAGATTTACGTGGCGCCCGGCGGCGCCACTCTGAGCACGCCTCACTATCTGACACTCGAAGCCGAAGACCCGGAGTCGCTTCTCGGCACCCACGTTCACCTGGTGGGTCACCCCGAGGGGGATTTGAAGCAATGGACGCAAGGAGAAATCGTCGACTTCGACGGGGCCTACGTGACCTTCTCCGCCTACAGTCTGCCGGGAAACAGCGGCTCTCCGATCCTCGACGACGATGGCAATATGCTCGGAATCCTCAGCGAAGGTCCCACTTCGCAGGGGCTGATCAGTGACGTCGGAGTCAACGAATACTCGATCGGGATTGGTTCGTTTGCCCTGGTTCCAGCCATGTCGGAGCCCCTGCCTTCCGCCCTTTGGTCGGTCAACACCGAGACGACGCAGGATGAGGTCGTGCAGCACGAGGACGTGTATTTGAACGCTCACGTCGCGAGCGCAAACGTCGGCGGAGCTCCCCAGCAGGTGCTCTCGAGTCTCGGCGCCGCGTGCGACACCGGGCTTGGAGTGCCGAGTTACGACTCGGTCGACGATCTGCTGAACGCGCTCGCGCCCTGTTTCGACGCGGAGGAATGGATCGAGTGCCGAGTGGACGCGCCGGGCGGTAGCGGGGCCTTTCACGTGTGCCCACCCGACGCGAGCTCGTGGCAAGCGCGATACGAAAACGTGTTCGCGCGCGTGCAGGCGCTCGGTGGCCAGCTCGAGCTGACCGAGGTGTCGTTTGCGATCGCGAGCTTGGCCGCGACGTCGGCCGCGGGAACGCAGGCGGCCGCCCAATCGCTCGGGCAGGCGCTTGCGATGTCGAACGCGCCGCTCGACTATTACGTCGCGTCGTACCTCGCGGCGTTCGACGTCACCACGTACCAGGGCACGAACCTCGTCGACTTCGTCGAACAGTACAAGAGCTTCCCCGGGTACGCGATCTCGGCCGACTACATCGTGTACACGGCGCTGTGGCTGCAGCAGTGGGGTTCGCTGACGAGCGACGCGACCCTGTCGCTCGTGAAGGCGTTCGCCTCCGACCCGACCATCGACGTCGAGACCCGGCTCTACGTCGAGAGCGTCCTCTACCAGTACGGTGCGCTCGACTGAGCGGACGAAAGCGATCGACGACGCCCTCCCTTCGTCGTCGAGTCCAGCGCAGGAACACCCTAGGTCAACGGGCGCAACTCGCCAAAGAGGGTCGGGACGAGCTCCGATACGGTCGGGTGGATGCCCACGCTCCGCGCAAGCGTGGTCGATGTCGCTCCCGCGTACATCGCATCGAGGATCCCGTGGATGGCTTCGTCCCCGCCCGTGCCGAGGATGGTCGCCCCGACGATCTTCTTGGTCTCCGCGTCGACGACGGCCTTCATGAAGCCCTGCGTTTCGTCTTTCTCCACGGCGCGCCCAACGCGCGTCATCGGTCGCTTGCCATGAAGCAAAGCCCGTCCCGTCTTGCGCGCTTCATGGTCGGTCAGGCCCACGCGTCCGAGAGGCGGATCGATGTAGAGAGCGTACGCCTCGATGCGGTCGCTCACCTTTCGCGGGTCCCCTTCCAGCAGGTTGGCGACCGCGATCTGGTAGTCATTGTACGCAGTGTGGGTGAATGCGCCTCGGCCGTTGCACTCGCCGAGGGCCCAGATTCCCTCCACGTTCGTACGCAGGAAGTCGTCGACGCGGATGTATCCCCGCGCATCGACAGCAACGCCGGCGCGGTCCAGATCGAGGTCGTCGGTATTGGGCCGTCTGCCGGCGGCAAGCAGGAGGTGAGAACCTGTCACGGTCCGATCGCCCGCGTCGCAGTCAAGACGCGCAGTCACGCCTTGCCGGTCCGAAGAAACCGAAATGCATTCCGCGCGCACGCGGACCTGGATGCCTTCACCCTCCAGTATGCCGCTGATCGCCGACGATACGTCCTCATCCTCGCGGGCGGCGACGCGTGGTCCCATCTCGACGATCGTGACGTCGCTCCCGAATCGCCGGTACATCTGGGCAAACTCGAGGCCGACGTATCCCCCGCCGATGATGACGAGGTGACGGGGCAATGATTCGAGCTGGAGGATCGATGCGTTGGTCAGGTGCGGAACCTCCTCGATACCCGCAATCCGGGGCAGGCGAGCGCGACCCCCGACGTCGAGGAAGATGCGCTCCGCGCTCAGGACGTCTTCACCGACCTCGATCGTGTCACGGGAGGTGAAGCGCGCGTGCCCCTCGATGACGGTGACACCTGCCGTGTCTCGGAGCGACGACTCGACTCCCTGACGGGCGTCGGTCGAGACGGCGTCCGCGCGCGCTTTTGCGCGCCGAAGGTCGAATTCCAGCGGACCGGGAACCGTGACCCCATACGAAGCGGCTCGCCGGACCACGTGAGCGACCCGCGCGCTTGCCACGAGCGTCTTCGTCGGCATGCAGCCGGTATTGACGCACGTTCCGCCGAAGAGCTTTCGCTCGACGATCGCGACCGTTTTTCCGGCCGCGGCAAGACGACGAGCCAGAGGCGGTCCGGCTTGCCCCGCCCCGATGACGACGGCGTCGAAGCGCTTCATCCGAGCACGCTGAGGACGACGACCACGCCCACGATGGCGACCGCGTCTTCGAGAAACGCCGCCGGTTTATCTCTCCGAAAGGCATGGGCCAGCCCGCTTCTGAACCCTGCACCCGCCAGGGTGCCGACAATCGCGCCAACGACGCCGGCGCCTGCGGCAATCTTCCACGACCCTCCGGCCGCCGTTCCCAGGGCGGCGCCGCAAAGCGCGCCGCTGAGGATGCGGGCCCCGAACTGCACGGGCGTCTTGCGGCTGGGCGTGCCGGGAAGCTGATCGGTCACGAGCTCTGCGATCGCGGCAATGGTGAGAATCCAGGTCGCCACCGCCGACCCCAAGAAGGCGAGCCGAGTGCCCCCCAGGCCCAACTCTCCGAGGGAAGCCGCCCAACTCACGCCGGCCAGCGCGGTCATCGTGCGAAGCCCTGCAATCACGCCGATGAGCAAGGCCGCGAGATAGATGGTCATCCGATCCTCTCTGACTCCCCCTGGCCTCTTTCACGAGAGCAAGTCGCGGGCCCGCCGGCAGCCCGACCCATCGAAGGGACACCACCGAGTCCCGCCTCGGGACACGGCCACTGCATCAAGATGAGGCCGGGGCCTTTCGTTGCTCGATGACCTTCCGAACCTTGCCGAGCAGTTGATCGAAAGTGAACGGCTTGGACAGCAAGCAGACGTCCGCCTGAAGAACTCCGCTTTCCACGATGCCGTGGTCGGCGTATCCCGTCGTGTAGAGCACGGGTGTCGCCGGGCGGTCGGCGGCCAGCCGATCGGCCAGCTCTTTTCCACTCATGTCCGGCATGACGACGTCGGTGAGCAGCAGATCGATGTGCCCGGGATGCGTACGCGCCAGGGCCAGCGCCTCCCCGGGTCCCGCGGCCGCCAGCACGAGGTACCCGGATTGCTCGAGGATGTTCGCGATCATCTTGCGCAGCGGTACTTCGTCCTCAACGACGAGAACGACCTCACGATCGACCGAACGCGTCGTGGCGCCGCGAGCTTCTCCGGGGGGATCGTCTCCGTTGACCCGGGGGAATTGCACTTTGAACGTCGTACCACGACCAACCTCGCTCGCGACCGCGATGTCTCCGCCGCTCTGTTTGACGATGCCAAACACCATCGACAGCCCGAGACCCGTCCCGCGGCCTGGAGACTTGGTCGTGAAATAGGGCTCGAAGAGCCTCGATCGAGTGGCCAGGTCCATGCCGACGCCCGTGTCGGACACCGTCATCATGACGCAAGCCTCCGCGCTGCCGGCTCCGGCGCGGACATTCTCGAGACCCGGAGCACTGCAGGTCTCGATCGTCAGCCTGCCGCCCGCAGGCATCGCGTCTCGCGCGTTGACGACCAGATTGAGCACCACCTGCTCGAGCTGCGTTCGATCCGCCCGGATCAAGCCGAGCCCGGGATCCAGGACCACGACCGGGTCGATCCGGTCGCCGAGGAGACGCCGCAGCATCGGCATCATCGACCTCAGTACCTCGTTCACGTCGACGGTCTGCATCCGCAGAACCTGTTTCCGGCTGAAGGCGAGAATTCTGCGCGTGAGCTCCGCCGCCCGCTCGCCCGCCGACATCACATCGATGAGCGCCTCGTGGCTCGCCTGCCCGGGCGTCAGGTCTCGCTGCGCCAGAGCAGTGGCGCTCAATATGATCGCCAGCAGATTGTTGAAATCGTGCGCCAGCCCACCGGCGAGGCGCCCGACGGCCTCCATCCGCTGGGCCTGCAGGAACTGAGCTTCCAGCCTCTTTTCCCGCGAGATATCGCGCGCGATGGTCGACAGAAATGCAACCTTTCCGTCCGATCCGGAATGCGCGAGCACGACCTGCGAAAATGGAATCTCTTCTCCATCGCGGCTCAAGAACGCGGTCTCGCCCCGCCAAGAACCCTCGCGCACCGCAGTGGGAATCGCCGTTTCGACCATCAGGCGCAGAGCCCATGTTGGGCGCCGATCCTCGATGGACATGCTCGACGGATCCTGTCCGGGCTGCGCTCCGAGCAGCCCGCACGCGGCGCGGTTCAAGTAGAGGATCCGTCCTGCGGGGTCGCCGACGGCCACGAAGTCCGGCGTCGCATCGAGAATGGCCGCCAGCCGCTCCCGACCCTCCTCTCCGTGTTTTCGCTCCGTGAAGTCGATGCTCGCGCCGACCGTGCGCACGGGCCGTCGCGCCGCTCCCTCGCCTGCGAAGAGCGTGATCGAACGGGTGGCGATCCAGCGAACCTGTCCGTCCGACCGGATGATGCGGTGCTCTACGTCGAACAGACCGTCGCCGGCCGGATCGTGCGCCCTTCGGATCCGCGCGGCAATCGCCTGCAGATCATCAGGATGCAGGCAGGCGAGAAACGCCGGAATGGAGACCGGCTTGTCTTGCGGCCAGCCGTAGATCTCGCGCTGACGGGGCGACCAGTAGTGCACGTCAGGACCGTGGTCATGGTCGAAGATACCGATCTCCGAGACACGCACGGCTTGTCGAAGCCGCTCCTCGCTCGTCCTCAATTCGCTTTCGGCGCGTTTGCGCGCGGTGATGTCGCGCACGATGGCCAGCCCCAGCGACGGTTCCCCGATGCGGAAGCGACGATGGCTCACCTCGACGGGGAACCGGCCTCCGTCGGGTCGCAGCAGCGTGCACTCGATCGGGCGCCTTGCTCCATGGGCCATGGGCCAGGGCTCGGCGACGGACTCGGAGGGATCGGCGCCGTTGAACTCCCCCGCAAGCAGCGTGTCCAGGCGAGCGCCGATCAATCGAGAAGGCGGGCGACCGAAGAGCTCCGCCGCGAGGGCATTGACGGCCACCAGCCGATCGCAACCCTCGATCAGGATGGCGGCCTCAGGAAGAAACTCGAGAAAATGTACGAGCGCGTCCAAGGACGAGTCCACGACGTCCATCTCCCACCAAGGAACGCCCTTCCCGCGGGGAGCGTACCGCACACGGGCCCGCACCGGGTAGCGCGGGAGCACCGGGGCTTGCTAATCTTTCACGTGCTTTCCTTGCGCCGCTCGCTCCGCGCCGCCCTGGCTGGGCCCCGTCCATGCGCCCACTGCGCGTGTATGCGCGGGGGGGCTCTCGTAGGCGCACCCGCCTTCCTCGTGACGGGGCGCGTGCACCGGAAGGTGTCAGCCGGCCCCGTGCTCACCGCGCGCCGAGCGACCGCACGACCGGCATGACGACTTCCACGCACGACCGAATCCTCGCGACGCCGGTCGAACCTGCCGCGTTGGAGGTGCCCGATACCCTCCCTCGATCCATCGTGCGCTTGTTCTGGCTCTTCGCCCGACCGCACGGCGCGAAGGTCGTTCTCATGATGGTGGCCTCGCTGTCGCTCCGAGCGCTCTCGGTGCTCCAGTTCTACGCCACGGGGCGCGTCGTCGACACGGCCGTCAAAGCGGACCTGCACGCGCCCGGCGCCTGGGACGTCGTTCGCAGACCGCTGCTCGAGTTTTTCGCCATCGTGGGCCTGTTCATCGTCGTCGAATGGGGTGCCTGGTTCTGCTCGTACTCGAGCCGGATTCCCGTGCTCGCGCGCGCGCGGCAGCTCGTCTTCACGTACGCGCAGCGCCATAGCCCGACGTACTTCGACAACATGCTCACGGGCAAGGTGGCTCACCGCGCCATGCTCCTGCCCGAGCAGACGGTCTCGCTCTTCGAGAGGACCAACTGGGACTACCTCCCTCTGGCGGTGCAGTGCCTGCTGCTCCTGGTGCTCTTCTTTCGAGCTCAACCCACGTTCGCCGCGATCTTGCTCGGCTGGCTCTCGGTGTACGTGTCCGTCACCGTCGTCATGGGCCGCCGCATCGCCGATTTCGGAGCCGCCCACAGCGAGGCCAAGGCGCAGCTCACGGGACGCATCGTCGACTCGATCACGAACATCCGGAACGTCATCTTCTTCGCCGCACACGAAAAGGAGGATCGGATCGTCGCCGATTCCGTCGCCGACACGTTCGAGGCGCAGCGCGCGCAGTACCGCGCCTTCGTGCAGATGCGCGTCGTTCTGCAGGCCCTCAACCTCGTCATTTACGCGCTGCTGCTGCCGCTCGCGCTGCACAGGCTCATCCGAGGTGCGATCACCGTCGGCGATTTTCTGCTGATCTCGACGCTGATGATCCAGCTCGTTCGCAATGTCTTCGACATGGCCAACGGCCTGCCGGAGACCTACGACATGATCGGCAGCATCCGGGATTCGCTGGACATGCTCATCGTCCCTCGCGACATCCGCGACCGGCCCGGCGCCGTCGATCTGGGAGTCCCGCACGGCGAGGTCGCGTTTCAGGGCGTTCACTTTCTCTACGACCACAAGAAACTCGTTTTTCGGGACCTTAACCTGACGATTGCGCCGGGCCAGCGCGTCGGGCTCGTAGGCCATTCGGGTGCGGGCAAGACCACGCTCGCGACGCTGCTCATGCGCCTGTACGACATCCAGCGGGGCGCCATCCTGATCGACGGCAAGAACATCGCCGAGGTGACGCAGACGAGTCTGCGCCGGTCGATTGCCCTCATTCCGCAGGACGCGGTCCTGTTCCATCGGACGCTGATGGAGAACATTCGCTACGGACGACCCGACGCGACGGACGCGGAGGTGGTGCGGGCGGCCGAGCGCGCGCACGCACACGAATTCGTCGCCACCCTCTCGCAGGGATACCAAACCCTCGTCGGGGAACGCGGAGTCAAGCTGTCCGGCGGACAGCGGCAGCGCATCGCGATC
>DASPUY010000214.1:0-16167 GCA_035622655.1 Polyangiaceae bacterium
TGTCGTATTCGGGGTACGAAGTGCAGCAGGCGTCGGACGGGGAGGAAGCCGTGCGCATGGCACAGCAGCTACTGCCCGATGTCGTGGTCATGGACCTGTCGCTGCCGGTCGTGGACGGCTGGGAGGCCACCCGTCGGCTCAAGGCCGATGCGCGGACCCGATCGATCCCCGTCATCGCTCTCACCGGCCATGCGCTGGCCGGTCATTCGCGCGGAGCTCGCGAAGCCGGTTGCGACGCCTTTTTGGCCAAGCCGTGCCTTCCGGACAAGCTCGTCGAAAAGGTGAGGGAGCTCATCGGCAAAAAGCACGGCGGTCGTTGAGCGCGTCACACCACCGCCCGCCGGCCGAAGAGCAGCGAGAGTCCGGCCAGCACCAGGAACACGACGAAAAGGATTTTCGCGACACCGGCGGCGCCTGCCGCAATCCCTCCGAATCCAAAGATGGCTGCGGCGATCGCAATCACGAAGAAAACAGCAGCCCAGTACAGCATGATAGGTTCCTTCCTTTTTCGCCCCCCTCCCTGCTTCGGCTACCGGACGGTGCAGCGCCCATGCCGGAAGCGGACGAGTCGAGCAACTCATGTGGGCGCGGAGACTGCATCCTGATGGATGCATGGAAGCGGCGGAGATGGGTGAGGGACTCGAGCCCGGGGCAGACCCAGACCTGGGAGGCACACCGAGGCGAGACCAGCCGCAAGCCGACGAGTCCGTGGAGACGCTGCTTTTGGCGCGGTGGCGCGACATGGTTCAGCGCCGGCCGCTCCTGTCGGTCACGGCCGTCGCAGCGGTCGGCGCCGCGCTCGGCGGTCTGCTGTTCACCCGTATGGGCCGGCTCGCTTTCTTTGCCGCCGCGGGCTACGCGGCCAACGAGCTCTGGCATAGCGAGCGACGCTTGGAGCTCGGCGAGCTGATCGCGAACATCTCGAGGACCCCGGCCCGCCCTTCGCGGTGACCGCCAGCGGCGCTCAGCCCCCGGTCCGCGGTCGAAGGCTCGAGCGGTTCGATTCGTGGCAATCGCGCCTGACCGTGGCGGAGGGTCACGCGGTCGCGGGCGAACGCGGGGCGGATCTCTCCCATTTCCGCTGGTTTTCGTGACGGCACCTCGGAGGCACAGCCGGTGCGTGGCCCCGCGGGGGAGGCCGAGCTGGTGCCCATGAAAGCCACGACCCTTCTCGAGCGACAGCATCGATCCCTTTGTCAGCTGTGCGACGTCGTCGAGCTGGGCAGCGCGACCATTCGTGAGTCGCTGCTGCCCCAGCTTGCCGGCGACTTCGTGGCGCACATGGCAATCGAGGCCCAGCTCTTCTATCCGACCGTGGCGCGCCTGCTCCAGGACGAGAGGTGGACACGCGACCGTAATGCACGCGAGGTCCAAGCGCGCCAAGCGCTCGAGCGAGCGTTCGAGGCCGCCGTCGACGGGCACGCCTTCGGCTCCGCCATCGCCGAGCTGCGCGCGATTGTCGAGCATCACGCCGACGAAGAGGAACGAGTCCTATTTCCACGTGCGGAACGCGAAATCGACGAGGCGACGATGCGCGATTTGGCCCAGGCCATGCTCGCGCTCTATCACGTGGCGGTGGAGATTGGTTACCCGCGGGAGCAGCGCGCATCGACGCTCCCGTCGCTCGCCGCCGACGGCTCGGCGCGTCCTCTTTCGTTCCGATCTTAGTGAATTGGAATCTCCCGGAAGGCCCGTGTGACGGCCCGGACGCCACGCGGTGGCGCGCTCGCCCCTGCCAGGGCGTGAGATCACGCGTCATCGACGCCGCCATGCGCTTGCACGGGCGATGCACTGACGGAAGCGCGTCCCATCGCGCAGGCCACAGAATGGACGACGATTTGACCTCGACCGCTCGCCTTTCTCCGGATCCGTCGGTGAAATCGCCCTCGCGCGGGACCGTCGTGAGCGACAAGTACCGATTGCTCCGTCCGCTTGGAAAGGGCGGAATGGGCCTGGTGTTCGAGGCCGAGCACCTGCGGCTCGGGCAGCGTGTCGCCATCAAGTTTCTCCGTCCGGACCTCGTTGCGCTCCCCGACGCATGCTCTCGATTCGAGCGTGAGGCGCGCGCCAGCGCGCGACTGCGCGGACCTCACGTGGTGCAGGTCCTCGATGTCGACACCGACCGCGACGGATTGCCGTACATCGTCATGGAACGTGTGACGGGCCGAGATCTCGAGGCGGAACTGCGCGCGCGGGGACGGCTGCCCATCGCGGAGGCGGTCGACTGCGTGCTGCAAGCGTGCGCCGCGCTCACGGAGGCGCATTCGGCGGGCATCGTCCACCGCGACTTGAAGCCGTCGAACCTGTTTTTGGCCGACGAATGCGGCACGCGGGTGCTCAAGGTCCTCGACTTTGGAATCTCCAAGATCAGCCACGAGCCGGAGACGTCGGTCACTTCCGCCGCGATCACCCTCGGAACCCCGCTTTACATGTCTCCGGAGCAGGTCCGGTCGTCGAAGGACGTTGACGAGCGAAGCGACATCTGGTCGCTCGGCGTCATCCTGTACGAGCTTTTGGCCGGAAGTCCCCCGTTCTCGGGAAGCACGACCGCCGCGATCGCGGCAATCGTCGCCGACGCAGTTCCGAGCTTGGGCAAGCTCCGGCCGGAGATTCCCATGCAGCTCGACCGCGTGATTGCCCGAGCTCTTGCGAAATCTCCCTCGGATCGGTACCCGAGCGCGGAGATGCTGGCCGCCGCTCTCCTGCCTTTCGCGTCTTCGGGCGCAGCCCCCACCCCGCTCTCGCCCCGGCAACCGCCGGCGCGGGCGCTCCACCTGAGCGACGCCATCCGCACGTTCGCGGGAACCCTCGCGCTCGGAGTGGCAATCGCGAGCGGCCTCGCGTTGGGCGGGGCGCGAGCGGCTCCAGGCGCCGCGATCCGCAGACCCGCGGGGGCCCCGACCGCGTCGGGCGCAATCCAGACCGTCAGTTCCGACTTGCCACAGAGGCCCGGCGCGTCCGCGTCTTCCGCCGCGTCGCGCGCGACCGTCCGGAACGCGAACGAGCCAGCGGCTCCGCGGCGCACAGAGCCCATCGTGCAGATTGCCGCCGTCGCACCGCCCTCGACCGCCCTCGTCTCCCCCGAGCCCCCACCTGCATCTCGTCGCACGTCCACGACCTCGCCTGCCACGGTGCAGGATCCGCAGGGCCATCCGATGCTCGCGCCCATGCGCGAATGAGCGTCCCCGAACGTGGGGCCTCGAGCCGCTTGCGGGACGCTGGAGCGCGTGGAATGTGCCGGAGATCGATGCGCGCGGCCCTCAAAATGCTCGAGGGGCGGTGGATGATCGGGCCGGGCGCAGCCCGGGCCTGGCTGCTCGCCGCGATGTCCGCCGCGGTCCTCCCGACGACCGACGCGTGGCGCGTCCCGACTCCCCACCGGCGCGATCCAGCGGCCATGCACGGTCGACGAACGGCGTGCCAGGGAGCGCGAGCGGAGCTGCCCGAAACCCTCGTTTTCGGCTTGCAGAGCGGCGCATTCCCCGGCTCGGGGCACCCGGACGTCGCGGTCCATGTGCCCGCGGGATTCGACGCGACGCGAAGACCCGGACTCATCGTCTACTTTCACGGGTGGCGAGGATGCGTCGAGGCCGCGATGAGCGCTGGAGACGTGTCGTGCCACGAGGGCGGCGACCGCCTGCCCGGTTCGGCCATTGCGTCGCAGGTGGACGAGGCCCGCGTCAACGCCCTGGCCGTGGCGGTCGAGCTGCGCCCCGAGATGTCCACAGGAGAACCCGGGAATCTCGCTTCGCCCGGTGGATTCCACGAGCTCCTGCGCGAGCTTCTCTCGGAGCGGCTTGCGCCATACCTGGGCTGCCCGATCGAGGTCGACGCCCTGGACCGCGTCGTCGTCGTTGCGCATTCGGGCGGGTATCAGGCCGCCGCCAGCGTGCTGGCGCTGGGTGACGTCCCGGAGATCCGCGAGGTCGTGCTCCTCGATGCACTCTACGGAGCACAAGACGTCTTTCTTCGCTGGATGGGCGACAGCGCCGACGAAGACAGCCTTGCCGAGTCTCGCCGCTTCGTGGACATCTACACGTGCTGCAGTGGCACCGCCGAAGCGTCGCGCGCGATGGCCGAGCGCACGCGCCGGGCATCTTCCGCCGTCACGTTCCTCGCGCCCCCCCTGGGCGATCAGGTCGCGTTTCCGGCCGCGGCGCTCATCGACGAAAGCGATCGCGAGCTGGACGCCACCGCGCTGGCCCATCGATGGCTGTTCAAGCGGGTCGCGCGTCCCCACGACGCGCTTCCGCGGGAATTCGTCACGATCATCGCGCGATCGGCGGGGTTCGCGAAGCTCTGAACCATCGGGCTCGGTCGCACTTTCCGTGATCCGTCGGCGTCGGTCGCACCCGGTGCGACCGAAATGCATCTCTGCCACACGAATGGCGTGGGTCAGCCGCGTCCGGCACGCTAACGTTTTGACGCGCGTGCTTCCTCACGGCGGCGCCGTCGACCCGCCGGGCCGACACCTCCGTCGCCGTGTGCACGCTGCCTTCGCGCATGAGTCACCGTCAAGTTCGCACTTTTCTCGCGTTGCATCCCGGCGCGCTCCTCGGTCTCGCCGTACTCTCGATCGTGGGATTGGTCGCAACCCCCTCGGCAGGCCGGTCCGGGGTCGCGCGGACCGACGCGTTACCTCGCCCCGCCGAGCGGCTTGCACATGCCGTCTGGCTCCCGAGCTGTGCGATGGACATCGTCGAGTGGCGATCGACGTCGGCGCTGGCTGCTGAAACGTCGCCCAGCGACCAGGCGGTCGCCGTCATCGATGGCGCCTGCCGCGACGCTTTCGCCCGGTACCTCGATTTCCTGAAAACGATGCATCTGCCGCACCTGCGCGAGCAGCCGAACGGCCTCCCCTCGATTTCGCTGCTCCCGGGCAATGTGCTCTTGGACGGCAAATCGATGCGAGCGCTCAACGACCTCCCGACTCGATTCGAGGCGGTCGCGCCCGGGTGCTGCTACTGGGGCCTGTACGTCGACTCGATCAACCACCTGTTCATTCGCAATGACCCGCTCATCCGAGACGAGCGCGGCAAGCTCGTCGCCAACCCGCGGTTCATCCGAACGCTGACTCACGAGCTGTCGCACGTCATGAGCTCCCGGCTGGGCGTCTGGGATCTCGTCGGCTACGACCGGCAGCGTGACGAGGACCTCGCCGAGGAGTTCGTCACCTTCATGGGAATGCGATTTCCCGCCGAGAGCTCGGCGGAGGATCTTGCCTTTCACCGCGGCCTCGTGCCGTTCGAGCCCCCGGATCGGGTTTCGGACCGGACCGCCGTGAGTCGAGCGATCGCTGCGCCGGCAACGGGCCTGGCCCGGCCTGCTTCACCACGCGGGCCCGCCAGCACTAGCGAACAGCGGTGAGCAGCGCGCTCCCGAAACGTCCGCGCGAAGCCCCCCCGATCACCGGCGTGATCCACCGGCTGCCGCGGAGCAGGAGACGGGCAGCGGGGTATCCAGCACCTTCGCCGTATCGCACGTGAATACGTCGATTTCGGCGGCTGCGTCGCGCAAGGCCGCGACCGCTTCGCTGGTCGTCGCGGCACGGCGGAGAATCGTGCCTAGCTCGCGCAACCTTTCCGTGCGTGCGGCCTCTTCGATCCATGCCGCGAGCGTCATGATGCGAAGGCGGTCGTCGAGATCACGGAGGCCAGGAAACGTCACGTAGGAGCAGAGCCGCTGGACATCGGACCGATACTCGCCCTCCGCCGCGAGCTGGTGGTACGTTTCGACCATCGGGCACCGGGGCAGCCGGACCGCCTGCGCCTCGGTCCGCAAGCGCTCGGCGCGCTCACCGATGGGCAAATCGCGGAGGCGAGACAGAAGATTATTCCCTTCGGGAGTCGCGAGACGAGCACGGATCCGCTCCGTGACGCCCCCCAAATCGCCGCGCGCCGGCAGCCCGGCCAGGCTTTCGCCCTCGCAGATCGTGCCCACGTCGGCGCGATAGCTCGAGCTCGTGAGCTTCCACCCGGCGACGAGAAGGACCAGAGCGGCGCCCAGCGCACAGCCATTGCGCGAGTCCACCCTCGACCCCTTCGCCATTCGTTTCGGGAATCTGGGGATACCACGCCCCACCGGCCCTCGCGCGCGCTGCGCGCTTTCACTGCCCAAAACTTGGCCCGCGCTCGGCCCGCAAGGGATGGGTGGAGCATGGCGCAGGTCGTCCACTCCTCTTGCTGTGTGTGCGGGAACTCCGACTCCAGGGCCCTCTCGGACGTCGAGCTCGAGAGCTCCACCCGGGTGGTCCTGTGCGGCTCTCACGCCCTCATGTACCGACGCAGCGGCGCCCGACCGCGCTCGGAATCCGAGCTCCGCGCGCTGCTCCGCGATCGCCGCGGTCGCCGCGATCGTCGACACGACGGCGACGAGCTCGGCGCGGCCCTCACTGCGGCGTTCTCGAACGACCGGCGCGGAACTGACAGGCGCCGCGTCTGATCATTTTCGCGCCCGCTCGGGGGGCGGGATCTCGTAATCGAAGTAGGCGGCGGGCGAGCCGTCCTTGCCGTCCATCGCCGCGCGGACGACGTTGTACATCTCGCGCGCCGTCACGTAATGAATCCGCCAACCGTCGGTTGCGAGCGCTTGCAGCGCGACGTGGAGCTCCTCGATCGGAGCCCCGAGCATGATGCGGGCGTTTCTCTCCGGAGCACCGTGCGAGTGTAGCTTCACGAACGTCCAATCCGGTCGTCCGGGAACGTGGATCCATTGGTCGATCCACGTGGCCAGTCGCACCCTCGTGGGCGGGTCGCAGGCATGAAGAGCAGCGGATTCGATCCGCAGCGCTCGACCCCGCGGCCCGCGACGGGCCAGCGCGAGCGGACCCTGGATGAGAAGCACGCGGTTGCGCTTCGATGCGCCGACGGTCACGGGCTCGGCTTTTTCGTAGGCACGGCGGCGCGTATCGTCGCGTGCGTAGTAAATCGCGTTGACCACGGACGGCTGGCAGGGATCGGGCGCGCTGGGGAAAGTGAAGTCTGCGTAACAGCCGAGCCCTCGCAGGAGCGCCAGCTCGTCGTCGACGCCGCAGAAGCGCCCGTCCGGACGACCGTTGGCGAGCGCCCAGTTGCCGTGAATGAAGCTCCACGCCGGAGATCCGCCCAGGCGCGGAACGACACCGTGCGATCCGAGGAGGCCAAGCGTGCGCTCCAGCTTGTCCGCCAGGCTCATGCGAGTATCGCCATCGTGATGGAGATGGACTTCCACTTCCCCGAGCCCCAGCCCCACGAGCTCGGCGAGGGGCTCGACGAGCGCGGGGGAGTACTCTTCGCCTGGGAAGAAGAACGTGTGGCGGGGGGCCCTGTCGCTGGCGTCTCGAAATCGGCTCGTGACGCTGGGGTACTGCTGCCGCCAGGCGCGCACCCGCATGAGGCCGACGTCCCCGGACGCCCGACCGTGAAGCGGCTCGAAATGATCGCAAATGGCGAAGAGCAGGTGCTGCTCGCCGTCCGCTCGGCGGGAAATTCCCTTCGATGCCCGATCCCGCAGCCATCCGCCGACCCACGGAATCGCTCCGACAAGCTTGCCGGCGTACCGCGCAGGCGGGGTCAGCGAACGTCCCACAAGACCACCCCGATCGCCTTGCGCATTCCGAGCTGTTTCATCGCACGGTGCAGGTCATTTCCTCGAGAGCGTCGGCTACGCGCCACCACGATCATTCCGTCGACCGCTTCCTCGACCACGTTCGCGTCCCCCGAGCCGAGCATGCTCGGCGCGTCGACGATCACCCAGTCGTAGGCGCGTCCGAGACTCTCGACGGCCCCACCGAACGCGCTCGCATGGAGCGCCGCGGGGAATCCGGTCTCCGATTCGCTTTCGACCAGGGCATGCATGACCGGGCCGAGTGCGAGCACCGACCACGGCTCGGCAACGCCACGCATTCGCCGTGCGATCTGTCCCGAAAACCCCAGCCCTGGCGGAACCCGGAGCCCCAGCAGGCGCGAAAGCGATGGACGCCGAAAGCTTGCCTCGACCAGGAGGACACGCGCCCGCTGCGCCTCGCTCAACACGAGGGCCAGCTGCGCCGCGAAAGTGCTCTTGCCCTCCTCGTCGAGAGCGCTCGTCACACCCAGCGTCCACATTCCTTCGGCTCGGCGGACTTCGAGTCGATGGCGGATGACGCGAAGCGCGGCGGCCGCTTCGGCGGACCCGTCGCCGAGCATGACGAGTCGCCGGGCATCCGGTGGCGAGGCCCAGACCGGCACCACGTGGACGACCTCCTCGTCCTTCGCCGCCAGGCCTTCGGACCGTACTGCCAGAGGCCCGACACGGCCTTCCGGGCCGCTCTCGTCAAACCCCTGCATCGGCGGTCGCCTCCCGCGAGCGGTCCGGGTTTCCACGCGTGTCGAGCTGCGGAACTATGCCCAGCACGGGAAGCAGGCCGAGTCGCTCCACATCGTCGGCATCGATCAACGTGTCATTGAGCGCGACGCGCGCCCCGGCGTAGGCGATCGACAAAAGGCACGCCAACGTGACTCCGGCGAGGGCGACTGTCGCTCGGCGGCCCTTGGTCGGGTGCGTCGGCCGGTAGGGCGCTTCGACGACCTCCATCTGAGCGTTCGACTCGGCCCGCGCCGCTTCCACGGCGAGCTTCGCGCGCTCTGCGCGGATCTTCAAATCGTCGTGGTGCGACTTGGCCTCGTTCAGTGCTCGAAGCAGTCGTTGCCATTCGGTCTCGAGCTCGACGATGGCTGCGACTGCTGCCGTCGGCTGCGCCATCGCTTGCGACCGGTCCGCCGCGCCGGCCGCGTCGGTGACACGAGCGCGCTTCGTGTCCTGCGCACGTCGCGCCGCAATTTGGGCATCGACCTGGCGCAACTTGTCGGTGATCTCGCCCGCCACCTCTCGGTCGGTCGGGGCGACCCCGTTGGCCTTCATCTGCTGCAATCCGGCAAGCTGCACCTTCGTTTCGTGCAGGAATCGGGCGGCCGCATCCGCCGCCATGCGGGCGGCGCGCATGTCCGGATGGTCCTCGGTGAGGTTCGACTTGGATGCCAGGTCGGCTTGAGTCTCCGCCACGCGTTTGGCAGCCACCTCGACCTGCTCCTGGGCCTGGGCGATCTGCTCGTCGAGTTGCTTGGCCGACGCGCTGGCCGGCACGCCCACACGCGCGGCGCCTGCGCCGCGCACCTCGCCGTCGAGCCGCGCACGTTCACGGTAGAGCGCGGCGAGCCCGGGGTCTGCAGCGGCTTCCTCCTCCCTCGGCACTTTGGGCATGAGCGGAATTCCGGCAGCCGGGCTGGGGCCGAATGGCGTGGCCGCTTGCTTCGCCTCCACTGCGAACTCCGGGTGCGCAGCGAGAAACACAGTGAGTTGACGCGTCGACTCCTCGAGACCGTGAAGGGAACGACCCTCTTCGAGGGCGAGAAAATCGGCCTGGCGCTCCAGGTCCTCGACGCCGCCGGCCGCGTACTCCCTCACGAGCGACTCGGACAAGAACTCCGTGACTTTCTGCACGGTATCGGGATCGTCGCCGTCGAAGCTGATGACGAACTGGCCGCCCTCCAGCGATCGGAAGCCCACGTGCGGCTTCATCTCCTCGGCCGCATCGAGCATCGACTTGCTTTCGACCGTCTCGCTGTAGAGCCGGAAGGTCTTGATCGCGCTCTCGAGCCGGGCGCGCGTCGTGAGCATGTCCTTGAGGCGCGCCGCTTGCCTGGCGATCTGTTCGAGCGAAAGACCCGAGTCGTCGCGATCGTCGGTCCGAATGCGCGGCTTCGCGAAGATCGTGCACTCGGATCGGTAGACGTGCGGCATGTGCGTCGCCACCTCGAGCGCTGTCCCGGCCGTCAGCACGAGCACAAGAGTCGCGCCCTTCCAGTAGGTAAATCCGCGGCGAGCAAGCGTGCTAAGCCGCGCGATCCGCTCGCGCGTGCTCGCCTGACCGTGCGCCCCGGCGTGACGATTTTGCGCTTCCATCGCCAACGGTCCGCCTCCGCTTCTCCTCTGGCGGCTTCTTCATCCGCGCTCGACCGCCCACCACCGGAACGGCGTGGATTCGCCTCTGCGAAACTCGTGCGCGGCACGTTCGCGTGCGCCCATCGCAGTGTGCCCTGCCCCAACCGCGCCCGCGTCGTCTCCGATGCACGAAGTACGCGAATTGCAGCTGCGCGGAACGTCCAGGACCAACGACGCGCTGCATGCACGGCGGACGAGAATCGGAGCTTTGGAGCGGCCCCCGTTCGCCTCGGCGTACTCGACGTCGGACCGGCGAAAAAGGCCGGCGCGAGGTATACGTCGCGCGGTCGGCGAACCAGCGGAGGACGAATGGCGCTTTACTTGGTGACGGGCGGTGCGGGTTTCATCGGGTCCTCGATCGCGGAGGCGCTGCTCGCCAGCGGCGAACAGGTCCGCATCCTCGACGACTTCTCGAGCGGAAGGCGTGAGAACATCGAGAGTCTTCCCGGTAGGTTCGAGCTCATCGAAGGCTCGATCGTCGATCCGGCCACGGTCGCGCGCGCGACGCGCGGAGTCGAGGTCGTCTTTCATCAGGCGGCCATCCCCAGCGTGGTTCGATCCGTAGAGAACCCTCAGGCCACCATGCTCGTCGGGGTCCAGGGAACGACCATCGTCCTGGACGTCGCGCGTCAGTGCGGGGTCCGGCGCGTCGTCTTTGCAGCGAGCTCATCGGCCTATGGGGACACTCCGACGCTACCCAAGGTGGAGTCCATGAAGCCCGATCCGCTCTCGCCGTACGCCGCGAGCAAGCTGGCCGGCGAGCATACGATGAAGATTTTTGCGTCGCTCTACGGCATCGAGACCGTGAGCCTGCGCTACTTCAACGTCTTCGGACCGCGCCAGGATCCCAAGAGCGAATATGCCGCCGTGATTCCCAAGTTCATCACGGCGGCTATCCGCCGTGAGCCTCCGATCGTGTTCGGTGACGGCGAGCAAACTCGGGACTTCTGCTACATCGACAACGCGGTGCGCGCGAATCTGCTGGCCGCGAGCGCCCGTCGCAAGCTGACCGGCGAGGTGCTCAACATCGCTTGCGGTGAACGCACTTCGCTCAACCAGCTCATCCACTACATCGGCGATCTCGCGGGCGTGGCTCTGAAACCCGAGCATCGCGCAGCGCGCGCGGGCGACGTGCGCGACTCGGTCGCCGACGTGCGAGCGGCGCGCGACCTGCTCGGCTACGAACCGACCCTTGACGTGCGCGAAGGCCTGCGGCGCACTTTCGAGGCGTTCTTGCGTTTTACGCGGTGAGGCCGGGTGAGCTCCCCGCCCCGCACCCTCGACTGGAGATGGTGGGCATGGCTGCTGGGCGCCGCGATACTGCTCAGAACGATCGTCGTCCTCGGTTTGCTCGGTGGCATGCCGATGGTGAGCGACGCGCACGACTACTTCGACTTCGCGGTCAAGCTCGCCGCCGGTGACATCGGCGGAGCGTTCTACTGGCCGGTGGGCGAGAGCGCGCTTCTCGCCGTGCCGTTCGCAGTCCTCGGTCCGAGCGTCATGGTCGCCCGCCTCGCGACGATCGCGATGAGCGCCGCGTCCATCGTGCTCACGACGCTTCTCGGCCGCGAGCTCGGAGGGCCTCGCGTCGCCCGCGTGGCGGGGTGGATGGCTGCCGCTTATGCGCCCAATGTTCTCTTGTGCGGCCAGACTTACTCGCAGCACCTCGCCGCGCTTTGCCTCGTGGCGCTGGCTTACTTCGGGTTGCGAGCCTTGAGTCGCCCCGGCATCGCTCCCTTCTGCGCCGCCGGGCTCGCGCTCGGCATCGGATGCTTGACGCGTCCGTCGATGGTCAGTGTCATCCCGGTGCTCTTGATGGCGTGGGTCCTGACCGCCCGCGCTCGACGCCCGTCGTTCGCTCGGCTGTGCCTGGGCGGCGCCGCCGCGGCTGTCGTCACGCTCGCTTGCGTGGCTCCCGTCCTCCTGCACGACGCCGACGCGGGCGTGGGCTACGTGCTCTCCACGAACAACGAGCGCAATTTCTTCCTCGGCAACAATCCCTACACGCACGACTACGCGACGGCGCACCTCGGTCAGCGGTCGCTCGATCAGCTTGCGCCGGAGCCCCGGGCGTACCTCGAATCCTTCTACGAGCGCGCGGATTCGCGCAGCGCGATGCGTCGGGCCGCCATCGCATACGCCTGCGACCACCCCTTCCGTACCGCCTGGCGAACGTTCAATCGCAGCCTGGCGTTCTGGGGCTTCGACTACCTCGCTTCACGCGAGATCCAGAAGTGGTTCGGGTGGAGTGCGCTGACCACCCTGCCACTCCTCGCGGTCGAAGCAGGCACCTACTGCGCCATCGCCGCCCTCGCGGTCGTCGCGCTGTTCGTCATGTGCGATGCGGGCCGTCTGCCTGTGCGCGCTTGGCTCGTCTGCCTCGCACTATCCTACGAGATTCCTTACGCCTTGGCGTTCTCCGGCGGCACGTATCACTTCCCGGTGGTTCCGTTGATCATCCCGCTCGCGGCTCTCGCCGTCGTGGAGCTCCGGCGCCCCGGCGTCGAGCTTCGCCTCCGAGCCGGTGCCGGTCGCGCGGGTGCGTTGGCCTTGTGCGTGTTCGCCGCCGTGGAGGCGCAGTATGCGTACTACACCGTCGTCATGAGCGGCTAAGCCTAGCGCTAGTGGGGCCCCCGCGCGGCGTGGCATCATGTCCGGTGATGGCGCGGCCTCCGTTCCGACCGTCGGACGAGCATCGTTCGGCGGAGGATCCCTCGCCTCCGGCGGCAACGCTGGAAGCGGACGAGAGCCCGACGGTCCTGAAGCGCGACTCGGCCGTTCGCGCCGTGCGAAACATGATCGACTTGCTTCCCAAGCTCACGATCCACGTGGCGCAGGAGGCCGAGCAAGGCGAGCGCGAGTACGTTCACGCGGGCGAGGTCTGCCGAATAGGGACCCACTCGTCGAACGACCTGGTCCTGCGCGACCCCGCCGTCTCGCGGTTTCATTGCAGAATACTGCGCGACGGCCGCATCTGGCGCGTCCAGGACAACGGCTCGCTCAACGGCACGACTCTCGACGGAGTGCGCGTCCGCGATGCCGAGGTCGCCGGCGAAGGCACGATCGGGCTCGGCAACAGCGTCCTGCGCGTTCGCGCGGAAGACACCATCGACGAGCGACCGCTGCCGAACGTTCACTCCTTCGGCGCTCTGCTGGGCGGGAGCGTTGCCATGCGAAAGCTGTTCGCATTCCTCGCGAAGGTCGCGGCGAGCGAAATCAACGTCCTCATCGAGGGCGAGAGCGGTACCGGCAAGGAGCTCGTGGCGGCGGAGATCGTTCAGCGAGGCCCGAGGGCGGAGCGGCCGTTCGTCATCGTCGATTGCGGCGCAATTTCTCCCAACCTTGTCGAGAGCGAGCTTTTCGGCCACGTGCGCGGAGCGTTCACCGGCGCGGAACGCGATCGCGTCGGCGCCTTCGAGACGGCCGACGGAGGCACCGTGTTTCTCGACGAGATCGGGGAGCTGCCTCTCGAGCTGCAACCAAAGCTGCTGAGAACGCTGGAGGCAAAGGAGATCCGGCGCGTCGGCGAGACACGGCCGCGCAAGGTGAACGTGCGCGTCATCGCCGCGACGAATCGAGACCTCGAGCGCGAGGTGAACAGGAGCCGTTTTCGAGAGGACCTGTACTTCCGCCTCGCGGTGATGAGTGTTCGCGTCCCCCCTTTGCGCGAGCGGCTCGAGGATTTGCCCATCCTGATTCGAGGTTTCCTCTCGACGCTCGGCGTTCCGGATCAGCTCGAGCTCTTCCCTGCCCGCGTCCTCTCGGAGCTCGCAGCGCACGATTGGCCGGGAAACGTTCGCGAGCTGCGCAACTACGTCGAACGGACGGTCGTACTGAAGGAGCCACTGCCGGCGGGCACCCGTCAGACCTCGCCCCCCAGCGACGTCGACTTGCGGCTCCCTTTCAAGGTCGCGAAGGATGCCGTGGTCGATGCGTTCGAGCGAAGTTACATCGCCGCGCTGCTCGACGAGGCGGGAGGCAACATCAGCCGGGCGGCCCGCAAGGCAGGCATGGATCGCATGTATCTGCACCGTCTCGTGCAAAAACACGGGCTCAAACCTGCCTTGCGCGGCGCCGGCGACACCTGAGCACGGACGCCCGGTTCGGCCGAGGTTCGATCACGCCTGGCCGGTGTCCACGCTCAGCGCCCTGGCGCGCTGCTGGCGGGATCGAGTGCCTTCTTCGACGGGAAACTTGGCGTCGGCGCGTTGAGCCGGAGCCGTTGCCTGGGACGCGACCTGGGACGCGACTCTGGCCAGCCCTTCGCTTCCGCGACGCCGGAAGTAGGCGCTCTCCACGAACTGCTGGAATTCCTTGAAGTCGAGGGAAACGTCCGAGATGGCCTTGAGATCGCCGCTCTCGTTGAGCAGCGTCATGGCCCGCATCATCGTGCTCGCCGCCGTGTAGAGCGCCGGGGTCGAATACAGGACAATCTTGAATCCGAGGTCGTGGAGCTCTCTGGATGCAAAAAGGGGAGTCTTGCCTCCGTAGATGAGGTTGATCACCTTGTGACCGGGCACCTCTTCGCCGACGCGCTTGAGCGCCTCGGTCGACGCAAGCCCGTCGATGAGGACGACGTCCGCGCCTGCCGAGTGAAATTGCTTTGCGCGGGCGATGCCTTCGTCGATCGACATCGCGTCCGTCCGCGCAACGACGCAGAGAGGCGTCTGCCTTGCTCTGAGTGCGCAGTCGAGCTTGCGCATGTATTGATCGAGCGGGATGATTTGCTTGCCGCCAGAGTGCCCGCAGCGCTTCGGGAACACCTGGTCTTCGAGGATGAGCGCGGCCGCGCCCGCGAGCTCGAGCTCCCCCACGGTCCGGACGACGTTGTCTTCGCTGCCGTATCCGTTGTCCGCGTCGACGACGAGCGGAACATGCAGCGCGCCCGAGACGTTCTTCGTCAGGAGCGACGTCTCGAGCACCGTCGTCAAACCGATGTCGGGATATCCGAGCAAGCTGGCCGCGATTCCGTAGCCGCTCATGAACACCGCCTTGAACCCTGCCTTCTCGAGGATCATCGCGCTCAGAACGTCATAGCAACCGGGCAATTCGATGGGCTCGGGGCTCGCCAGCAAGTCACGCAAACGTTCCGCCATTCCGTTGATTGATCTCATGACAAACCTCCGCTGACTCCGAGCCACCTCGAGACGAGGCGCTTCGCCGTCCGTACCGTCATTGAACTTCGCAATATCCCAGGTTGCATGCGGGCCTTGCGGGATCCGTGCAATCGTCGGGGGTCGCGCAGGCGTTGCACCCTGACGGCGTCGAGCCGCCGTTGATGGTGGCCTCGAAGTAGCACGAGCACCCGAACGGCGGCGCGTACACCGAGAGCGGCCCGAGCTCCGTGCTCCGCTGGACCTCCATCGCGCAGGTCGGCACCAGGCTCGATCCGATGAACGCGTTCAGCAACGTCTGGGGGAGGTTCGGGACCGAAACGACGGACACGAACGCAGCGGCGCCGGCAGAAACCGGAATTCCGTTGGCCACGGCGGCGAAGAAATGAATGGGCCCCCAAATTGGATAGTGACCGTCACGCACGTTTTGTTTGTCCTTCGTGAACTGCGTCGAGTCGGGCAGGTAGGCGCACTCCTGCTCGTCCGCCTCGAATCCGAGCGCCTTGAGGTTCGAGCGATCGTCGTCGTAATAGTCGGCAGATATGATCCCGATCGCTTGATTTGCGGTCGTGGGATCGGCGATGACGCGCATCTCGGCGTCGACGTTGGCCGCGGTTCCACGGTCGATTCCCCAGAACTGGTTGGGCGGTACGTTGATCGCCTTGCCGATCATCTGCTGAGTGCCGGTGTTCTGGTTGCGAACGAAGTACAGGTCAGGGTCCGTCCACGGAAGACCGCCGTCTCCCGCCTCGCCCGAGCCGAAGACCTCGCGCGCCGCCTGGGCGCTGATCGTTTGCTGCTGCGAAGCCCCGGGGACCACGAACACCATCGCCTGGATCGGACCGAGGTATTCGGCGGTGTTTCCGGACGCCCCAGCGTAACCGGAGCAGCTCGACGCGAAGATGTCCGATTCGCCGACGTCGACGGGGGCGCCGCCCGGGCCGAGCAGACACGGCACGGAGGTTCCGTCCTGCTGGAAGTATTCCGCGTGATTGCCGCTCGATCCGGGTGCCGGATCGTTGATGACGTGCGTGCTGCCGAGGATGGAGGCCACCCCGGTGCACGAGTTGGTGACCTGGTACACGGGCGTGTA
>DASPUY010000215.1:0-22413 GCA_035622655.1 Polyangiaceae bacterium
AGCCGCCTCTCGTGCATCGAGGATGCGGGCCTCACGCGCCGAGAGCTCGCGGAGCACCAGGGTGAAGAAGCGGTCGAGATCGGCCTGCACGTTCGGGGCGATTCGTAACACGATTCGTCTCCTTCGCGGCGAACGCGCGTCCTCGCGCCGCGCTGGCCCCCGTGACATTCTAATGACCGAACGGTCCCGCACATGGTCGTGTCGTTCCGAATCGGCAAGATCCCGGTCGAGATTCTGCCGTCGTTCTTCCTGGTTGCCCTCTTCCTCGGGCTCGCCGGCGCGAGCGGCGTCGATCTCGCCGGCGTTGCCGTCTGGATGATCGTCGTCCTCGGCTCGGTGCTCATGCACGAGCTGGGGCATGCGAGCATGGGCCTCGTCTTCGGGCTCGGCCCGCGCATTCAGCTGCACGGCATGGGCGGCACCACGTCGTGGCAATCGGCTCCGCATCTTTCGAGCGTGAAGCGGATCGCCATCAGTCTCGCCGGTCCTGCCGCCGGGTTCGTGCTGGCGACTCTCGTCTTCGTGCTGCGCCGGCCGCTCGCCGAGTGGCTGCCGGGAGACCTCGGCCGATTCGTCGTCGGATCGCTCCTCTGGGTGAATTTCGGCTGGGGAATCTTGAACCTGCTTCCGATGTTGCCGCTCGACGGCGGGAACGTCCTGCTGCATGCGCTGAATGCAGTCACGAGGGGTCGGGGCGAGCGACCTGCGCGCCTCGTGTCCGTCGCCTGCGCCGCGGCCGCACTTCTGCTCACGCTCTGGACCCAGCGGTGGTGGTCGGCGATGCTCTCGGGCTCGTTCATTGCGAGCAACTGGCGCGGTCTGAAGGACCTGTCCGCTTCGGAGCACGATGCGCCCATGCGCGCGAGCCTCGAGCGAGCGTACGCCGCACTCGACGAGAAGGACGGCCCCAAGATCCTCGAGATCGCCCGTCCCGTGGCGCTGCAGTCGCGCACGGCGCCTGTCCGTGCGGAGGCCCTTCAGCTGCTCGCGTTCGGATTTCTGCTCGAAGGTCGGGTGGCGGACGCCGACTCGGCGATCGCGGCCATGCCGCCCGGCTTCTCCCCGCATCCGTCACTGACCGAGCTGCGCCGCGAAGTCGGAACGGGCGCTCGCTGAGGTGCGCAGGGTCGAGCGAGCCGAAGCCGGACCCCCCCGCCTCGAGCCCGACGATCCCAGCGAGCCTGCGCTCCGCCCTGCATGGGTCCGCCGGTCGATGGATCATCGGCCGCCGCTGCTTGCGCAGGGAGTCTCGCAGCGATACTCCCACAGTCGATGGACGAGCCTCACTCCTGGGAACGAATTCTCGCGACCGCGCGTTTGCTCGACACGTGCGTGGCCGAAAAGCAGAAGATCGAGCCTGCGCTCGTCCTCGAGCTCGCGCGATCGATCCTGGCGTTCGACGAGCGACTCGAAGGCCGGCGCGCGACGTTCGCCCAGGCGCCCCCGACCAACCGTCCGTGACGGTTGGCTGCGAGGTCACGCGCTTCACGGTGGCCGTCGCATGGTGCGCACGAAGCTGCCGATGAGCTGCTCTTGAAATGTCACGATCCCGTGCGCCAGGCGCAGCGCAAGGTCAAGGTCCACGACGCCGCGCACGCGATAATCGTCGTCAAGTTGACGGGCGAGCTCGACGATCCGCGCCCACTGGATCGGGATCATGATGTCTTCTGCCGTCCTTCCGCGCGCCCCTGCACGGGGGAGCGGTCGAAACGCCGTGCACGCTGCTCCGGCGTCCGATGAGGACGAGACTCCGGTCGCCGGTCGCGCCGACGCGAGCCTCTCACGCGCTGCCCAGCGCGGAATTCGGACGTGCCCATCAACTCACGCGGAGCCGGGCCCCGCGGACTTCGCGAAAAACGTACGCATGGTTCCAAACAGGTCAAGCTCCCTCGGGGAGCGCCATGCTACCGGAGTCCCGATGCAACGCGTGACAATCGTCGGTGCCGGGCTCGCCGGTTGCGAAGCGGCGTGGCAGCTTGCCGAGCGCGACATCACGGTCCGTCTCATCGAACAGAAGCCGCGCGCGCGTACGCCTGCTCAGTCGACCGATGCGTACTGCGAGCTCGTGTGCTCGAACTCGCTCCGCGGGGCGGCGGTCACCAACGCCGTGGGGCTGCTCAAAGAGGAGCTCCGCCGTGCGGGATCGCTCGTGCTCGCGTCGGCCGACGAAACGCGCGTCCCCGCCGGAGGCGCGCTTGCCGTCGACCGTGACGCGTTCTCGGCGCGCGTGACCGAGCGGCTCCGCCGCCATCCCCGGATCGAAATCGAGACGCGCGTGGTCCACGCGATCCCGGAAACGCCCGACGAGTGCCCGGTCATCCTGGCCACCGGTCCGCTCACGGGGGACGCCCTCGCGGCCGATCTGGCGCGCGTCGTGGAGAGCGAGCACCTCGCCTATTACGATGCCATTGCGCCGATCGTCAGCGCCGACTCGATCGACTGGACGAGGGTCTTCCGGCAATCGCGTTACGGGAAGGGCCGCGAAGCGGGTGAGGACGAGGCGTACGTCAACTGCCCGATGGATGAGGCCACCTATCGCGCGTTCGTTCGCGAGCTGACTCTGGCGGAGAAGGTCGAACCGCGAGCTTTCGAAGACGTGCGCTACTTCGAAGGCTGTCTTCCGGTGGAGGTGATGGCCTCGCGGGGCGAGATGACCCTGGCGTTCGGGCCGATGAAGCCGGTCGGCTTGATCGATCCCCGCAGTGGACTGCGTCCCTTCGCCGTCGTTCAGCTCCGGCCGGAGGACGTCGCGGCGACCGCGTACAATCTCGTCGGATTTCAGACACGAATGACCTGGCCAGAGCAGGCCCGCGTCCTGCGGACGATCCCGGGACTCGAGGGCGCCGAATTCTTGCGCTTCGGCAGCGTGCACCGCAATACGTTCGTCGACGCACCGCGCGCTCTCGACGAGCGGATGCAGCTCCGAGCCCGGCCGGGCGTGTTTCTGGCGGGCCAGATCACGGGTGTCGAAGGGTACGTGGAGAGCTGCGCCTGCGGCTTCGTGTGTGCCGTGATGCTGGCCCAGTCGCTCGCAGGGGCCGCCTTGACGCCGCCCCCTCCGACGACGACGCTCGGGGGTCTGCTCGCGCATCTCGCGCGAACGAAGGGTGACTACCAGCCCTCCAACGTCACGTGGGCCTGGCTACCCCCGCTCTCGGACCGGCGCCTCAAGAAGCGAGACCGGTACGAGGCGCTCGCCGCCCGCGCGCTGGGCGATCTCGAAGGCTGGCTCGAAGCGGGCGCCCTGGCGCGCCCCCAACCGGCTCCGCTCGGCACGCGTGTCGCGTGATGGCTGGCAGGCTCAGGGCGCCGCCTTCGCCAGCGCCCGGCCGGTCGCCGTCTTGGCGCGCTCGAGTTTCCTGGGCTCACCCTCGAACACGATCCTGCCGCCGTCGTCGCCGGCTTCGGGCCCCAGCTCGACCACCCAGTCGGCGCAGGCGATGACGTCGGGATGGTGTTCGATGATCACGAGGGTATCGCCGCGCGCGACAAGACGCTCGAAGACCGCGAGCAACTTGCGCACGTCGGCCAGGTGCAATCCCGTCGTGGGCTCGTCGAGGACGTAGACCGTCGCTTCGTGCGCAGTACCTGCCGTGAGCTCCGCGGCAAGCTTCAGGCGTTGCGCCTCCCCGCCGGAGAGCGTGTTCGACCCCTGCCCGATCCGGATGTAGCCGACGCCCAGCTCTTCGAGCGTCGCCAGCGGTCTCGCGATCTTCGGGTGATTGGCGAAGAGCTGCGCGCCGTCGGCCGCGGACAGGTGCAGCACCTCGCCGGCCGACAGGCCCGCGTAACGGACATCGAGTGTGGCGGGCTCGAATCGCATGCCGTCGCACGCCTCGCATTGCGACACCACGTCCGGCAAGAAGGCCATCTCGGCGACGATCGTCCCTTGTCCCTCGCACTCCGCACAGCGTCCGGCGCTCGTGTTGAACGAGAAACGCGCCGGGGTGAAACCGCGCGTCTTCGCTTCCGGCAGTGCCGCGAACAGCTTCCGAACTTCGTCCCAGAGGCCCAGGAAGGTCGCTGGAACCGAACGCGGAGTGCGTCCGATCGGCGACTGGTCGACGGCGAGCGCCCGCTTGACGGCCCCCTGCCCCGAGATCGATCCGAAAGCTCCGGGGTCGGGCGCGACGAGGTTCAACGCGCGCCGCAGTGCGGGATAGAAAACGTGGCGTACGAGCGTGGACTTGCCCGACCCGCTCACGCCCGCGACGACGCACATGCGTCCAACCGGGACCCGAAAATCGAGCGACTTGAGGTTGTTTGCTCGCGCGCTCTTGAGCTCGATCCACGCGTCCGCCATCGGTCGCCTCGGACGCTGGATCCGCGCCGTTTCCCGCAGCGCTTGCGCGGTCGGCGATCGGGGGTCGGAAAGAACGAGTGCCGAGGGCCCCGCAGCGACCACCGTACCGCCGAGACGTCCGCCGGCCGGACCGAGATCGATGACGTGATCGGCTGCGCGGATCGTTTCCGCGTCGTGCTCGACGACGAGCACCGTCGAGCCCATGTCGGCCAGCTGTCGGAGATTTCCCAGCAACCGCGCCGTGTCGCGCGGGTGCAGACCGATCGTCGGTTCGTCGAGAACGTAGAGGGCGCCAGTCAGCCCGCTTCCGAGCTGGGCGCTCAGCCGCAACCGCTGCATTTCGCCGCCGGACAGCGTGGCGGCCGGGCGGTCGAGGGCGAGATATCCGAGGCCGACCTGTTCGATGAAGGCGAGCCGTCGCAGAAGCTCGGCATGGGGAGCCTTGGCGATCTCGGCCTGGGCACCGGTGAACTTCCACTCGCGCGCTCGCACGAGCGCCTTCGCGACGGAGCGCGCGGTCGCCTCGGAGTACGTCTCGCCGAACATCCGCACGGCGCGCGGGACTGCGCTCAGACGCGATCCGCCGCAGGCGTTGCACGGCAGACGGGGTCCCGGGTCGTCGAGCGCGGCGGCTCCACCCTCGACGCCCGTTCCCTGGCACGCGTCGCATTGCCCCTGTTTCGTATTGAACGAGAACCAGCGAGGGTCGAGCTCGGGGACTCCCGTGCCGCAGCTCGGGCAGGTCCGTGCGGTGGAGAGGATTCGTTCACTGCTGCTCGCCTTCGCGCTCGGCGCCCCGTCGGCGACGCGCAGCGCCCCGTTGCCCCACGCGAGAGCGCGGTCGAACGTGGGGCGGTCGAGACGCGAGAGCTTGCCGTAGTGCACGATGAGATCGATCGTGTGTTCCTTGGTCTTCGCGAGCTTGGGGGGCGGATCGACGTGGACGATCGCCCCGTCGACGCGCGCTGCCTGGATGCCCGCGCGAGACGCGGCAGTGAACAGGTCGAAGTAGGTCCCCTTGCGCGCGCGGACCGCGGGCGAGTAGACGGTCTTGTTCGCCGGGTCGCGTGCTCCCCTGAGCGATTCGAACAGCGCGTCGGCGGCCAGAGGGGCGACGACCGAGTCGCACCGAGGGCAATGAAGCTCTCCGACTCTGGCGTAGAGCAGTCGCAGGTACTGGGCGACCTCGGTGACGGTTGCAACCGTCGAGCTGCCGCCCGCTCGCGCAGTGCGCTGCTCGAGCGCGATCGAAGGGGGGACACCGGTCACCGCGTCGACGTCGGGCCTCGGCAGCATCGGCAAGAACTGGCGTGCATAAGGAGTCAGCGTTTCCATGAAGCGGCGCTGCCCTTCGGCGAAGACGACGTCGAACGCGAGCGACGATTTGCCCGATCCGCTCGGCCCCGTGACGACACAAAGTCGCCCGTGCGGAATCGCGCAGCTCACATCCTTCAAATTGTGCTCGCGTGCGTGCGAAACGGCGATCGCCGAAGGAGCCCGGGCAGGCACCGCCGAAGGTCCGTCCTCCCCGTTCGGAATGGATGACGGACCGGGGCTCGGGCGCGGCACGTCGGTGGCGTGGCTCGCCTGGCCGCGCAACGCCCAGCCGGTGCGTGTGTCGCTCGCGCCGACCACCTCGGGGGTGCCCATGGCGATCACGGTGCCGCCGTAGGGCCCGCCCCCCGGGCCGAGATCGATGACCCAGTCGCAGGCGCGGATCACATCGAGATCGTGGTCGACGACCAGGACGCTCGCGCCTTCGTCGACCAGGGAATGAAGTGCGTCCACGACGGTCGCGACGTCCTGCGCGTGCAAGCCCGCGCTGGGCTCGTCCACGACGAAGAGGGTGCCCTTTGCGGCTTCGGACAGAGCGCGGGCGAGCTTGAGGCGCTGCGCCTCGCCGCCGGAAAGCGTGGAGAGCGGCTGGCCGAGGGGCAGATAGCCGAGGCCGACGCGCAGGATGGGGTCGAGGGCGCGACGAATGGCGTAATCTCGTGCGCTGGCAAGGTCGAAAGCGGCGCACGCCTGTTCCACGCTCAGCTCGAGGACGTCGGCGATCGATCGGCCACCATGCTTCACCGCGAGGACCTCCGGCTTGAAGCGCTTGCCCTGGCACACGGGGCATAGAAGGTGAACGTCGGCGAGAAACTGCATCTCGACTGTCTCGTAGCCTTCACCGGCGCATTCTTCGCAGCGCCCCGCCGCCACGTTGAACGAGAAGTGGGCCGGCGTCAGCCCGCGACGGGCGGCCTCCGATTCTGCGGCGAAGCGCGCGCGCACGCGATCCCATGCCTTGACGTACGTGGCCGGATTGCCGCGCGCAGTTCGGCCGAGTGGTGACTGATCCACCAGAACGGCCCTCGACAGGCGATCGATTCCGACGACTGCGTCGTGCGCTCCTGGCTTGTCGACCGAAAGATCACCGAGCGCTCGAGCGACTGCCCGGTACACGATGTCGTTGACCAGTGAAGTCTTGCCCGATCCGCTCGGTCCGGTGACCGCGCAGAGCACCCCGAGCGGCACGCGGACGTCGACCGACCGGAGATTGTGCGCCCGGGCTCCGCGGATCTCGAGGTGCGAGGAAGGATGCCGTCGCCCGGTCGGTGATCGCCGCCGGGCCGACCAGGCGCGTCCCGTCGGCAGGTCGGTGCGTTCCGCCAGTCCGGCCGGGGTCCCGTCGAACAGGATGCGTCCTCCGTGGGGTCCTGCCCCTGGGCCCATTTCGACGACGCGGTCCGCCGCACGGACGATCTCGGGCTCGTGCTCCACCACCATGACCGTGTTGCCACCGCGCGCGAGCTCGCGCATCACGCGCCCGAGCGCGGGGACGTCGGTCGCGTGCAGCCCCACGGTCGGCTCGTCGAGGACGAACAGCGTGCCCGTCAGGGCCGCCCCGAGCGCGGTCGTCAATCCGGCGCGCTGCGCTTCACCGCCGGATAGCGTGCGCGCCTGGCGGTCGAGCGTGAGATACGACAGTCCGACCGCGTCGAGATACCGAAGGCGCGACCAGAGCTGCTCTCGAACACGCTTGCCTTGCGGATCCCGCGGCGCGTACGCGCGCAGCCGCGCGAACGCCTCGCCCACCGTCAGGGCGTGCCACGAGCCCAGGTCCAGCCCTGCGACGCGGTACGCCAGGGCAGTCGCGTTGAGCCGGGAGCCGCGGCATGCGCCGCAGACCGCGTACTCGCGGTACCGCGAGAGAAGCACGCGAACGTGCATCTTGTACGTTCGCGTTTCGAGCCACTCGAACCAGGCTCGGACGCCGGGATATTTCCCGCCGTGCCACGATCCCTCGCCGTCGATGACCAGCGCTCGGTGGCGTTCGCTCAGCTTTCCCCAGGGAAGATCGAAGGGGATGCGCTGCTTTTTGCAAAACTTCTCGAGCACGCCCCGCTCCCACTTGGAGCTTGGCCCCCCCCACGGCCGTATGGCGCGGTCGCGCAATGACTTGCGCGGATCGGGAATCACTTTGTCCCAGTCGATGGCGATGACTCGCCCGAAGCCTCGGCACGAATCGCATGCGCCGAGCGGGGAGTTGTACGAGAAAAGGCCGGGCCTTGGCGGATCGAATCCACGTGCGCAGCGCGGGCAGGCGAGCCCTCGCCGGATCGGGGTCGTTTCGGGGACGCCGTGAGGACGCTCGCCACCCGAATCGAGACGCAGCTCGGCGCGTCCGTCGCCACGAGCCCAGGCGGCCTCGATGGCCTCCTGCAGGCGAGCGATGTCCCGCCCGGTCGGCGCCAGGCGATCGACGACCACGTCGACCCGTACGCCCGGCGCAACGGCTTCGCTCGGCCGCACCTCGTCGATTTCACGCACCTTGCCGGCGACGACGAGCCGCCGATATCCGTCGCGGACCAGACTCTCGCGCACTTCGAGGAAATGGGCGGGATCGCCGGCGGCGGCCAGCCGATACGTCACGAGCACTCGCGCACCGCGCAGCTGCTCGGTCGCTCGCGCCGCAGAGTCACGAGCGGAAGTCTCGATCGCGTCGAGCCCGCACTCGGCGCACATGGGAATCGCCTCACGCGAGAAGAGAGCCGCGAGATATGGCTCGAGGTCCGCCATCGTCGCCAGCGTCGAGCGGCTCGATTTCACGGGCGCCCGTCGATCGACGGCGACCGTGGCCGCCACAGGCGCGAGCTCGTCCATCGGCGGTCGTTCCAGGCGCTCGAGAAATTGCCTGGCGTACGGGCTGAAGCTCTCGACGAAGCGCCGCTGCCCCTCCGCGTACAACGTATCGAGGGCGAGGGACGATTTGCCCGCGCCACTCGGGCCCGTGACCGCCACCAGCTGCCCCGGCAAGAGCTGCAGGTCGACACCCTGGAGGTTGTGCGTGCGAGCGCCTCGAAGAAGCATGGGCCGCATGCCCGTCGTACGGACCGCCGTATCGGGGACGTTCGGGACGCTTGCCGGCAGATCGGGGAGCACCATCGCAGGGGCGACTATGACTCCGTTTGCCGTCCTCCGCACCGCGATCCCCGGCGTCCGAACCGGCGCGTTGCCCTCGCTCCGGAGGCGGCTCCGGGCGCGGCCGCGCTTCTCATCTCATCCGAGACGAGGAAGCTCGATCCGAAATCGGGCCCCGCCGCGTGCCGGGTCGGCGACGAGCGCGATGCAGCCACCGTGCGCGAGCGCGACTCGGCGCGCGAACGAAAGGCCAAGCCCCGTCCCGTCGGGCCGCCCGGTCACCAGCGGGTCGAACACGGTCGCGGCAATGGATGCCGGTACACCCGGCCCGTCGTCGGCCACGTCGATCACGAAAGCGCTCTCCTGGGCGTGGGCGTGGGTGACCACGGTCGGTTTTCGCGGGGCGCTCGCCCTGGCGGCGTTGTCGTAAAGGACGCGCAGGAGCCTCGCGAAGAGAGCGGCGTGCGCCCTTATCTCGAGCGACGGAGGCTCGATCGTGTCCTTCCAGAGGGCCGCGTCGGAAGGCATCTCGGCGCGCGCGGCGGAGAGCAGTGTCGAGACTGCCACGGCCTGCTTTGCCAGGGGCTCGCCGCGGGCAATGCCCATCAGGTCGTCGACGATGCCTTGAGCGATCCGCGCATGGTGCTCGAGTCTCTCGAGGTGGGGGCGGGCTGCGCGCGCATCCGCGCGATCGATCTCGCACCGGACCACGTAGGCGCTCGAGGCTATGATCTGGAGGACGTTGCGCAGCTCGTGGACAACCTCGGCTGCAATTTCTCCCACCATCACAAGCCGATCGCGCGTCTCCTCACGGCCGAGAACAGTCACCGCTCGAGCCTACCGTCCGCACGGCGCGCCGCCACGCGCCGCGCGGACCCGCGAGCGCCAAAAAGCTCGAATCGGCCTCGAAACAGCGAGAGCAACGCGCGGTTCCGACGCGAGTGGCGCGGTTGGGCTTTGGCGGCGGGGGGAAACAGCGTAAGTTTCAATTCCGAGGCCACCCCGGACTCCCTACATGGCCGCCGTTCAACCGGAGAACAAAATCGTCGTCGGCGCGCTGCTCGTCGGCAAATACCGGGTCACCCGCGAACTGGGCCGCGGCGGGATGGCTGCGGTCTACGAGGCCGAGCACGTCGATATCGGCAAAAGGGTCGCCATCAAGGTACTCGCTGCGGAGCTCGCGAGCTCCGCGATTGTCGTGGAGCGGTTCATCCGCGAGGCTCGCGCGGCGGCCAGCGTCAAGAGTCCGCACATCGTGGAAGTGTACGATTCCGGCCGGCTGGGGGACGATCGACCGTTCATCGCGATGGAGCTCCTCGAGGGCGAGTCACTCTACGACCGCATGGCGCGCGTGCGCCTCATCGACGTCCGGACGACGGTCCGGATCATCGGCCAGGTCGCCAAGGGCCTGATGAAGGCTCACGCGATCGGCATCGTGCATCGCGATCTGAAGCCCGAGAACATTCACCTTTGCACGGGCGATGACGGAGAGGAGATCGCGAAGATTCTCGACTTCGGTCTCGCGAAGTTCTATTCGCCGGTCGAGGCGGACGAGAAGACGGCGCGGCTGACGCGCGAGGGGGCCGTCTTCGGGACGCCCGCGTATATGTCGCCCGAGCAGGTGAAGGGGCAGGGAACCGTCGATCATCGTTCGGACCTCTGGGCGCTTGGATGCATGACGTTCGAGTGCCTCACCGGCCGACCCGTGTGGAACACCGACCAGGGGGTCGCCATGACCTTCGCGGCGATTGCGACCGCGCCCCTGCCGCCGCCGAGCAAGTTCCGCCCCGATCTGCCGCCCACCTTCGACGCATGGTTCCGAAAGGCGCTCGAGCGCGATGCCAACAAGCGTTTCCAAACGGCCAAGGAGCTGGCCGACGAGCTGGCGCGGGCTCTCGACACGCCGCCCATCTCTCTCGTGAACGTCGGTCCCTCGCCGAGCCAGGTCGAGCTCGAAGTGGCCGCGCAGCTGCGCGAGGCCGCGCGGTCCTCGTCGCCTCCTGCCCTGGACCCCCGCGTCGCATCCGGCGCGTCCCAGCCGCCGCTCGAGCCCCACCAGGGACCGCGCTCCACGCCGCCGCCCGCGTATCACTCTCTTTTTCCCAACGGCGGGCGTGGGGCAGCGGCCCTCGGCGACGTCGGCTCGGCGGGCGCGGATCGCGTGGGTGGCGTCGGGAGCGTGGCCCCTGGGCCACCCCCCGGCCCAAGTCGGTCGAGCGAACCGATCGACCTGTTCGGTCTTCGTCACGCCGCACTCAGTGCGACGGACCTTCCGCCCACGGCGGCGTCCGAGGGCCCGCGGGCCTCGGTTCCCGAGCGCCGCCGATCCGTCTTCGGTCGCCTCGCCGCGTGGACGCTCGTGCTCGCCGCGCTCGGCGCCGCCGGCTGGTTCGCCTACCCGAGGGTCCGAGCCAAGATCCTGGCGATGAAAAGTTCCACGACCACGGCTACGGCGACGGCGGCGCCCTCCGCAATCGACTCGGCCCGAGCGGCCCCGCCGCCGGTCGAGCAGCCGAAATGGATGCTTTCGGTCGAGGAGGGACAACAGCTCATCGTGGCCGGCGACGCCGACGGTGCGTTGCGGAAGTTCAAGGAAGCGACGGATTCGGGCGGCGGCGCGCTGGCGCGCTCGCTGTTCGATCAAGCGAAAGTCGGCGCCGCGGCTTCGGGGCCGTGCAGAATGGCGGCTCTATCCCACCCACGACTCGGTTACGGAGGAAATGCAGGCCGACCCACCGTTGCGCCCACGCCGAAGGGTGCGGTCGTGGCGTGGACGGACGACCATGAGCAACCCGGGCACGAGCACGTCTACTCGGTGCTCGTGGATCCCACAGGGCGCCCCACCTCGAATCCCCGCGATCTGACTCCCGAGGCCGACTACGCGGTGCGTCCCGAGCTTCTCTCGGCGGACGATCGGGTCGTGCTCCTCTTCTGGGACAAGGGTGGACGGCAGCCGGGAGTGAAAGCGCGCTGGATCGACGGCGACGGACGAATCGGTGGCATGAGCGTCGGGGTCGCTGCGCCGAAGGCGGGTCCGTACTGGCCAGCGATCGATCGATCGCCGGACGGCAGCGGGTTCTGGGTGGCGTGGCAGGCGGATGCCGACCGCGAGGGAGACGACGTTTTTCTCCGCAGGCTCGACGCGGATCTGCACCCCCAGGGAGCGGAGATACGAGCGACCGACTACGATCCCTTCAAAGGCAAGCAAGCGAAAGTCGACGTCCCGAGCATCGCCGTCTCCAAGACCAACGTCTTCGTCTCCTACACCCTCGAGCGCGATAAGCAGTTTCTGGTCCAGCGCATGCGACTGCCCGTGGGAGGCCCGGAGCTCCAAGGCAGCGGCCTCGACAAGGGGGCTCCGATTCGCGGGCAGCACGAGCTCGGAGAGACGCTCGTCGTCAACGACGACAAAGCCGGGGGAGACTACTCGTCCATCGCCTGCACCAAGGACGCATGCTTTCTCGTGTGGCACGAGCTCGAAAAAGGTGGAGCCCAGGCCGCCCTCGTCGACCCGGGCCGCGGAACGCTGCTGTGGCGCAAGCGGTTTGCGCCGCACGGCGCGCACCCGGCCATCGCCACTTCGGCCGACGGTCAAGCCGAGGTCGTGTTCTACGAGGCGGGTCGAGTCCGCTTGGCCTCGATCTCGCGCGACGGCGTTGGCGCCCCCACCACCTTCGGCAAGGTGGCCGGTGACCCGTCACGTGCGTCGATTGCGGCGGGACTGGGCCGAGGCGAATGGCTCGTTTCCTGGCTCGATGTCGAAGCCGGACATACCGAACCGTTCCTGGCACGCCTCGAATGCCGCAACTGATGGGCCCGACCTCGGAGGCGGGACCATCGATCGACGGCCGGCTTGCCTCGGGAGGGGATCGGCTTGTGGATCGGCTCGTTGCACTGCCGGGCTCGCCCGCGGAATGCCCCTGGGCCGAGGCCCTCTGGGCTTCGGCGGACGTCACGCTCGCCGTGGGGGCCGTCGTCCTCGTCGCGCCTCCGACATGGCACACGAGCCTCGTGGCCTTCGTCTTTCTCGCGGCTGCGTGGTTGCTCGTCTGGCGTCACGACGACGCGCGAGTCCGCCGCGCCGGGCTGACTCTCGGTGGTCTGCTCCTGCCCGGGCATCTCGACGTTCGCCGGCTGGTCCGCGACGCCATCGGAGCCGCCGGCTGGGCGCTCGGCCTGTCGGCCGCGGTCGCCGTTCCGTACCTCATTGGCTGGCGCGCATGGTGGCAGCCGCGCTTTGCCTTCGCCCTGAGCGTGACGCCTGGGGAAATCGTCGACGAGACGCTCGGTCAGTTGCTCGTCATCGCGCTCCCTGAAGAGGCGTTCTATCGCGGCTATCTCCAGTCCCGGTTCGACGACGCCTGGCCGCCCCGGTGGAGAGTGCTGGGCGCGCGCGTGGGGCCGGGGCTCCTTGCCGCGGCGGCGGTTTTCGCCCTGGGGCACGTCGCGACCGTGCAGCTTCCGACGCGGCTCGCGGTCTTTTTCCCGGCTCTCGTGTTCGGATGGCTCCGGGCTCGCACCGGGGGAATCGGCGCGTCGGTCGCGTTCCACGCATTCTGCAACCTTTATTCGCAGCTCCTGGGGCGAGGCTACGGAGTCTACTGATGCGCGTGCTATGGGACCCCCCGCCTTGCATGGTTCGTTCGACCTGCCGAGCATCGCGATCGATCGCGCCGTCGTTCGCGCTCTCGAGGAAGATCTCGGCTCGGGCGATCCGACGACCGAAGCGTGCATCGAGGCCGACGCGCAGGCGATCGCCCATGCAGTGGCACGCGCGCCCCTGGTCGTATGCGGCGGGCCGGTGTTCGCACGAACGTTCGTGCTCCTGGACGAGTCGCTCGTCGTGCAGACGCACGTGGCCGAAGGAACCTCGGTCGGCATTGGTGCTCGCCTCTGGACCGTGCGGGGCCGGGCGCGGCCCATCCTGATGGGCGAACGCGTCGCGCTGAACTTCGCCCAGCGTCTCTCGGGAATCGCCTCGACGGCGCGCGCCTACGTCGACGCCGTCCCGGCGGGGACGAAGGCGCGCATCACCGACACGCGCAAGACGACTCCGGGATTGCGCGCGCTCGAGCGCTACGCCGTTCGAATCGGCGGGGCGCGCAACCACCGCAACGATCTCGGCGCGGCCGTTCTCATCAAGGACAACCATCGCGTGGCCTGCCGAGGGTTGGGCGCGGCGATCGAGAGGGTCCGCGCGGCTGCTCCCCACACGTCCAGGATCGAGTGCGAGGTCGATTCCCTCGAACAGCTGGACGAGGCGCTTGCAGCGAGCGCCGACATCATTCTTCTCGACAACATGCCGACGTCTCTGATCGAGCTGGCCGTCCGGCGGACGGGCGGGCGAGCGCTGCTCGAGGTCTCCGGGGGAGTGACGCTGGACCGCGTCCCCGAGATCGCGCGCGCGGGCGTCGACGCGATCTCGGTCGGTGCATTGACTCATTCGGTGCTCGCGGCGGACATCGGACTCGATTTCGAGCCATGACGGGGCCCGTAGACGATCTCGATCGCGTGCTCGGGCTGGTCGAGGCTCGCGGCTCGGTCCTCGGCCGTCCGCTCTTCCGACTGGCGACCGTGACATCGACGAACGACGAGGCGCACCGTGCGGCCAAAGCCGGGGCGCCGCACGGGGCAACGTGGGTCGCCGAGCGGCAGACTGCGGGGCGGGGGCGGCGAGGCCGCGTCTGGGTGTCGCCTCCGGGCGAAGGTCTGCTCTTTTCGACGCTGATGCGCCTGCCGTGTGCGCCGGCCCAGCTTCCCCCTCTGGCGCTGATCGCGGGCCTTGCAGTTCGCGACGCCGTGGCACGCGCGGCACCGAACGTGCCCATCTCCATCAAGTGGCCGAACGACGTTGTCGCCCGCGATCGCAAAGTGGCGGGCGTCCTCGTCGAGGCGAGCTCCCTGGGGAGCCGGGTCGAGGCGGTCATCGTCGGAATCGGAATCAACGTGCACACCCGATCGTTCCCGCACGACATCGCCGATCGCGCGACCTCCGTCGCACTGCTCGGGGAGGGCGGCCCCCCCGCCGATCGTGCGGAGCTTTTGGCCGATGTGCTCGGCACGCTCGATCGCGATCTCCATGTCTTCGCGGCCCGTGGGCTGCGGCTCTTGCGCGCGCGGCTCGAAGCGGCCGATGCGCTGCGTGGACGACGTGTTCGCTGCGAGGGAGGAACGGAAGGGGTCGCCGGTGGGATCGACCACGACGGCCGGCTGGTCGTGCGCGACGATCGCGGCAACATCGAGCGTTGGATGGCGGGCGAAGTGAACCTCGTGCGAGGCTGATGCCATGGCGCTTCCGCAGGCTCCGAGGTGCGTCATCACAGGTGCTGGTAGCGGGTTCGGTCGAGCCCTCGCGGTCGGCCTCGCATCGCGCGGGGCGCACCTGCTCCTCTCGGACATCGATGTCGCGTCGGTGCGAGAGACCGCGGCGGTCGCCGCGGACTCGGGTGCGGCCAGCGTCCATGCGCGATCGTGCGACGTGACACAGTTCGGCGAGGTCGCTGCCCTCGCCGAAGCCTGCGAAGGCCCCCTCGATCTGCTCGTCAACAACGCCGGCGTGAGCAGCGGCGGCGCGGTGGGCGAGCTTGCGATCGAGGACTGGGGCTGGACGATACAGACCGATCTGCTGGGCGCTGTGTACGGCTGCCACGCGTTCGTCCCGAGGCTGAGAGCGCAAGGTCACGGGCACATCTTGAACGTCGCGTCCGCTGCGGGCTTCATCTCGGCGCCCAGCATGGGTGCATACAATGCGGCCAAGGCGGGCGTCATCGCGCTGTCCGAGACGCTTGCCGCAGAGCTCGCGGGCACGCGTATCGGGGTCACGGTCCTCTGTCCGACGTTCTTTCGCTCCAACATCGCCAGAAGCGGCCGTTTTGCCGCAGCTGTGTACCGTGCCGCCGCGCAGCGGCTGGTCGAGCGCGGCAAGCCCGTGGAGCTGGTCGTACAGGCCGCGCTCGACGCCGTCGAGAAGAACCGTCTCTACTGCGTTCCGACGGCCGACGCTCGATGGCTCTGGCGTTTGAAGCGCCTCGCCCCGGCTCCGTTTTCGGTGTTGTTCGGCAAGCTGGCCGCTCGGCGCCTGCGAACGCCTGTGCGCGCACCGCATAAGTAGGCTACAAGCGACGAGGATCATTAAAGATCTCGTCGGAATCAAACAGGAAGACGACTCTGCCCATCGTGGCCTCCGCCCGTGACGGCATTCCCAAGACGGCCCACCATCGCGAATCGGCAGGATTCCGACGTGTCGCCACGCAGCTGGGCCACCGCGTGCGCGAGCTTCGCGTCGGGGCCGGATGGACGGTCGAGGAGGCGGCGGAGCGCTTCGGCATCGAACCGGCCCACGTCCGGCGGATCGAAGCGGGCCGGACCAATCCGTCGCTCGCGACCCTGGTCAGCATCGCCCACGGCTTCGACACCGACGTCGTGTCGCTCTTGAGCAAGCGATGAGTTGCGCGCGGGGTGTGGGGCGCACCCGCGCGGCGCAGGCGCAGGCTGCACGCTCGCACGCTCGCCGGCGGGGGTTCGAGCCGGATCAGTCCACTAGCTCGCGCTGGACCGCCGCGATCAGCCCTCTCAAGTCGTCGAAGTCGCACGGCTTGAGGAGACACCGCGCTCCGGTGGCGTCGAGCATGGTCTGAACCTCCGGTGATACGCCTCCGGTCGTGAACACGAATGCGGCGGCCGTCGCCGGATCGATCGCCCGTACGCGCTCGAAGAGCTCGAGGCCGGTCATCCCCGGCATCATCACGTCGCAGAAAACGAGGTCGAACCGTCCGCTATCGGCGATCCGCGCCAGCGCGTCGGGCCCCGACGCCGCAGTGATGGCCTGGGCGTCCCCGCCGAGGAGCCTCGCGAGGCTCCGTGCCATCTCGGGATGGTCGTCGACGATGAGGATTCGCGGTAGCCGACGCGGAGGCATTCGGTACCGGCCATCATATAGATCATATAGGATCGCTTCGCGACACGCCGAGGGGAACCCCGTGGCCTCGAGCTCGCTCGCGGAGCGATAGCCGGCGGCGGAAAAGGGAGGCCCGCCCTCGAGCGTCAGCGAGCGCGGATCGGCGACGGGACGATGTCGTCGGTGACGAAATTTCGCCGTCGTCCGGGCGGTTGGCGTGGGAGCAAGCTTGCGGGAGCTTGCGGGAAAGCGGCCGAAGGCGCCGCCGCGCAGAAGTTTCGCGAAACATCCGGTTGTCGGGACGGAGCCGATTTCGTATAAGCGCGCGCGAGGTCACGAGACTTTTTCGCCGTCACGATATTCCTGGAGCCTCTGCACGGACTCGTCACGTCGCGTCGTCATCGGGGGAGTGGCGGCGCCGCGCGTCTCCCCCCGTCTTCTCATGCAAATATTCCCTCGTTCGCTCAATAAGCTGCCGCTCTTCGTGGGCGCGGCCGCCACGCTGGGGCTCGTCGCAGTCACTTTCGTCATCTGGTACTATTTTTCGCCCTGGTTCACCCAGGTCGGCTACTCGCCGAGGCAGCCCGTCCCGTACTCGCACCGCTTGCACGTGGGGCAGCTCGGGCTCGACTGCCGCTATTGCCACGTCAACGTCGAACGCGCGCCGCTCGCGATGGTTCCGGCGACGGAGACGTGCATGAACTGTCACCAGGTGGTCAAGACCGACTCGCACGAGCTGGCGCCGATCCGGGCTTCGTGGGAGAGCGGCGCACCGATGCAGTGGGTGCGCGTCCACAAGCTGCCCGATTACGTCTACTTCGATCACAGCGTGCACGTGACCGCGGGTGTCGGTTGCGTGGAGTGCCATGGCCGCATCGACCAGATGGAGCAGGTGCGAATGGTCCAGCCGCTCAGCATGGGGTGGTGCCTCGAATGCCACCGTGAGGTCCGGCAAAAGCAGGGCGACAGCTCGCACATTCGGCCGGTCGCGGAGATGACGAACATGCAGTGGACGCACGAGGGCCATGTAGATCCCCCGCGACGCCTCGATCCGCCCGAGCACTGCTGGGGGTGTCATCGATGAGCAAGCGCGCACCGTACCCCGTCCGAGAGTCCGCGGAAGGCTCGCCGTCGTACTGGCGAAGCCTCGAGGAGCGGGCCGCTCCGAGCGAGCCCGGGCAGGGTGGGCCCAACGCCCCGGAGTTTCCCAAAGGTCACCTCGACACACCGCCGAGCGATGAAGCTTGGCATTTCAGCCGCCGCGGTCTGCTCGGCGCCATGGCGGCGACGTTCGCTCTCGTCGGCAGCGAGGGATGCCGCCGACCCATCGAGCGCATCGTCCCCTATACCAAGATGCCGGAGGACGTGGTCCCCGGAGTGCCGACGCATTACACGACGGTGATTCAGCGTCGGGGCGAAGCGCTCGGGCTCGTCGTCGAGTCGCACGAAGGGCGGCCGACGAAAATCGAGGGAAACGACGGCCAGCCGTCGAGCTCCGGGGCTGCCGATCTGGTCGCTCAGGCGTCAATTCTGGACCTGTACGATCCCGAGCGCTCGACGACACCGCGCAAGTCCGGCAGCGCTTCGTCCTGGGACGACTTCGAGAAAGAGCTCGCCGCGCGGCTGGCGACCTTCGAGCGCGACGAGGGAGCGCGATTGCGCGTTCTGATGCCGCCGACCCTTTCGCCGACCGTGCTCCGAATGCGCGCCCTCCTCGCTCAGCGTTTCGCCAAGGCGCGCGTGCACACCTGGTCGGCGGTCGCCGACAGCAACATCCGGGAGGGAGCCCGGATCGCGTTCGGGCAGCCGGTCACTCCGCTGTACGCGTACGACCGAGCCCACGTGATTCTTTCGCTCGACAGCGATTTCCTTCAGACCGAGTCGGGCAACGTGCGCGCGACCAGGCAATTCTCCGCGGGGCGGCTCCTTCGCTCGTCCAAGGACAAAGACGCGACCAAGGATCCGATGACTCGGCTCTACGTCGTGGAGCCGTCGCCGACGACCACGGGCGCCAACGCCGACCATCGGTTGCGCCTCCCCGCGACCGACGTCGAACGGTACACCTATGCGCTCGCCGTCGAGCTGGAGAAACAGGGCGTCGTCCTGAGCGCCGATCTCGAGCCGAGCGTTCGCAAGCAGGCGAACGCGGACGACATTCCGCCCCAGTGGCTCTCGGCGGTCGCGAAGGACCTTGCCGCGAACCGGCGCAACGCCGTCATCGTGGTCGGCTCACGTCAGCCGCCGCGTCTTCATGCACTCGTGCATGCCCTCAACCTCGCCCTCGGCGCGTTCGACTCCGTCGTTCATTTCGTGCCCGTGACGGATCCGGACGAGCTCGATGCAGCATCCGACGTCAAAGCGCTGGCGGACGCCATCGACGCGGGCAAGGTGGACGCGCTGATCATCCTCGGCGGAAACCCCGTCTACGACGCGCCCGCGGACGTGGCCCTCGGCGAGAAGCTGGGCAAGGTCCCGCTCACGGTTCACGCGTCGCTTCACTTCGACGAGACGAGCGAAAAGTGCACCTGGCACGTTCCGCGTGCCCACTGTTTCGAGTCGTGGGGCGATGCACGCTCGCTCGACGGGACGGTGAGCGTGCAGCAGCCGCTCATCGCGCCTCTTTACGGGGGCCGGAGCGACATCGAGCTTCTCGCGCTGATGGCCAACGCGCCGGAGAAGACCGGGTACGACGCCGTTCGAACGACGGTCCTCGCAGAGGTGCTCGAAGCTCACCAGCTCGAGTGCGGTCCCTTCGTGGGGACCAACGCGGCTTGCCACGATGCGCACGGCAAGTCGCTGTCCCTCGGACAATGGGCGGTCGACCGCGAGTGGCACCGCGCCCTGTCGTCGGGACTCTTGACGCGTGCCAAGCCCCCGTCCAAGGCGGACGCCGTGAGGTTCGCCGACGTGGCCGGCGCCATCGACAGGCGGGTGGCGCCGCCGCGCGTGGGGCCCGAAGCGCTCGAGATCACCTTCGCCCCCTGTCCGAAGATGGTCGATGGGTCCGAAGCCAACAACACCTGGCTGCAGGAGACGCCGGATCCGGTCACCAAGCTGGTCTGGGACAACGCGGCCCTGGTGTCCCCCGCGACGGCCAAGGCGCTCGGTCTCGCGAAGAAAGACGTCGTCCGCATCGCGCTCGGAGATCGGTCGATCACGGCCGGCGTGTGGATCGTGCCTGGGCAGGCGGAACACTCGGTTGGCCTGACGCTCGGCTGGGGGCGGCGAAAGGCCGGCCGCATCGGTAACCTGCGCGGCTTCGACGTCTACCCTCTGCGAACCGCGTCCGCGCTGGGTTTCGCCGTGGGAGCGCGCGTGTCCAAATCGGGCGACGACCCCTATTTCTTCGCCCAGACGCAGGAGCACGATTCGACCGAGAGTCGACCCATCGCGCACGAGACGACGCTCGCCGAATACCGCGTCAAGCCGAATTTCGCACAGCTCGATACGCCCCCCCAGCGCGCTCTGCCGCTCTGGTCGCAAGCGGATTACAGCAAGGGCCATCAGTGGGGGATGTCGATCGACTTGAACGCGTGCACGGGCTGTGCAGCCTGCGTCGTCGCCTGCATGGCCGAAAACAACGTGCCCGTGGTGGGCAAGACGGAAATATGGCGCGGCCGCCAGATGCACTGGCTGCGCATCGATCGTTACTGGGTGGAGGATCCGAAGCTCGGCGCCACGGCCGCCGATCCGCTCGTCGTCAACGAGCCGGTCATGTGCATGCACTGCGAGGAGGCTCCTTGTGAGAACGTCTGTCCCGTCAACGCGACGACCCACGGTCCGGAAGGTCTCAACGAGATGGCTTACAACCGGTGCATCGGGACGCGGTACTGTGCCAACAACTGTCCTTACAAGGTGCGCCGGTTCAACTATCTGAACTGGCACAACGACTCGGTCTGGAAGGCCACGGGAGGCTTGCCCGAGACGCTGCAGATGCAGCACAACCCGAACGTCACGGTGCGGTTTCGCGGCGTGATGGAGAAATGCACCTACTGTGTGCAGCGCATCCAGTCGGCGAAGATCCGCGCCAAGCGCGAGCTGAGGGAACTGCGCGACGGCGAGATCAAGACGGCCTGTCAGCAGACGTGTCCCGCCGACGCGATCGTCTTCGGAGACGTCAACGATCCGAGAAGCAAAGTAACGACGGCATCTCGGACCGATCGCCGCTTCGGCCTCCTGGCGGAGGTCGGGACTCGCCCCCGCACGACGTATCTCGGCAAGATCCGCAACCCGAACCCGGAGATGATCTGATGGCGTACTGGGAGCCGCTGACGGCGCTCGACGAGGCGCCGCTCGTCCAGCCCGGCAGCCGGATGCGCGATGTGACGCACGACATCGCGCGTGTGACGGAGACGCGCGCGCCGCGGGGTTGGTGGATCTGTTTTCTCGTCGCGCTTTCGTTCACGGGCATCTTCGTGATCTGCGTCTCGTACCTTTTCTGGCGGGGAGTAGGCGTGTGGGGAAACTCGTCCCCCGTCTACTGGGCCTGGGACATCACCAACTTCGTCTGGTGGGTCGGTATCGGTCATGCCGGGACGCTGATCAGCGCAATTCTCTTCATCTTCCGTCAGCGGTGGCGCACGGCGATCAACCGCTTCGCCGAGGCGATGACCATCTTCGCCGTCATCTGCGCGCTCATTTTCCCCGGGATCCACGTCGGCCGCCCCTGGCTTCTTTTCTACGTCTTTCCGCTGCCCAACCAGATGAGCATCTGGCCGAATTTCAAGTCGCCGTTGCTCTGGGACGTGTTCGCCGTCGGGACCTACTTCACGGTGTCGTTGCTCTTTTGGTACACCGGGCTCATTCCCGACCTGGCCACGCTGCGCGACCGGTCGACGGACAAGTGGCGCCAGCGCATCTACGGGTTTCTGGCGCTGGGCTGGAGGGGCAGCAACAGGCATTGGCAGAACTACGAGCGCGCGTATCTGATCCTCGCCGCCATCTCGACGCCGCTCGTGCTCAGCGTTCACAGCGTGGTCTCGATGGACTTCGCGACGAGCGTGATTCCCGGCTGGCACACGACGATATTCCCGCCGTACTTCGTCGCCGGCGCGATCTTCAGCGGCTTCGCGATGGTCGAGACCGTGCTTCTCATCGCGAGGTCGGTGTTCAAGCTGCAGCGGGTCGTGCTCATGCGCCACCTGGAGCTGATGAACAAGTTCCTCCTCCTGACGTCGATGCTCGTCGGGTACGCGTACGCGATGGAGTTTTTCATCGCCTGGTATTCCGGCAACCAGTACGAGATGGCCCATTTTCTCAAGAACCGTCCGACCGGTCCGTACTGGTGGGCGTGGGTGTGGATGGTCGGCTGCAACGTCCTCGTGCCCCAGCTCTACTGGTCCAAACGGTTGCGGACGAGCATCCCGGTGATGTTCGTGGTGTCGATCCTCATCAACATCGGAATGTGGTTCGAGCGGTTCGTCATCATCGTGTCGTCGCTCAATCGCGATTTCTTGCCCAGCGCGTGGGGCTACTACAGGCCGACGATCATCGACATCGGCACGTTCACCGGAACGATCGGCATCTTCTTCACGCTCTTTCTCCTCTTCATGCGGTGGCTGCCGATGGTCGCCATGGCCGAGGTCAAAGGCACGATGCGCGAGGCCGACCCCCATCTCGCGCACGAAGCGGGTCACGGTGTGCGACACGAGGTCTCCGACGCCGCGATTCAGGGCGCGCTGGCGCCAGGAGCGGAGTGATCCATGGAAGAGCGGCTTCCCGCGCCCGTACGCCGCGCGCCGGCGCTCGTACTCGCCGAGTTCGAGACCGCCGGCGCGCTGATCCACGCCGCGAACCGGGTCTG